>JASJAY010000124.1 GCA_030066775.1 Planctomycetota bacterium
GCCGCGCAGCACCTCGAGCAGGAGCTCCTTGCCCGACTCGCCGGGCTGGCGCTCGAGCGCCATCAGGACGTGCAGCTTGCGCTGGCCCTTGTTCTTCTTCAGCGCCTTGGCGAGCGCCTCGCCGGCGTCCTTCGACTTGAAGGCCGAGAGCACCTCGATGCCGCCGAGCACGACGGCCGGGTTCTTCTCCTTCGCGAAGGCGGAGAGGATCTCCTTTACGGCGTCCGCGTTGTCGAAGTACGCGAGGTCCGTGTAGGCGCTGCGGCGCGTGCGCCAGTCCTCGGAACGCTGCCCCGACTTGAAGGCCTTCTTCGCCGCCTTCCAGTCCGAGTCGGCGATGGCGGGCGCACCGACGCAGAGCAGGGACACCAGCAGGACGGGTGCGAGATACCGCATGGCGCTCACCATACCCCCGCGGGGGCGTGGGTCACTCGGAGAGGCCGGGTTGGACGTGCGTGCTCTTCTTCTGCCACTGCCGCATCAGGTTCGGGTCCTTGCGGCGCGCATCCCCGGCGCGGATCTGCTCGTCGTCGTCGCGCTTGAAGCGCATGTAGGCGCGCGTGGCCGCGTCGACGCCGTCGCTGTCCTCGAGTGCCTTGTAGATGGCGATGGCCCGCTGCCACGTCACCCAGTCCTCGGGATCGATCTCGATCATGCGCTTGAGGAACTCGAGCGCCTGGGCCGGCCGCTCCTTGTCACCCGGGAGCGCCTGCTCCCAGATCACCTTGGCGAGCGACTTCAGCGTGGCGCGGTCGTTCGGCCAGGTCTCGTACACCTCGCGATAGGCGGCCTCGGCCTGGGGGAAGCGGCCCATCTGCTCGTACATCAGGCCTTCGAAGTAACGCGGCTTGGCCCAACCGGGCTTGAGGCGCTTGGCCTCCGCAAGCGAAGCGACGGCGCCGTCCCAGTTGTTGGCCTGGATGCGTACGCGGCCGACGTTGACCCATCCGTCCGCGTACTCGGGCTCGATCTTGGTGACCTGGTCGAAGCAGTGCTCCGCCCAGTACACGTCGCCCTGCAGCAGATAGCCGATCCCGAGGTCGTTGATGCGCTCGCGATCCTTCGGTAGGTCGATGTCGCCGGCGGCGCGGCGCGGCTCGGGATCGATCACGTCGTAGGGCGTCGGCGCGGGGCCGGTCGTTCCCTCGGGCGTGACCGCCAGCTCGAGCACGTCCGTCCACATGTCGATGATCGGCAGCTGCGTGAGGTCCACCTCCTTGATGCTGCCGTCCATCTGCGGATGCTCGATGGTCTTGTCGTGCGGGTACAGGAAGTCGATGTACTCGCGCATGAACTTGCGGTAGCGCAGCGTCGCCTTCACGCGCAGCTTGCCCTTGGCGCCCTCGGGCACCTGGAAGCGGTAGCGCACGACGTTGGCCGTGCCGGGGCCGATCGTCTTGACGTAGACCTTCGTGTAGACGTCGGGCCCAACGCGGTTCACGACGCGGTTGCCGTCGCGATCGAGCACGTACGCGCGCCAGAACTCGGCCGCGGGGTCGACGAGCCCGGTCTCGGGGTCGATGCGGCCCGAGTGGTAGAAGGCCGCACCGTCGCCGATGCTCGCCTCGAACTGCATCCAGACCTCGTTCGAGTCCTTCGTGCCGCCCGGGAACTTGTGGCCGACGCCGAAGTTCCGCACGACCACGTGCGCCTCGACGATCTCACCCGGCTTGACGGCCGGCTTGGCGAGGCGCGCGGGCGCGTACAAGCGCTGCCGCTCGCTGCCGTCTTGGGCTTCCGGCTCGAGCACGATGCCCGTCACGTCCACCCGCACGGCGTTCTGCAGGAACTGCCGCTGGCGCTCGATCATCGCGTTGTCGCCGCGCAAGAACGGCAGCGCGGTGTTCGCGGCCGCGAAGAGGTGGCTGCGCACGAGGCCGTTCTCATCCGAGGAGGGATCCTCGGGATCGGGCACGAGCGGCATGTGGCAGTCCTGGCACCGCTTCGCGTTGGGCGGGTGATAGAAGCTGCGCACATTGTTCAGCGAGACGCCGCTGTCGTGCCAGTCGTGGAACTCGTCCTGGACGCGCTGGAACTTCCAGCGGTTGAGCTCGGGCGGCACGTGCGCGCCGTGGCACGTCGCGCAGAAGTTGCTCTTGTCGATGTTGTGCGGGCGCAGGCTCTCGATGTGCGCGTCGGGCTTCGCCTCGAGCAGGATGTCGTGCGCGGCCAGCACGCGCGGGTCGTTGCTGCGCTCCCACGAGTAGACGACGCGCCCCTGCATGACGTAATCGCCATTGCCGTTCGTGCTGCGCGGCTTGATGGCGTGGCAGGACATGCACGTCAGGCCGAGCATGGCCTCCGGGCTGTCGAAGTCGAGGTCGGGATCGTCGATGCGGCCGGTGAAGAGCAGTGCCGGGTCGTGACATCCCGCGCACCACTTCGTGTCGACGAGCGGATACTTGTTCCGCATCGCCTTGATCGTGCCCCGATAGAACGGGTTGTTCATCGAGGCGAACTTGTGCGCGCTACGCAGCGTGTCTTCCACGATGCGCGGGTGGCACTCGGAGCAGCGGTTCTGGTCCATGAGCACGGTCGCGTCGGGCAGGAACTCGCCGTCCGCCGTCGTGCTGGACGAGAGGCCGAAGTGGTTGCCTGTCTGTACGTCGGAGACGGGCTGCGCCGCGCTGGCCACGACCTCCGGCGGCGCGTTGCGCTCCAGGAACGAGAAGCCCAGGCCCAGCGACAGCATCAGGCAGGCTGCGGCGCCGAGACGCCCCCACGACGCGGGGTTCGAGCCCCAGCGACGGTGGACGGCGTAGAGCAGGATCAGCGCGAACCCGCTGATCTGGTGGGTCGGCTCGACCCAGGCCCCGCGCAGCGCCGAGCGCTGGAGCACCATCAGCGCGCCCGTCCAGATCGGGGCCAGGGCGGCGGCGCTCACGAGCACGCCCGTCAGGCCGATCACCGGCTTGCGGCGCATGTGCTTGAACGCGTGGGGCAGGACGAAGGCGATGAGGACCGGGGCCAAGAGGGCGCCGATGACGATGTGCAGGAAGAGCGCCCAGGTGGCCGCGGTGCTGGCCCCGTCGCTGTTCAGGAGGAACACACCGGTGCCGGCGAGGAGCACGGCCCCGCCCACGAGCATGCGGACGAGCGGCTTCTGCCAGGGGCTGAGGACTTCGCGTGTGCGCGTCGGGGCGGACATGGGAGCTCCGGGGACTCAGTCGCTAGGGTAACGACGCCTGGCCGGGGGCGATTCCTCGACACGGACAGGGCCTGTCCAGGTCTCCCCCAACCGGGCCGCGGCCCCCGGCGATCCCACTGGGAACGCGGGGCGCCCCCTGGCGCGGCTTCCGCTATCGTGCCCACGGGTCCACGTGGAGGTGACGATGTTCGACACGGTTCGGGAAGGCATTCAGGCGGAGCTGGCCGAGATCGAGGCGGCCGGATTGACCAAGAGCGAGCGGATCATCGTGAGCCCCCAGGGCTCCCTGATCCGGACCGATGACGGCCGCGAGGTGCTGAACTTCTGCGCCAACAACTACCTCGGCCTGGCCAACCATCCGGCGCTGGTGGACGCCGTCCGGACCGAGCTCGTCGAGCGCGGCTACGGCATGTCGTCGGTGCGCTTCATCTGCGGCACCCAGGACCAGCACAAGGAGCTCGAGGCACGCCTGTCCGAGTTCTTGGGGATGGAGGACACGATCCTCTACAGCTCCTGCTTCGACGCGAACGGCGGCCTCTTCGAGGTGCTGCTCACGAAGGAAGACGCCGTCATCTCGGACGAGCTGAACCACGCCTGCATCATCGACGGCATCCGGCTCTGCAAGGCGATGCGCCTGCGCTACAAGCACATGGACCTCGATGACCTGCGGGCGAAGCTCGAGGAGGCGAAGGCCGCGGGCGCGCGTCGCGTGCTGATCGTGACCGACGGCGTGTTCTCGATGGACGGCGACATCGCCGACCTCGCGAGCATCTGCGACCTGGCCGAGGAGTTCGGCGCGATGGTCGCGGTCGACGACTCCCACGCCACCGGCTTCGTCGGCAAGACGGGCCGCGGCACGCCGGAGCACTGCGGCGTCCAGGGCCGTGTCGACATCATCACGTCGACGCTCGGCAAGGCGCTGGGCGGTGCGACGGGCGGCTACACGTCGGCGCGCAAGGAGATCGTGGCGCTCTTGCGCCAGCGTTCGCGCCCGTATCTCTTCAGCAACACGGTGGCGCCCCCGATCGTCGCCGCGTCGATCGCCTGCCTGGACCTCTTGAGCGCGACGACCGAGCTGCGCGACAAGCTCGAGTCGCTCACGATGCAGTTCCGGAACGGCATGACCGAGGCCGGCTTCGACATCCGGCCGGGGATCCACCCGATCGTGCCGATCATGCTGGGCGACGCTCGCCTCAGCATGCAGATGGCCGATGCGCTCCTCGACGAGGGCATCTACGTGATCGGCTTCTCGTATCCCGTGGTGCCCAAGGGCCAGGCGCGCATCCGCGTGCAGATCTCTGCCGGCCACACCGAGGAGCAGGTCGATCACGCCATTCGCGCCTTCACGAAGGTCGGTCGCGACCTGGGCGTGATCGGCGCGGCCGTCTAGCGGCTCATCAGTCCCAGCTGGAGCCTTCCGGCCAGACCATGTCGTCGGGCGTGCCGGGCTTGCCGTCCTCGCCGAGGCTGCGCAGGCGCCAGACGCCCCCCCGCACGTCGACCGCCTTGTACTGGATCAGGCGTCGCCAGGCATCCTCGGGGATGGCGCTGCCCTTGTAGGGCGAGTTGGGGTTCACGAGCTCGGACACACGCGTGGGCAGCTCGCCCACGCGGGCATGGTGCGCGTCGAGCGCGGCGGCGAGGTCGTCGAGCAGGGCACGCGTCGCGGCCACGCCTTCGTCCTCGGCCGGGCCGGCGAAGACGCCGGCGAGGATCACGGCCACCCCGGCCACGACGAGCAGCCCCAGCACGGTCGCGATGCGCTTGTAGCGCAGGTACTGGCGGCGCTTCGCGCCCGGTTTGGGCGCGCCCTTGCGCTGCTTGGGCAGCTCGCGGGGCGCCTCGGTGGTGGAGGGGCGGTCGCTCACGGCCGGAGAGTGTCGCACGCGGGTGGTCATGCCCGGTCAACGGTCGAGGGAGGCGCCGCCTTCCGGCCTTGCCGGCACCACCGTCCCACGCACGGGCACGGCGATCGGGCCGCGGTCCCCCAGATCGACCTCGATCCAGCCCGAGATCCGGCCTGGCTTCGCTGGGCGCCGCAGCGTCGCCACGATCTGGACAGCATCGGCGCCGGGCCGCGGCGGCGGGCCCACGTCGATCTCCCCCTCGAGGGCGATCAGGCGCGCGCGCGGCAACAGCCGCGCGCCGTGCGTGGACCGGTCCCAGGCGACCTCGAGGACGGCCTGGACCTCGGAGCCGGTGGGCCCGGGCGGCAGCGACACGGTGGACGGCTTGACGGCCACATCCACGTCGACGTGGGCGCTGATCCAGACGTCGTGCACGTCGTGGCCGGGGGGACCGTCGGTGACGACCCGCACGCGGTGGCGCATCGGGCCGGGGCGCCTCGGCGCGGTGACGCGGACCCGCAGACGACCGCGTGCCCGTTCGGCGAGCTCGCGTGGCGCGGACTCGATCAGGGCGCAGCCGCAGTCGGTTCGCGCTTCGAGCACGCGCAAGGGGCCGGGCCCGGTCCGCTGCCAGGGCAGGGAGAGAAGGCGCACGGAACCCGCGCGCAACCGGCCGAGAGCGACCTCGGGCGTCTCGAACTGCAACGCCCTGGGGCCCGTCGGGGGCCCGGATTCCTCGGCCCTTGTCTGCCAGAGAGACACCAGCGACACCGCCACCAGCAGGGCCAGCAGCGCCGGAAGACGGCGCCGCCCGGGCGCCGGGAGGCCGCGGAACAGGGCTCGGGAACGCTTCACGTCCGTACCACGGCGGGCGCCCCGCCCCGGTCACGGATTCGGTCGTTTTCAGCGCAGACAAGTCTCCAGTTGTCTGCGAGGGAGGTCGAAAGGGACCTCGATGAACAATCTCTTGAACACGGCCGGGCTCACGCCCGAGGAGATCCAGCATCTCGCGCAGGCGCAGCGCGCTCGTCGCGAGCAGGTCCAGGCGCGCATCGCCGAGGCGCAACGCGCCAAGGAAGAGGCGGAGGCCGAGTCCCGTCGCGCGATGCTCGTGGAGTACCACCTCTACCGCGCGGCCGCCCTGAGCCAGGGCCCCGTCAAGCCCGACCGCTTCGAGGAGGCCTACCTCCGCTGGCAGGTCGGCCTGACGACCTCTTCGCTGCATCTCGACCCGACCATGTTCGACACGGAGAAGGTCTACCGCCTCGTGCGCTTCCTCGCGGTGCGCGGTCAGCTCAACAACGTCCAGTTCGATGCCCAGCGGCTGCGCATGGAGTTCCCGAACTGGGTCGACGACCTCAGTCAGATCCCCACCGACGGCAGCATCCGTAGCGCGCTGAAGTCGCTGGCCCTGCGCCCGACCGGCATCACCGAGGCAGCAGACAACGACGGCCACTTCATGTACGACGCCGCCGGCGACAAGCAGCCGCGCTTCCGCCGCAAGTCCGGCGAGGGCGACACCGACGCGGCGTAGGCAAACTGCCTACTCGAAGACGTCCAATAGGCCGTCGACCTCGCCGCCGTAGCGCAGCTTGCGCAGGCGGTGGTAGACGATCACGGCCGTGATGGCGTGCCATGTGCCGACCACCGTCGAGACGGGGTAGATCACGGCGAAGAGCACGAGCGGTGAGAGGTCGCGACTCTGCGCCGCCGTCAGCCAGCTCAGCACGCTGCTGCTGAGCAAGAGCTGGACGACCCCGAAGAACAGCACGATGCCGAGGATGCGCAGGCGGTAGCCGAAGGTCACGACGAGGCTCTCGTGCAGAGCGCCAAGCACGGTGCGATCGCGGTCGACGACGATGGCCGGCGCGAGATAGAGCGCGCTGGCAATGACGGCCGCAACGAAGCCTCCCGTCAGGAGGAAGAACTCGCCGATCCCGTCGCTGCGAACGAAGAGCGCGCCCCCCACCAACGGCAGCAGCGTAGCTGCCGTCGCGATGGCCGCGACAGGGATGCCCCGCCCCAGGCCCACCACCCCGCCCTTGAGGATCTCACCGGCCGACGCGCGCCGTCGCCGAAGCGGCCGGAGGGCCCCGTCGGCCACGCTGCTCTGTACGAGCAGCGGCATCGTGACCACTGCCCAGAACACGAGCATCAGGATCCCGATCCGGACCATCTCGCCCTCTCCGCCGAGCAGGAGCACGAGGAGCGGCGCGTTCGCCAAGGCGCCGAGGAGCAGGAACACCGGATACTGACGCAGCCCCCCCGCCGCACGCAGGATGAGCGGGAACGGCATGAAGTCCTCGACGAGGCCCACGCCCTTCGGACGCAGCAGCAGGTAGGCCACCGTTGGCAGGCCGAGGAGCAGGAGCAGGCCCAGGAATCCGATCAACGCGGTGTCCTTACCGCTTGCGCAGCCGCATGGTCAGGCCCTCGGCGTCGGGCGGCGCCAGCCGCAGCGCGCCCCCGTCGAGCGTCGCGCGCATCTCGCGCGGCGGATCCACGGGCTCGCCGTCCTCGAGCGTCGCGGTCAGGACGATCGCGTCCCCCGCGCGCTCCCAGGTGCCGCGGACGTCGCCCTCGTCCTCGTCGAAGCGCGTCGTCTGGACGAAGGTGCCGTCGGGCGCGAGCGTGAGCGTCATGCGCGCCTTGCGCGCGTGTGCGCGCGCCGCCTCCTCGAGGTTCGCGCGCGAGCGCGCCCGCTGCTCCGGGTCCTCGATCAGGTCCAGCGACGCACGCGCCTTCTCGAGCGTGGAGCGCACGAGGTCCTCCTCCCACGCGTCGCGGTCGAGCTCGAACGTGCCGACGATCGAGACCATGCCGGCGCGCTGGCCTTCCTTCTGCTCGAGCGCGGCGACGCGCTTCGTGAGCGCCTCGAGGTCCGCGCGCAGCGTCTTGACCTCGGCGATGAGGCCGCGTTCGCCGTCGTCGGCGACGCCGGTGGCGATGGGCAGCATGAGCAGGACGAGCAGCGGCAGCAGGGGCAGGTAGCGCGCCATGGGCGACCTCCGTCGGGTTCGCCCCCCAGCCTAGTCGACGCGCGGCCTAGTCCTCGCGGCCGTGGTACTCGGGCCAGACATCCTCCTCGAGCATGCCCTTGTCGAACGCGCGATCGAAGATGAGCTGGATCGCCTGACGTCCGCGCTCGCCGCAGTCGAGCGACAGGTCGTTCACGTAGCGGTCGACGAACTTGTCCACGACCTCGGGCGGCGCCTTGCGCGCAAACTCGACGGCGTGCTCGAGCGCTTCCTCGCGGTGACCGAGCGCGTAGGCGATGGAGCGCTTGAGATCGAGTGCGATCTTCGCGCGCTCCTCCTCGTCGATGTCGCGACGGATGCCGCTGACGGTGAGCGGCAGCGGCAGCCCTTCCGTCTCCTCCCCCCACCACTGGCCGAAGTCCACGACGGCCACGAGGTTGTGGTTGCGGTAGGTGAGCTGCTCCTCCGTGACGAGCAGCCCACTGCGGGCGCGCTCGGCGCGTACGAGCAGGGAGACGTGCTTCGCCGGTACGGGCACGATGTCGAACTTGCCGGCGGGCAGCCACAGCTGCAGGGCGATCGCGGCGGTGGAGAAACTGCCGGGGGCGGCGACCTGCAGGCCGTCCACCTCGTGCGAGCGGATGGGCGAGCGCGCGACCAGGATCGGACCGCGGTGGTCGCCGAAGCTGCCGCCGCAGGGCAAGAGCATGTAGCGGTCGTCGACGCGCGGGTAGGCGCCGAGCGAGAGCATCGTGACGTCGTAGTCGCCCTTGAGCGCCTCGTCGTCGAGGACGTGCTGGTCCTTGCGGATGAGCTCGTACTCGCGGCCCTCCGTCTCGACCTTGCCGGCGGCGAGCGCGTACACCATGAAGGCGGCGTCGGGCTCGGCACCCAGGGCGAGGCGGATCGGGCCGCCCTTCTTGCGCGCCGGCATCTTCGGGATCGGCTTGCGCTCGCGGACGGGCTCGGCGTCCTCCTCGCCCATGGCCTCGGCGAGAGCGGCCATGACGGCCTCGGCGACCTTGTCCGAGGGGGCATCGGTCGCGGGGGCGGCCTTGGCGGCCGCCTTCTTCTTGGCAGCCTTCTTCGGGGCCGCCTTCTGCTTCGCAGCCTTCTTCTTGGCGGCTTTCTTCTTGGAAGCCTTCTTCTTGGCGGCCATTGCCCCTCCGGCTGCGCCCCTACGGGCAGGCGAAAAGGCTACCCCGAGTCCGGCGGCCGCGAAGCCGGGTCCGGGTCGGCTTCGGGCGCGTTCGCGGGGCGGAAACCCCCACGCGCGAACGCGGGCCCGCCATGCGAACGCAGTACCATCCGCGCCATGACGCAGCAGATCTTCCTCGCAGGCGGCGTGCGCACGCCGATCGGCAAGTTCGGTGGTTCCCTTTCCCGGCTCTCGGCCCCCGACCTGGGCGTGCACGCGGCGAAGGCCGCGCTCGAGCGCGCAGGCGTGCCCGCGGACGCCGTGGACCAGACGCTCTTCGGCCACGGCCGCCAGGCAGGCCAGGGCCCGAGCACGGGCCGCCAGGTCTCCGTGCGCGCCGGCGTGCCCGTCGAGCGCCCCGCGTGGACGGTCAACATGGCCTGCGGCAGCGGCCTCAAGTCGGCGCTCCTCGGCGCGGACGCGATCAAGCTCGGCCAGGCCGAGATCGTGCTCGCGGGCGGCATGGAGAGCATGTCGAACACGCCGTACATGCTCCCGCGCGCGCGCTGGGGCTACCGGCTCGGCAACGACCGGCTCGTGGACGGCATGTACCTGGACGGCTTCCACTGCAAGCTCGCCGACCAGGTCATGGGCGAGACGGCGGAGACCCTCGCCGACCAGTACGAGATCCCGCGCGCCGAGCAGGACGCCTACGCCGCGCGCAGCCAGAACCGCGCCGAGGCGGCGCGCGAGCGCGGCCGCTTCGACGCCGAGAAGGTGAGCATCACCCTCAAGGACCGGAAGAAGGGCGAGTACCCGTTCGACACGGACGAGCACGCCCGCGACGGCGTGACGGCCGAGAAGCTGGCCAAGCTGCCGCCCGTCTTCCGCGCGGATACCGGCACCGTCCACGCGGGCAACTCGAGCGGCATCACGGACGGCGCGGCCTCGATCGTCGTGCTGTCGGAGAAGGCCGTCGAGGCCCGCGGCGTGACGCCTCAGGCGCGGCTCGTGGCCTACACCGAGGCGGGCGTGGACCCGCGCGTGATGGGCCTCGGCCCCGTCCCGGCCGTGCAGAAGCTGATGGCGGAGACGGGGCTCTCGGTCGACGACATCGATCTCTGGGAGCTGAACGAGGCCTTCGCCGCGCAGGTGCTCGCGTGCAACCGCGACCTGAAGATCGACGAAGAGAAGATGAACGTGGACGGCGGCTCGATCGCGCTCGGGCATCCGATCGGCGCGACCGGCTGCCGCATCCTCGTCACGCTCCTCCACTCGATGGCCGAGCGCGACGTGAAGCGCGGCGTCGCCACGCTGTGCATCAGCGGTGGGCTGGGGCTCGCCGTGCTGGTCGAGCGCCTCTAGGGGCTAGCCGGCGCCGCCGTCCTTCTTCTCGCCGGCCTTCTTGGCGGCTTCCTGCTTGGCGCGCTGCTCTTCCATCTGCTTCTTGGCCTTCTCGAGCTCCGGGGTGCGCTTCTCCCAGTCGTACTCGTCGGGCGCGACCTTCTTCATGAGGGGCATGAAGCGGGGGTCCTTGCGGATCGGCTCGAGGTCCTTGTCCCAGAACCAGGCGTGCTCGAACCAGCGCTGCCAGCGGTTGCCCAGCGAGAGCAGCCGCTTGCCGATCGTCATGCAGGTCTCGAGCTCCTTGAACGCTTCGTCGTTGCTCTTGATGCGCACGAGACCGCAGCACATGTTGTAGCGGGTGCCCCACACGCGCAGACGGAGGTACTGGTCGTTGCGCTCGTTGGCCTCCTCGATGGCCTGGTCCTCGTAGCGCATCGCGTTCTTGAAGGCCTCGACCGCGTCCTTGTTCTGCTGCGCGGTGGCGGGCTTCTCCTCGGTGTCGTTGATCAGCGCGCGACCGATCAGGCCCCAGCCGAAGAAGCGCATGCGCGGCGTGGCGGCGAGCTTGCCGGAGTCACCGAGCGCCTTGCGCACGGTGCTGATGCCGCCTTCCTTGTCGTCCTTCATCAGCATGACCATGCCCTGGACGGCCTTCGCGCCGGACATGCCCTTGCGGATCGAGAGAGCGGCCGACGCGTACTCGCCGGCGCGCTCCATCGAGAGCTTGCCGGACTTGCCGTCCTGGAAGTCGGAGAGCAACCGGTCGTACGCGAGCACCATCAGGTTGCGCGCGGCGATGTCCTTCTGCCACGAGACGAGCTCGTCGATCTTCTCCGCCGGTGCCGCGACGAGCATGACGCGCTGCGCATGGCCGAGCTCGACCACCTTCCACGCGTTGGGGGCGGCGATCGCCTTCAAGCCGTTGATGTACTTGGGCGTGTCCTCGTCGAGGTCCACGTCGACGATGGCGACCACGGCCTGCATGCCGCCGGGTGCCTTCACGAGGCGGTACTCGCACGTGATGGCGAAGGAGTCGACGTCCTCGCCGCCGGCTTCCGTGACCCGATCCTCGCTGGGCAGCTCGGGCGGGCAGTCGCCGCTGTCGAGCAGCTTCCAGCCCGAGGGCAGGTCGTCCTGCACGAAGATCAACGTCTCGGCGGTGAAGTCGGGCGCCTCGTCGGCGTAGGCCGGGACGGCCAGCGCGAGGCAGCACACGAGAGCCAAGAGGGGCAGAGCGCGCATCGTCATCCTCCAGATGGGCGTACGAGGGTACTCCCCATCCGGGGGACCCCGGAATGGAGTCGCCGAGCCTCGGCCGGGCCCTCGCGGAGGCCCCGGATCGGCCCGGCTCCGCGCGTCAGCCGAGGTAGGCCAGCATGCCGATCGTGGTGATCGCCATGACGATGCTGAGCCCGATCCCGACCCGGATGAAGTCCTTCGTGCCGTAGCCGCCGGGCCCCATCACGAGCAGGTTGCACTGCGCGAAGGGCAGCAGGAAATTGCAGCTGCAGCCGTACGCCATGGCCAACAGGGCGTTGCGTGGGTCGAGGCCGATGAGGGTCGCCGCCTTCGCGGCGACGGGGGCCATGATCACGGCCGCCGCCGCGTTGCTGGTCAGCACCGAGAGCGTGGCGGTGATGAGGAAGAGCACGCCGTAGACGCCGGTCAGCCCGAGGGCGTCGTTCACGGGCCGGAACCACTCCGCCACGGAGCCGGCGATCCCCACCTGGTCGAGGGCGACGCCCAGCGGCAGCGTGCCGATGATCATCGCCAGCACCTTCCAGTCGATGCTGCGCAGGAGGCTCGTCCGCTGGATGCACCCGAAGGCCACCATGAGGATCGCGGCGCCGAGCGCGGTGATCGGGAGCGGCCAGTTGAGCAGGACCGGCGGCAGCAGCGCGAGCAGCATGAAGATGATCGCGATGGGCGCGCGCGTCAGGTTCTCCTCCTCGGAGAGGTCCGTGAGCACGACGAAGTCGCGATTCTCCTGGAGCGCCGCGACCTGATCGGCGGTGCCCGAGACCAGGAACGAGTCGCCGAGCTCGAGCTCGACGTCGGCGACGCCCTCGGTGATCGCCTCGTTGCGGCGCCACAGCGCGAGCACGTTGAGGCCGTAGCGCTTGCGGAAGTCGAGCCCCTTGAACGAGCGCCCGAGTGCGCGCGAGTACGGCGGCACGGAGACGTCCGCCATGCTCGTGCCGTGGCCGAGCAGACGTTCGACCGCGCGTTCGCTGGCGAGCCCGAACTGGCAGAGCTCCTCCTCGGAGAACTCCCAGGCCTTCTCCCACGGCCCCTGCACGTAGACGATGTCGCCGAGCTCGAGCGTCATGCTCGGCTCGGGCTGCAGCCAGCGTTCGCCGAGTGCCGCCGGACGACGCACCATCACGACGGCGAGGTCGTAGCGCTTGCGCACGTCCACCTCGGCAATGGTCTTGCCGAGCACGCTCGAGCTCTCGGCCACCTTGAGCTTGAAGAGCTTCTCGCCGATGCCGTAGGACTCGGCGGCCTCCATCGGCAGACGGGCGGCCTCGCGCCGATCCGCGGCGGTGATCTCCGGCAGGAACCGGCGCCCGATCAGGATCATGAAGATCGTGCCCGTGATCGTGATCGCGATGCCGACCGTGGCGAAGTCGAAGATCTGGATCGGACGCTCGGGGGCGTCGCCTTCCAGCGGGTTGTTGTAGTAGTCCGCCACCAGGAAGTTGGGCGCGGTGCCGATCAGGCTGATCGTGCCGCCGAGCACGGCGGCGAAGGCCACGGGCATCAGCAGCTTGGACGCGGCGACGCCGGAGCGCCGCGAGAGCGCCGCCACGACGGGCAGCAGGATGGCGACCACGGCCGTGTTGTTCATGAACGCCGCGAGCAGCGACGTGGAGACCATCAGGAGCGCGATCAGGCCCGCCTCGCCCGTGCCGCCGACGCGCTGCAGCCCGCGGGCGATGAGCGTGGCCACGCCGCTCTCCCGCAGCGCGCCGCCGATGACCATGATCGCGCCGATCGCGAGCACGGCCTGGTTGCCGAAGCCGCCCAGGGCCTGGTCCCGGTCGACGATGCCGGCGACCCAGAGCACCACCGGAATCGAGAGCGCGGTCATGGCCAGCGGGATCGGCCGCGTGATGAACAGCGTGGTCGCAACCGCAAGCGTTCCCAGGGCGATCCACTGTTCGGGCGTCATTCGCGGATCGTACCCGTTCGGCGAAACGGGGGCCACCGACCGGGATCAACCGGACCCCACGTCGATCGGCCAGATCGTCGGGGACCCGAGCGAGGGCTACCGCGGCGGGATCGGCGGATCGGAATCCTCGCGGTCCCGATCCGGCTGCTTTGCCTTGTCCGGTCGTGCCGGATCCGCGTCGGGGGTGTCGGGCTGCTCCGGCGCGTCCGCTTGCGTCGGATCCGATGCCGCGTCGTCGGACGGCGGCTCGGCGTCGGTCCCGGCGTCGATCGTCGGCGGCGTGGCCGGCTCCGCCTGGAAGTGCGGCGGGTCTTCCTGCGTGAACATGAAGTAGCCGATCACGCCCATGAGGATGAAGACGGGCATCGACGGGCCGACCCATGTCGGGAGGCGACGTCGCGCCGGCTCAGCGTGCGGCTCGTCTTCCGAGGCGTCAGAGGGGAAGGCGTCGCGCGCCATGGTCGCTCCACGGGAACGTGGACAACAAGCCTATGGCTGATCCCGGGGCCCGGGCAACTCCTGCCGGGAGGGCTCGGGGGCCGCGTCTACGTCGGCATCCCTTCGGCGGGAGGGGTGCGCGCGCGGGCGGTCAGAGCGAGAGCACGAGGACCGTGACGCCCCACATGAGCAGGCTCATCCACAGGCCGACCTTGATGAAGTCGCGCGTGGTGTAGCCGCCCGGGGCGTACACGAGGATGTTGCACTGGGCGAAGGGCAGCAGGAACGCGCAGCTCGCGCCATAGGCAACGGCCAGCAGCACGCTGGTGAAGGCCAGGTCCGCCGGGCCGGCGGCCAGCACGGCCACCGGCGCCATGATCACCGCCGCCGCGGCGTTGCTGGTGAGCGTGGCGAGCACGGCTGCGAGCAGGAACAGGATGGCGATCACCCCGGGTGGACCGAGCGCGCCCCCGACGGCGTTGACGGCATCGGCGGCGACGGCCGCCACGCCGTGGTCCTTCAGCGCGATGCCGAGGGGCACCGTGCCGACGATCAGGCAGATCACGTTCCAGTCGATCGCGCGGACCAGGGCCTGTTGCGAGAGGCAGCCCGTGGTGAGCATGAGCAGCGCCGCCGCGAGCGCGCTGACCGGCAGCGGCACGGCGGGCGTCAGGATCGGCGGCAGGACGGCGAGGAGCAGGAGCCCGATCGCCAAGGGCGCCCGCGTCACGTCCTCCGCCTGGCTGTGATCGGAGAGCACGATGTAGTCGGGGTGTCCGCTCAGCGCGCGCACGCGCTCGGCAGGACCCGTGGCGAGGAACGTGTCGCCGACGCTCAGCCGGCGATCGCTGGCGTCGCCCCCCACCGGCTCGCCGTAGCGCCAGAGCATGAGCACGTTGAGCCCGAAGCGCTTGCGGAAGTGCAGGTCGTGGAACGTGCGGCCCAGCGCGTTGGAGCGCGGCGGCAGCGCAATCTCGGCGAGCGTCGTGCCGTGCCCGAGGATGCGCTCCACCGCCTCCGAGCCGGCGAGCCCGAGCTGGGCCAGCTCCTCTTCGGCCAGGGACCACGCGGCTTCGTCCGTTCCCTCTCCGTAGAGCCGGTCGCCCTCGGCGAGCACCAGCTCCGGGTCCGGCTGGAGCCACTTCTCGGCGAGGGCTGCACCGCGGCGCACCATCACGATGCCGATGCCGTACCGGGCGCGGATGTCGGACGCGGCGATCGACCGGCCCACGAGCGGCGACTCCGGCGCGAGCTTGAACATGAACAGCTGCCCCTGCAGCTGGAATCGCGACGCGACCTCCTCGGGCAGCTGCGCGCGCGTGAACCGCTCCTCGTCTCGGACGACCGGCAGCATCCGGCGCCCGATCAGGATCATGAAGGCGATGCCCGCGGCCGTGATCGCGAGTCCCGCGCCGGCGAAGTCGAAGACCTGGAACTCCTCGGCCAGCTTGGCGGCGCGCAGCGGATCGTCGGGCTGTGGGTGGCGCAGGTAGTCGTCGACCAGGAAGTTGGGCGCTGTGCCGATCAGAGTGACCGTGCCCCCGAGCATGGCCGCGTACGCCAGCGGCATGAGCATGCGGGACGCCGCGACCCCGGTGCGGCGCGAGAGCGCCATGCAGACGGGCAGCAGGATCGCCACGACCGCGGCGTTGCTCATGACGGTCGAGAGGACGGCCGTCGCGATCATCACAGCCAGGACGACCCCGACCTCCGATCGCCCCCCCACCCGCTGGAGGCCGCGGGCCATCAGGGTGGCCACACCGCATTCCTTGAGGCCCGCCCCGATCACCATCACGGCGGCGATCGCCAGGGCGGCCTTGTTGCCGAAGCCCACCAGGGCGTCCTGGGGATCCGGGAGCACCCGCGTCGCGAACAGCACGATCGGGATGAGCAGGGCGGTCACGGCGATCGGCAGCTTCTTCGTGATGAAGAGCGCGGTCGCGGCGACGAGGGTCATGACCGCGATCCAGCCGTGGGCGTCCATGGCCCGCAGCATAGGCGGCGGGACGCTGGAACGCATTTCCCGAGGCGGAGTTAGGCCGGGCGTGGCGCGCGTTGTGAACGCCGTGTGAGAAAAGTGAACATCGGCCTCCGGTGATGGACGTTCCGAACCGGCGGTAGGCCTTCAAGCGGCCTACAGGGCACGTCGACAAGTGCGCTACGAGGCCGGGGGGTGGCCAGTCGTCGGGATCCCCCTGCGCCGGCCACACACAGCGCGCGTTGCGCCTCCGGTCTCCGAGGGCGCCCTACGGGGCACATCACAACCGGGAGGAGACCAGTGATGCTGAGAACGTGTAGGGGGCTCTGTGCCCTCCTCGCGACCGTCGCGCTCCTGTCGACCACTGCCTGTGGCGGTGGCGGCGGCAGCGGTGGCGGCGTAGGCGTAGAGCCGGACGTCAAGTCCTTTTCGCTCGCGCCGCAGACCACGCTGACGCCTGATGACGTCAAGCACTTCTTGAACCGCACCCAGTTCGCCGTGACGCAGAGCGCCTACGACGACGTGATGGCCACCGGCCTGAACGCGTACGTCGACCAGATGCTCGTTGCGCCGCTCGATCCTACGTTCGAGCAGGCTGCGATCGATGCCACGATCCCCGTGGACGAGCGGCTGGAGCCCGACGAGGACGACGTACAGGAGTGGTGGCTCTACATCCTCCTGAACTCGGACGCCCCGTTCCGCGAAGCGCTCGCCATGTTCTGGCACGACCACTTCGCGACGGGCATCGAGGTCCTCAGCAGCAGCGAGCGCCGCTGGTACCTGGACCACGTCAACCTGCTTCGCACGAGCGGTGCCGGCGACTTCCGCCAGTTCCTGTTCGACGTCGCGGTCGACAACACGATGCTGGACTGGCTCGACGGCTTCCGCAGTCGCGTCAACAACATCAACGAGAACTGGGCCCGCGAGTTCTGGGAGCTCTTCACCCTCGGTGAGGGCAACGGCTACACCCAGGCGGACATCGAAGAGGCCGCGCGCTGCTTCACGGGCTTCGACGACATGGACGATCCGAACAACCAGGATCTCCGCATCGTGGAGTACGTCCCGAGCCGTCACGACGAGGGCGACAAGATGGTCCTCGAGACGACCATCACCGGCCGCACCGGCCAGGATGGACTGCTGGAGTACAACGACGTCATCGACCTGACGCTCAGCACGCGTCCGGTGGCCGAGTACATCGTCAAGAAGCTCTGGGAGTACTTCGTCTACGTCGATCCGCCCCAGGAGGTCATCGACCAGCTGGCGCAGGTCTTCCGCGACAACGACTACGAGCTCTCGCCCGTCCTGGCCATGATGTTCAAGTCCGAGGCGTTCTTCTCGAACCGCGCCAAGGACGGGATCATCAAGAGCCCGGTCGACTACGGCGTCGGCTTCATGCGGTCCACCGGCCTGCAGAGCCCCCTTCGCGACGTGCGCAGCGCCCTCGGCGCTAGCGGTCAGCTGCCCTCCGAGCCGCCGGATGTGTCCGGTTGGGAGCAGGGCGCGCTGTGGCTCTCGGCCCAGACGGCCGTCGAGCGCGCGAACCTCATCAACGACGTGATCACCGATCGCGACTACCAGGCGAACACGCTCCAGGTGGACGTGCGCGACCTGCTGCCTCCGGGCGCGGATCCGCAGACGCCCCCCACCGTTGAGGAGATCGTCGACGGACTCACCGGTCTGCTCGATGTCGATCTCACCGACGACGAGCGCACGCAGCTCATCACGTACCTGAACACGGACCGCGAGAACGACGGCACGATCGTCGACGACGCGTTCGACCCGGCCAACGACACGCACGTGGACGAGCGTGTGCGCGGGCTGCTCTACATCCTGTCCCAGCACCCCAGCTACCACGTTCGCTAGGAGAAACGACGATGTGCAACCACCGCAAGAAGGCGAAGGGTGTCACGCGTCGTGACGTCCTGCGATACGGAGCCGCGGGGGCGACGACCCTCGCGCTCATGGGCCCGATGGGGAGCAACCTGTTGCCGGAGGCCTCCGGCGCCATCGCGACCCAGAGCCACCTGACGTTCATCAACCTGTTCGGCGGGAACGACGGCGTGAACACCGTCATCCCGGTCATGCCGGGTGTCATCGACACCTACAACCAGCGGCGTCCGGACATCCGCATCGATCCGATCGCGGACAACGCGCCGCCGCTGGCGGACCCGGTGACCCAGGAGGTGAAGTACGTCCTGCACCCGACGATGACGAACATCGGTCGGCTCTACAACGACGGCGACGTCGCGATCGTCAACCTGGTTGGCTATCCGAACCGGAACCTGAGCCACTTCACGAGCGGAGACATCTGGTCTCGTGGCGTGCGCGGCAGCTTCACGGATCTCGGAATGCGTCCCAGTGGCTGGATCAACCGGTACCTGGACGTGTACGCGCCGCGCCCGACGGGGGCGATCTCGGTCGGCCTCAGCAGGCGCCGGGACTTCACCGGCGGCGTGACGAACCCGCTCGTCGTGTCCAGTGCGTCGAACTTCCGGTTCGACACCGACAACCGGTTCCGCGACAACAGCGCCTATCGTCTCGAGATCGCTCGTCAGATCGCCCAGAGCGGCGTGAACACGGGTGCGACGAACGACGCGCAGGTGTCGATGGACCAGGCGCACTCGCTGATCGACGCCACCCAGGCGGCGATCGACGACTACGACAACAACTTCCAGGGCGCGGCCTACACGAACGACCGTCCGTCTCGCTACATGCGGGACATCGCGCGGATGATCCATGGCGGATTCGACACGCGGGTCTTCTACACGGGCTACGGCGGCTTCGACACCCACGGCGACCAGGGTGCCTCGGAGGAGACCGGACGCCACGGCCGGCTGCTCAAGCGTCTCGACGACGCGATCGCCTCGTTCGAAGCCGACATGAAGGCAATGGGCGTGTGGAACAACACGTGCATCGTCGTCATCTCCGAGTTCGGGCGTCGCAACTTCGAGAACGGCTCGGACGGCACCGACCACGGTCACGGCAACTGCGTGTTCGTCATCGGCGGCGGTGTGACCGGCGGCGTGTTCGGCCCCGACCTCACGTCGGAGCTCTTGGAAGAGAACTGGCTCCCCGGGCCGGTCGACTTCCGCGACGTGTACCGCGAGGTCCTGACCGGTCACCTGGGCGTGACCGACTTCAGCACGATCTTCCCGGAGCCGCAGGAGAACCCGCCGCAGACGCTGGGGCTGTTCGCCTGATGCGCCGCTACGGGAACCCGAACCGCGGGAGCGCGAGCCAGCAGTGGCTCGCGCTCCTCGCGCTCCTCCTTCTTCCCCTCGGCCCGATCGCCTGCGGCGGCGGCGGAGGGTCCTCGGGCGTGGGCGTCGGCGTGACCGAGCCCACCGCCCTCACGTACGACGTGGTCGCGGGACAGTACCGCGTGGGCGAGGCGATCCCCCCCAACATGGCCTCGGTCACCGGAGGTCCCGCGACCACGTTCTCCGTCGCGCCGGCGCTTCCGGCGGGCCTCACCGTCGACCCCGCCACGGGGACGATCAGCGGCACGGCCACGGTCGAGGCGGCCACGGCCGACTACGTCGTGACGGCGTCGAACAGCGCCGGCTCGATCGACGCGACGGTCTCCGTGCAGGTCGGCCCCGAGCTCCCCTCGGCGTTCGAGTCGCTGGCGGCCGGGTTCAAGGCCGAGCCGGTGGTGACGGGCCTCTTGAAGGTGGCCAAGATGGCGCTCGCGCCGGACGGCCGCATCTTCTACACGGAGGTCGACACCGGGAACCTGCGCGTCGTCGATGCGAACGGCACGTTGCTGCCGACGCCCTATGCCACGCTCCCCGTGACGAACGGTGGGCACCAGGGGCTGCTCGGTCTGACGCTGTCGCCGACGTTCACACAGGACGGCTTCGTGTACGTGCAGGCCACGTTCGTGGGTCCCGATCAGAACATGCCCATCCAGACGATGGTCGTGCGCCTGACGGACGATCCGGTGAACAACGTCGGCACGAACCTGACCACCATCGTGAGCGGCCTGCCTGCCGGCGCCATCAACAACGGAGGCGAGCTGGCGTTCGACCTGACGGGCGCCCTGCTTGTGAGCCTCGGCGACACGACCGTGCCCGCGGATGCTCAGCTCGATGGGCTGACGTCGGCGGCAGGCAAGCTCCTGCGCTACCTCGTGTCCGATCCGCAGAACCTCGGCGGCATTCCGGCCGACAACCCGTTCGCGGGCAGCCCGGAGTTCTGTCGGGGCCTCCGGAACACGTTCGGCGTCGCGGTGCATCCGGTCGTCGGCTCGGTGATCGGCGCGGACAACGGCCCGACGGCGGACGACGAGCTCAACTACCTCGAGGCCGGCAAGAACTACGGTTGGGGCACCGCGAACGCAGTGCAGAACCCGGGACGCCGACTGGTCCGCTACGCGGACGTGATCGTGCCGACGGCGCTGGCCTGGCACGACGGCACCACCTGGGGCGCGGACTACGCCGACAACCTGTTCATGGCGAGCTACGACGACCAGGTCGTGCGCCGGTTCGAGATGAGCGGAGCCACCTTCACCGAGATCGATGACGAGACCGAGTTCCTGGAGTTCGCGCTCCAGGCCGACGACAACAAGCCGCTCGACGTCGAGATCGCTGCGGACGGCAGCATGTACGTGGCGACCTTCACCGGCATCTGGCGCATCACGCCCCAGTAGCCGGGAAGGCCTGCGCTGTGGCCGCGAGCCAGAGCGCACGGCCGCGCCCCGCGAGGGGAGGAACGGAAAAGCCGGCGTAAAGCGACCCCCCTCTTTACGCCGGCTTTATCCACAATTGCCCCAAGATCCACATAACCCACTAGAAACACACGGCTTCGGCTCGATTCGGTGCCCCAGCGGAACGCACGGCTCTTTACATTGTGGGCCATCGGGGCCCGACCGGGGGACCCCACCACGGGAGCCGACACCATGGGACGCGACACCGTCCTCGTGATCGAAGACGAGGCCGACCTGCGCGAGGTCCTGGCATACAACCTCAAGCGCGAGGGCTATCGCGTGGTGACCTCGCACACGGGCACCGATGGCCTTCAGCGCTGCCGGGACGAGAAGCCCACGATGGTCCTTCTCGACCTGATGCTGCCCGACCTCGACGGCGTCGAGATCTGCCAGCAGATCCGCCACGACCCCGCCGTGAAGTCGACGCCGATCATCATGGTCACGGCCAAGGGCGACGAGTCCGACGTCGTGCTGGGCCTGGGCGTCGGCGCGGACGACTACGTCACGAAGCCGTTCAGCCCCAAGGAGCTGATCGCGCGCGTGAAGGCCGTCCTCCGGCGCCGCTTGGCCGACACCGAGGACGAGGGCGATCGCGTCCTGAAGCACAGCGACGAGCACGGCACCCTCCTGATCGACCCGGTCCGCCACGAGGTGCAGGTGGACGGCGAGACCGTCTACTTCACCGCCACCGAGTTCCGCCTCCTGCGCTACCTGGCCGCGCGACCGGGACGGGTCTACTCGCGGGACCAGCTGCTGCGCGCCGCCACGGGCGATGACACCGTCCTGGTCGAGCGCAACGTCGACGTTCACGTGCGCGCCATTCGCAAGAAGCTCGGCGTGCACCGCGACATGATCGAGACCGTTCGAGGTGTAGGATACCGGTTCAAGGACACCGGCCGCTGAGCCGCGCGTCGTTGGATTCACCCAGCTGACCCCGGGGCGTCCCCGTGCGCACCTCCCTCTTCTGGAAGCTGTTCGCCTCGCACCTGGGCGCGGTGCTGGTGACGATCGTCTGCGTCAGCTACTTCGCCACCGCGCAGACCGACGAGAAGGCCCAGGACACCACCCAGCGCTTCCTGCTCTCGAAGCTCGCTCTGATCGAGACGATCTCCGCACCGGCTCTCCGCGGCGAGGTTACGGCCGACTCGCTCCAGGCGACGGTCGACGCCCTCGACGACGAGCCCGGCACCCGCTACACCGTCATCGCGGCGGACGGGCGGGTGTACGCCGACTCCGACAAGAACCCGCGCGAGATGGAGGACCACGGCAGCCGGCCGGAGGTCGTCGACGCGCGACGCACGGGGGAAGGCACCGCCACGCGCTACAGCAGCACGCTCAAGAAGCGAATGGTCTACGTGGCGCGGCGGGTCGACGGCGAGTCGGGCCTCTTGGGGTTCGTGCGCGTGTCCCTGCCCGTGCTCAGCGTCGACCGCGATCGAGCGGACTTTCGCGACTCCATCCTCATGGCCGCCCTCCTCGCCATGGGACTCGGGTTCCTCCCCTGCGTGTTCCTGGCGAATCGCTTCGTGCGTCCGCTCCGGCAGCTCACGAAGGCCGCGACGTCGTTCGCCGCCGGCGGCGGGCGCCAACCCGTGCCCACGGATCGCGCGGACCAGATCGGCGATCTCGCGCGCGCCTTCGACACGATGGCAGACAACCTGCGTGAGCGAATCGACACGATCACCAACGAGCGGCGAGAGCTCGAGGCGATTCTCGGCGGCATGGTCGAGGGCGTGGTCGCGATCGACGATGAGTCCCGCGTCGTCATGATGAACGAGGCCGCCGGACGGATCCTCGACGTCGACACGCAGAAGGCGCAGGGCCGGGACGTCTGGGAGGCGATCCCCCTGCGGCCCGTCGCGGAGCTGGTGGGACGTCACCTCGCGACGGCGGAGGTCGGCGAAGCGGAGGTCCAGCTGCCCGGACCGCCCGCTGATCGCGTTCTGCAGCTCCACGCCGCCCCGTTGAACCGACAGCCGTCCGGGCAAGGGGGCATGGTGATCGTGATGCACGACATCACCGCCCTCCGCCGTCTCGAGCGCGTGCGGCGTGACTTCGTCGCGAACGCCTCACACGAGCTCAAGACACCCATCGCCGCCATCCGCGGCCTGCTCGAGACGATCCTCGAAGACGCGGAGATGGACCCGGAAACCGAGCGCAGCTTCCTCGGCCGCGCCCATCGCCAGACGGGTCGGCTGTCGGAGCTGATCGAGGAGATGCTCGCGCTCTCGCGTCTCGAGGAGCGCGCGGACATGGCCCAGAGCCAGCGACTGGATCTCCGCGAGGCCATCGCCGAAGCGACCGAGACGATGCTGCCGCTGGCCGCGGAGCGCGGCGTCATGATCGAGCGCAACGTGCCCGACGCCCCCGTCTTCGTCATGGGCACGGGCGAGAGCCTTCAGCGCATCGTCGGCAACCTCTTGGAGAACGCCGTCAAGTTCACCAACGAGAACACCAGCGTCCATGTGCGCTTGGCGAAGAACGGTGCCGGCGTGCAGCTCGAGATCCAGGATGAGGGTCCGGGCATCCCCGCTCGGGAGCGCGAACGCATCTTCGAGCGCTTCTACCGCGTCGACCGCGGCCGGTCGCGCGACGTGGGGGGCACGGGCCTCGGCCTCGCGATCGTCAAGCACCTCGTGCTGAGGCTCGGCGGGGACGTCGAAGTGGAGGGCGATCCCGGCGAGGGCAGCCTCTTCCGCGTCCGATTGCCGTCAGCGTAGATCGGCGAAAACAAGCAAAGAATCGCCGAACTTCGCAGCTTCCCGCGGCTCCGTGCGCTGCGTCACAGAACGGTCAGCGGAGCCCCCATCGGGGGCGCTCCGGGATGCCCATTTCACGTGAGGCTGCCGGCCGCTTCACGCGACCTTCACATCGGATCCCTACCGTTCGCCGACATCCCAGGAGGGGATCATTTCGCCTCGAGGAGGGCAAGCAACGATGGTAGGCATTCGAACCGCGACGGCTCTGGTCGCGATCTTCCTGGCAGGGGTCTTCGCGGCTCCCGCGCAGGCTGACGATGCCCTTCGCGATCAGATCAAGGAGATCGTGAAGGAAGAGATGGCGGCGAAGAACGGTCTTCGCGCTTACTGGAAGACGGGTCTGCGCCTGGACAGCGCCGACAAGAAGTTCAAGCTGAAGCTCGGCGGTCGCGTGATGCTCGACTGGTCGTGGTACGACAGCGACGACTTCGAGGATCG
>JASJAY010000125.1 GCA_030066775.1 Planctomycetota bacterium
TGTCCGGGGTGTCCGGCACCGCCGGCGCATCCGGCTGGTCCGGCGTGTCGGGCACCACCGGCGCATCGGGGATCGGGGCGACCGGGGTGTCGGGCTTGTCGGGCGCGTCCGGGGTGTCGGGCACGACCGGCCCGGGCACGCTCGGCGCATCGGGCACCGTCGGCGCATCCGGCACGGTGGGCGTGTCCGGCACCGTCGGCGTATCCGGTTCGGGCGTCCCGCTTCCGGGGCGCGTCTCGGGCGTACGGATGCCGAGGAAGATCGTGATCTGCTGCGCCGGCTCGACCTTCGCGCCGGGAGCCGGCGACTGCTCGACGACCTTGCCGACCAGATCGAGCGTGGGCGCCGGGCGCTCCTGCACCATGGCGTAGAGGTCGATGCTCGACAGGCGATCCTGCGCCTCGGTCTCGGAGAGCCCCATCAGGTCGGGGATCTGCCCCTTCACGAGCGGCGCCGTCGGCGTCGACGGCGTGTCGGGCACCGCAGGCTGGTCCGGCACGGTCGGGGTATCCGGGGCAGCGGGAACGACCGGCATGTCGGGCTGCGAGGGCGTGTCGGGCGCCACCGGCGCGTCGGGCTGGTCGGGCACGTCCGGCTGGACGGGCGTGTCCGGCATGTCGGGCGCGTCCGGCACATCCGGCGGCGCAACGGGTGCGTCGGGCACATCGGGCACGTCGGGCGCGTCCGGCTCCGGCGTGTCCGGTACGGCCGGTGTGTCCGGTACGGCCGGTGTGTCCGGTACGGCCGGCGTGTCCGGCTGCGCCGGCGTGGGCGTGTCGGACTTGGCCCGGCCGATGTGGAGGTTGACGGCGATCGCCAGATCGATGTGCGTGCCCGCGGCCGGCGATTGGAAGACGACCGTGCCTACCTGGGCCGCGTCCTCTACGTCGACGTACCGGATGGTCGCGTTGAAGCCGACGGCATCGAGCGCCGCCGTCGCGCCCGCTTCGTCGGCGCCCTTGACGTCGGGGACCTGCACGAGGCGGTCGGCGAAGCGGCCGAGCACCACCTCGACGATGTTGTTGTCCCTGGCGATCGTGCGCAGCACGAGGCCGTGCATGTCGCGCTTGTCGGTGTCCTCGGTCGTCTTGACGACCTGGAATCCCTCCTTGGCGAGCAGCTCGCGCGCCTCCTCCATGCGCTTGCCCGTGACGTCGGGCACGCTCGGGCCGCCCGTGAGCTTGGGCACGACGAACACGCCGACGGCAACCAGGCCGGCCAAGAGCAGCGCGACCAGCGCGAGCTTGGCGCCACTCCCCCCACCGGCGGGAACAGCGGCCGGGGCATCGAGCTGGAGCGTCCGCGTCTCGGTTTGCGCCTCCTCGCCGCCCCCGGACCCCGTGACCGTGATCTGCGCCTCACCGGCGCCGCTCGTCGCGACGCGCAGCGGGACGTGCAAGCGCTCCAGCCCGACGGGCACCGTGTAGGTGCCGCCGGGACCGGTGCCCTTGAGATCCATGGGCTCGACCGGCCCCTCGACGGCGACGGTGACCTCGCGCTCCGTCGTCGCGATCGGGAACTCGACTTCCAGTACGAGCAGGGCGTCCTTCGTGCCGGACACGCGCTCGGGCAGGGTGATCTTCATCACGCCCTCCACGGTGCGCCATCGCAGCCGAACCCGTCGCCGGCACGCGCGCACGCGGATGCGAGACGCACCGCGGGCCGCGGACCGGTTCCCGACTCGACTGCAGGGGATCGATCGTACCGAGCTCCCCTGGGATGGAATGGTACGGGCAGCGGCCGACTCGCCCGCGGCTGCATCCCCAGGCTCAGTCGGCTTCGCGCAGGTAGGGCGTCCACGCCTCGCCCTCGGCGTGCGGGGTCGGCACGCCGAGCAGGATCCCGAGCGTCGCGCACACGTCCTCGATCCGACGCGTGCGCTTCACGCGGCCCTTCTTGGCCTTGAAGCCCGGCCCGAACGCCACGAGCGCCAGCTCCCGGTGGTCCTCGGAGTCGTCGGCCTGGTCGAGCCCACCCCGCTCATTGGGCGTGGCGTCGCGGCCCAGCTCGGACACCACGACGACGAGCGTGCGGTCCTTCAGCTCGCGATCGGCCGCGATCCACCCGCGCAGGCGGCCGAGACCCGCGTCGTTGGCCCAGAGCACGCGCTCGTACTGCGCCTCGCTCTTCTGGGCCTGCTCCGCCTCCCCCAGGCGGATCACCGTGAGGATCGGCCGATGGACCTGCAGCACCGTCTTGGCGGCGCGCCACGCACGCTCGTCACGCGGCGCCGGCCCCCGGACGAGCAGCGAGCGCCGGTTGATCTCCTCGAGCAGGGCGCGCTCCATGCGCTCCGAGCGCGGGAGCCCGGCCGGGACGCCGGCCTCGGGCAGGTAGCTGCTCACCGCGCCGCGGCTGCGCGCGCGCAAGCCCCGGAGCAGCGTCCAGGCCTCCTTGGGCTGCGGGTCGGGGCGGCCCAGGCGGTCGAGGAAGCTCTTGAGCGGCTCCCCGAACGCCCCCATGCCCGTCGCGACGGCGGGGCCGACGCCCGCGCCGAAGGCCGGATGCGTGCTGTAGGCCAGGCGCAGCTGGTCCTCGCCCTCGAAGGAGACGTACCAGACCTTCTCGGCGGGCAGGTTGCGGCCGACGCGCACGTACTCCATCAGCGTCGGACGATCCGGGTGCGTCTCGGGGCCGGCGACCGGCGCCGCTGCACCGGTCAGGAGGCGCGCGACGCCTTCGTAGCCGTTCGCCGCCTCCGCACGGATCTCGTCGATCACGCGGCCCGCCTCGGCCATGGCCGCCAGCTTGGGCATCTTCTTGGCGTCGAGCATGTCGCGTGCGCGGACGCCGCCGCCGAGCACGACCAGCACGACGTGCGTCGGCCGCGCGGGCCCCGTCTCCTTGGCCTGCACGAGCGCGTTGCCCGCCGGGACCGCGGACAGCGCGAGCGCGAGGCACGTGCAGCAGAGCAGGCGTCGGCGAAGCCTCGTCATCGGCACGCGTACTCCGGGCTCGTGACAAGCGCTTGAACGACGAGCTCGACGCCGCCCTGGGGATGCAGCAGCGCCTCGCCGTAGGCCTTGAGCTCCCCGCCCGTCGGGCGGCGCCCCAGGTACCGCAGGAAGCGGTCCTTGAGCCAGCGCGGTGCGTCCTTGATGCGCACCAGCAAGGGCAGCGGCACCTCGCCGCTGTCGATCATCACCTTGGCGAGCACGGCCAGCGGCGCGCTGTCGCCCGGCATCTGCCCCACCGCGTGCAGCAGCGCGGCGAGCTCGCGCTCGGTCGGTTTGCGTTCGAGCAGGTCGTAGAAGAGGCTGCGGACGTAGGTCAGGTCGTCCTTGAGCCGAAGCGTCTTGCGCTTGCGGTAGCGCGGGCTCTGGAGCACCTCGATCTGGAATCGGCGCCACGCACCCTTGCGTTCCCGGAGCGCGATCCAAGCCTTCGGCACCGCGCGTCGCGCGTCGCCCGAGGGCAGGAAGCGCTCGACCCGGCGCGCCAGCGCGGCGCGCTCGAAGTCCTCTTCCGCCGTGATCTCGCGCAACCACTGGCGCTCGCTCGTGAGCTCCACGTCGCCGCGCATCACGGACTCGCCCGCAGCGAGCTTCAGCGCCGTGTCGAGCTCCGCCTGCGTCGGGGGCCTGCCGAAGAGGAGCTCCCCGATCGCGATCGCGAGGCTGCGTCCGGGCGGGTGGCGGCGCAGGAACGACGGGTCGAGCACGAGCACGCGTTCGACCTCGCCCGGCGACGGCATCGCCGAGGGGATGCGCAGGGGTAGATCGCGCGCCTCGTCGCTCGCCGGACGGAAGTCGCCGATGAGCCCGAAGCGCACGGTGACCTCTTCGTACCAGGCCCGCCCGGCCTCGGCGCGCAAGAGGATCGTCTCGGCCAGCCGCTTCACGCCGATGCGGTCGTCGGAGATGGCCTCCGGCGGCGTGGGCGGACGCCCGAGCACGTCGAGGTAGAGCCGGCGGATCTGCGTCAGGCGTTCCGACTCCACCTTCTCGAGGCCGGAGATGCCGCCCGGGTCTGCTTGCTTCACCTTGCGGTAGTCGAAGACCTCGATCGCGATCGAGCGCGGGGCGCTCCACACCTTCCCGTCGCCGACGCGCAGCTCGACCACGTAGCTGCCGCCCGTGTCGGGCTTGAACTGGAGCCGCGACGCGCGCCGGTCGGAGAGCGCGACGATGGAGTCCGGCGGCTGCGCCTTCAGCGTCCAGTAGAAGGCCAGGTTCTCCATGTCCTCGCGGTCGCGGTCGTAGGAGTCGCGGCCGTCGAGCGTGATCTCGTCACCGGGCTTCACGCGGAAGCTGTCTTCGCCGAGGTAGACCTCCGGCGGGAGGTTCTTGGGCGTCGCGCCCGAGACGAAGTCGAGCAGCGTGTCGTGCTCGGGTTCGTCCATGCGCACGAACGCGCCCCCGACGTGCGGGTCGCCCCCATCGCCGGGGTCGAGCACCTTCAGGTAGAGCCGGCTCTCCCACGGCGCCATGGGGTTCACGAACTTTGCGATCTGCTCGAAGTCGAGCTTGCGGCGGGCGGCGTCGTCGAGGCCCGCCCGCGGCGGCGTCAGCCGCAGCGCCCCGCCCCCCGCCCGGTGGCACTCGACGCACTTCGCCTCGACCCACGGGGCGACGTTCGCGACGTAGAAGTCGTGGTCCGGCGTGGGCGGCGGAGGGAGGTTGGGCCGCGCGCCCGCGCCGCGGTCGGCCCAGAGTGCGATCAGCGCGCCCAGCGCGATCGCGAGCGTCAGTCGCGGCAGGGTGCTACGCGCCACCGCCCGCCCGCGCCGCGCCGCCCAGCCGCAGGGTGTCCGCCAGGACGAGCAGCGCCATCAACGTCGTCGCGCCGCCGAAGAGCGCGCCGCCGAGGATCACCATGTACTGGAACGGTGCACCTTGATAGTGCGTGAGGAACCACCCGCCGATGTCGAGCAGCGGTCCGGCGAACGCGGCCAGGATCAGACCCACGCGCAGCCACCCGCCCCAGCGCGAGTGGCAGAGCAAGAGCGTCAGCAGAAGCGAGCTGACGGCGAAGCCGAACAGGTGGTTGTGGGCGCTGATCAGGAGCGCGCCCATCGCCATGCCGCGATCCGGCTGCGTATAAGGCACGACATCCGCGTAGGTCTCGAACGGCGCGCTGGCCATCTGCCCGCCCGGCACATGGCACTGCGCACAGCGCGTCGGGTCGGTGAGGATCGGCGCCACGGTCTCCCAGCCCGACTCCGGTGCGCCGGCGTCGACCCAATCGAGGATCGTCTTCCGGGCCTCGTCGACCTCCATCTCCATCCCCAGGAACTGGGACATGTTGAGCATGCTGTCGAGCGGCAGATCGGGGTCGAGCACGACGTGCATGCGGGACGTGCCCGGCTTGCCGTTGTACTTCCACAGCACCTGGTCCGACGTGGGCAGGCTGCCCTCGCCGTCCTGGGCCCACAGGTTGACCTGGGCCAGGAGGCCGAAGCTCAGGAGGACGACGCAGAAGCAGCCGATGGCCAGGCGCGTCGAACCGGAAGCGTCGCGGATCTGCATGCCCGCGAAGGTACGCGGAATCGCGGGGGCTACGAAGCCGGCGATCTGGACGGGACGGCTGGCATGCGGGGCCGATCCCCGATGGCCCGGCCCGTGATGCCTGAGCGAGGCACATCGTCCTGACGGGCGCGAGCGCGTTCTCGTGCTCGTTCTCGTGACGGACTGGCGAGCGGCGCTGCGGCTGGCGGAGCGCTCGCTGTCCTGGCCTCCAGGTGTGGAGGGCGCCTGCCGCCCCTTCCGTTCGGGTGAGGGCGACAGACGCCCTCCACACCCGGAGGCCTCACATGACTCGTACCCCGACCCGCTTCGCCCACCAGCGCCTCGACGCCTTCCATGTCGCAATGGAGCTGACGATCGGCGTCGAACGTCTCGCAGCTGACCTGCCGCGCGGTCACGCGGACCTGAAGGACCAAGTGCGTCGCGCCGCTTCAGCCACCATGCGCAACATCACCGAGGGCGCCAACCGCTGGGCGCCGCGCGACAAGGCCGCCCGGTTCGTCATCGCTCGGGGAGAGTGTGGCGAGTGCGATGCCGCGCTGGAGTTGGTGGAGCGGCTCCGCCTGGTCCCCGGGACGCCGGTCCGACGCCTGCGGCAGCTGGCGGAACGAACCGGCGCGATGCTGACGCGGCTAATCCAGCGCCAGCACCAAGCTGACTTGACCGGATCGGGCTAGGCGCCGACGGTGCGGAGGGCCTGCTGCATGGCGCTGCCCATGTCGGCCGGGCTCTCCGCGACGACGATCCCCGCCGCGCGCATCGCCTCCTTCTTCTCGGCCGCCGTGCCCTTGCCGCCCGCGATGATCGCGCCGGCGTGGCCCATGCGCTTGCCGGGAGGCGCCGTGGCACCCGCCACGAAGCCCACGACGGGCTTGGTGACGTGCTCCTTGACGAACTGCGCCGCCTCCTCCTCCGCGGTGCCGCCGATCTCGCCGATCATCACGATCGCCTCGGTCTGCGGGTCCTCCTGGAAGAGCGCGAGCGCGTCCGTGTGCGTCGTCCCGATCACGGGATCGCCGCCGATGCCGATGCAGGTGCTCTGCCCGAGCCCGAGCTCGGTGAGCTGCCACACGGCCTCGTAGGTCAGCGTGCCCGACCGGCTGACGACGCCGATCGACCCCGCCATGTGGATGTCGCCCGGCATGATGCCGACCTTGCACTGCTCGCCGGGGCTGATGACGCCCGGACAGTTGGGGCCCACCATGCGCGCGCCCGCGGCGTTGACCAGGTGCTTCATGCGCACCTCGTCGAGCGCCGGGATGCCCTCGGTGATGCACACGACCAGCTCGATGCCGGCGTCGAGCGCTTCCTCGACGGCGTCCGCCGCGAAGGCGGCCGGCACGAAGATCATGGTCGTGTTCGCGCCCGTCTCGGCGACGGCTCCGTCCACGGTGTCGAAGACGGGGATGCCCTCGACGTCCGTGCCGCCCTTGCCGGGCGTCACGCCCGCGACGACGTTCGTGCCGTACGCGCGACACGCGAGGGTGTGCATCTTGCCGTACTCACCGGTGATGCCCTGGGTGAGAACGCGTGTGTTCTTGTCGACGAGGATGCTCACGAGGTCAGCTCCACGATCTTCTGGGCCGCGTCGGTCATGTTGTCGGCGGGGACGATCTTGAGGCCGCTCTGCTCGAGGATGGCCTTCCCCTCCTTCATGTTGGTGCCGTGCAGACGCACGACGAGCGGGTCTTCGAGCCCGAGGGCCTTCGTGGCGTCCACGACACCCTGGGCCACCACGTCGCAGCGCATGATGCCGCCGAAGATGTTGACCAGGATGCCCTTGACGTTCGGGTCCTCGAGGATGATCGAGAAGGCCGTCGTGACCTGCTCCGTGGAGGCGCTGCCGCCCACGTCGAGGAAGTTCGCCGGCTCGCCGCCGTGGTGCTTGATGATGTCCATCGTCGCCATGGCGAGCCCGGCGCCGTTCACCAGGCAGCCGATGTTGCCGTCGAGCTTCACGTAGGACAGCCCGTTCTTGCGGGCGCGCAGCTCGGTCGGGTCCTCCTCCGACTCGTCGCGCAGCGCCACGAGATCCTTGTGCCGGTACAGCGCGTTGTCGTCGAGCGACAGCTTGCCGTCGAGGCAGACCACGCGGCCGTCGGTGGTGGTGACGAGCGGGTTGACCTCGACCAGGCTCGCGTCCGTGTTCAGGAACACGCGCGCCAGCTGCATGAGCGTCGAGGCGAAGGGCCGCACGAGCTGCTTCGGCACGCCGAGGCCGAAGGCCAGGCGCCGGGCGCGGAACGCGCTGAGGCCGCGCGTCGGGTCGATCGGCTCGCGCAGGATCGCATCGGGGTTGGTCGCGGCGACCTCCTCGATGTCCATCCCGCCCTCGGCGCTCGCCATCAGCACGGGCGTCTCCACCTGACGGTCGAGCACGACCGCGGCGTAGTACTCCTTCTCGATCGGCAGGCCTTCCTCGACGAGGAGCTGGTTGACGATCGTGCCGTCCGGCGCGTTCTGGATCGTCACGAGCGGCTTGCCGAGGAGCGACTCCGCGACCTGCTGGGCCTCGTCGGCGGAGCGCACCAGCTTCACGCCGCCGGCCTTGCCGCGGCCGCCCGCGTGGATCTGCGCCTTCACCACCGCGAGGTCGCCCTCGAGCTGGATGTACGCCTTGGCCGCGTCGGCGGCCTCCGTCACGACGACCCCCGTCGGGGTCGCCAATCCCACGGCCCGGAACTGCTCCTTGGCCTGGTACTCGTGCAGCTTCACGCGCGTCCTCCGGGTCAGACTACCGCTTCGCGCGGAGCCTACCCCGGGGGCGGCGGGGCCCCCATCGAAGTACGAGTGTCGGGCTGTCTAGTCCCCGGTTACGACGCCGCCAGGCACCAAGCCCTTGGTGGCGCGCTTGAGGAACAGGAGGGCGAAGCAGGTGTCGAGCACGTCCTTGGGATCGTGGGTGGCGTTCGTCATCCAGTAGACCGTCTCGCGCAGCTCGGTGTTGCGCTTGATCTTGACCTCCATCATGTGCGCCTGCTGGCGCGCCAGGATGGCCTTCGCCCCCTCCTCGTACCAGAGGTGCGTGCCCACGAGCCGCTTGCCGAGGATGTCCATCGCGCGCTCGAGGGAGTAGAGGTAGTAGATGTGGTAGCCGTACTTGCTGTACTTGTTCGTGAAGGGTGACCAGTTGCGGTCCAGCCAGGCGAGGCCGTCCCAGATCCCGGTCTCGATCTGCTTGATCAGGCCCGGGTTGTCCTTGAGGATCCGCTTGCCCTTCTTGTCCTTCTCGAGCACCTCGCGCGCGATCAAGAGGTTCGTCACGCCGCAGGCCGTCATCGACCCGGTGGCGATGCCCTCGCTCCCGTCCGTGCTGCCCTTGATGTAGACGAAGCCGCGCGCCTTGTCCTTGGGCTTGGCGTACTTGCCGTCCTTGTAGACGGGGTCGTGGCGCTCGTGCTCGGGGCCGTCGGGCTCCTGGTGATCCAGCGTGAACGTGACCACGTCCTTCCACAGGTTCATGTCCGGCACCTTGATGCCGAAGCGGTGTGCGCTGAAGAGCGCGAGCACGGCGAGCTGGGTGCTGGAGAGATCCTGGTTGGCGTGCGGGGGCGAGCCGTGCGCGCCGCGAGTCCAGTTGCGGTTGCGGTTGGACTTCTTGACGATCGGCATGTTGTAGCGCCAGCCGCGGCTCCCCTCCTTCGTGGGGCTCTCCTCGGGCTGACCCCGGCGCGACGCGAGCGCCTCGACCATCGCGATGACGAACTCGCGGTCTTCGCGGTTGCGGATCTTGAGCTTCTTCCGCTTCGCGACGGCGCGGCTCTTCGAGGTCTTCTTGTACTGGTCGTATTTGGCCGTGTAGGCCAGGATCATCACCGAGAGCTCGTAGCTGCTGACGGCCTCGATGTGCGCCCACTCGAAGCCCTGGCCGTCGACGCCGTCCCACTTGGGCGTGATCTTGTGCACATCCTTGAGCCAGCGGAACCCCTTCTCGATCGTGGGGTCCTTGGGGCTCACGCCGCACTTCAGCAGCGTGTAGAGCGCGAGCGCCGTCGGCCCGGCGGGGTGGCGGTACTGCGGGCCCGAGCCGCCGCCGTAGATCTGGGAGCCCTTGACGAGACCCCAGTGGGCGACCTCTCCGGAGCGGATCTCGAAGATCTGCGGCTTGTTGTGGAGCCAGATCGTGCCCTTCTCGATGGCCTGGTTGACCTGCTCCCGGAACGGCACGTCCGCCTCGCCGAGGTCGTCGCCCTGGGGCTCCTCTTCGCCTTCGCCCGGCTCACCGCCCTCGTCCTCCTCGGCATGCACCACGGAGAGCGTGCCGATCCCCGTGGGCAGGGCCACGGCGAAGAGGAACGCGAGCACGGAGAGGCCCAGGACGAACGTGACGCGGAGCGGAGGTCGGGGCATTGGGGGAATCCTCGGGGCGTAGCCACCAAGTGTACCTGCCGGGCCTCGCGGGAGGACGCTTCCGGCCTCCAAGAACGCCCCAGCCGTTCAGTTCCCCGTGACGTTGGGCATGATGCCCTGGGTGGCGCGCTTCAGGAACAGCAGCGCGAAGCAGGTGTCGAGCACGTCTTGGGGCTCGTGGGTCGTGCCCGTCCTCCAGAAGAGCGTCTCGCGCAGCTCCGTGTTGCCCTTGACCTTCTCCTCGATCATCTTCGCCTGCTTCAGGCCGAGGATCGACTTGGCCCCCTCCTCGTACCAGAGGTGCGAGCCGCACAGCTTCTTGCCCATCACGTCCATGGCGCGCTCGAGTGCGTAGAGGTAGTAGATCGGATAGCCGGCCTTCTGGTTGTCGGCCGTGCGGTTCTCGAGCGGGCTCCAGTACTTGTCGAGCCACGCGATGCCGTCGTTGATCGCGGTCTCGACGTCCTCCTGGAGCTGCTTGCGCGGGTTCCAGAGCTTCTGACCCTTGGGGTCGTTGGCCAGCACGTCGCGAGCGATGAGCAGGTTCGTGATGCCGCACCCCGTCATCGATGACGTGGCTTTGCCCTCGGTGTGATCGGGGCTGCCCTTGATGTACATGAAGCCGCGCGCATGGTCCGTCTTGATGACCTGCTTGCCATTCTCGATGACGCGCCCGTAGCGCTCGTGCTCGGGGCCGTCCGACTCCTGGTGGCTGAGCGTGAACTGCAGGATGTCCATCCAGACGTCCATCTTCACCTTCACGCCGAAGCGGTGCGCGCTGTAGAGCGCAAGCGCCGCGAGCTGCGTGCTCGAGAGGTCCTGGTTGGCGTGCGGCGGGACGCCCATGTTGCGCGGCCAGGTCTGACCGCCGCCGGACATCTCGACGTGCGGCACGTTGTAGCGCCAGCCCGCGCGATCCTCTTCGGGCAAGCCCGGCTCCGGAATGCCGCGCCGCGACGCCAGCGCCTTCACGAGCTCGACGAGGAACTTCTTGTCGGCGCTGTTGCGGATCTTGAGCTTGCCCTTGCGGTTGGCGCTCTTGCTCGCCGAGGTCTTCTTGTACTGGTCGTAGCGCGCCGTGACGGCGAGGATCATCGCGCTCAGCTCGTAGGAGCCCGCGATCTCGACGTGCTTGAAGCGCATGCCGAAGTCGTGCGGCAGGCCGTGCCACTTCTTCGTGAACACCTGCTGCTCGCGCAGGTAGTTGAAGCCCGCCTTGATGCGCTTGTCCTTCGGGTCGATTCCGCACTTGAGCAGCGTGTAGAGGGCGAGCGCCGTCGCGCCGGCGGGATGCGAGTACTGCCACGCGCCCGCCTGCATCTGACCGCCGCCGTAGACCGCGTTGCCGAGGGTGTGGCCCCAGAAGGCGCCCTTCATCTTCTTCGAGATGTCGAAGGTCTCGCCCCGGGCGTAGAGCCACTGGGTCCCGCGCTCGATGGCCTCGTTGACCTCGTCCACGAAGCCGATCGTGGACTCGCCGAGGTCCTCGCCCTTCTCGGGCTCCGTGTCCTCGGGATTCTCCCCGCCCTCTTCCTCGGCGGCCGCGGTTCGCAGGAGGTCGTCGCCGGTGGGCAAGGGGGCCAGGAGGCCGAGCACGAGCAGCAGCGGCAGCAGGAACGCGAGTCGCTTGAGGGGCATGGAACCTCCGGGGTCTGGACGCAGTCTACCCGGAGCGTGTTCCGCCTCCGGGCCCGCTCCGGACAACGTCCCGGGGCCCTGGCCCCGAGGTCAAGCCGGGGACGCGATCGCGGCGACGAGCCGCGGGAAGGACGCGTCGTAGCGGTAGTTGAGCGAGCGGTGCCCGTCGTCGAACTCGTGGTGCTCGTGGGCGACGCCGTGATCGGTCAGGCGGGCCGCGAGGATGCGCGCGCCGTGGTGCAGGTGCCACTCGTCCTTGGTGCCGCACTCGACGTAGAGCAGCCGCAGCGAGCGCAGGGCCTCGACGTGGTCCGCCACCAGCTCGACCGGATCGCGCCGCTTCCACCTGCGGAACACGTCCTCGTCCCGCTCGCCGGTGTGCTCGTCGAACGGAAGCGCGATGCCGTGCGGCTTGTCGGGATCCGGGCTGTAGAAGTGCGTCATCGCGACGATGTTCAGCGTGTCGAAGAGGTGCCCGGGGAACTTGGGCCACGCCCGCGCACGCAGCTTCTCGAGGAAGGTGCCGAGCCCCCCCACGGACTGGAGTCCGCTCACCACCTTCGGGAACTCCGTGCCGTAGCAGTAGTCGAAGTAGCAGTCGCCCGAGTGGCTCACCACCGCGCTGAACACGTCGGCGTGCTCGAGGCCCATCATGAGCGAGCCGTAGCCGCCACTCGACTTCCCGAACACGCCGCGGTGATCGCGTCCCGGGAGCAAGCGGAACGTCGCCTCGGCCCAAGGCACGAGCTCCTCGGTCACGTGCCGCGCCCACGGACCGACCGCGGTCGAGTCGATGTACTGGTTGCCGCCCAGGATCGTCATGCCGTCGACCATCACGACGACCACCGGAGGCATGCCCTCCTTCGTGATCAGTCGATCGAGGCGCTCGGGCAGCGGCTCCTGGTACCAGTCGAACGACAGATACGAGAGGCCCGTACCCGTGAAGCCGGCGAGCCCGAACAGCACGGGATACGCGTCGGGTGCGCCCGCGTCGTCGTAGCCGGGCGGCAGGTAGACGGGCACGCGCCGTCGCGCGGGATCGCCGAGGGGATTCCCCGCGAGGAGCTCGCTCTCGAACTCGTGGATCTCCACCCGTCCCTGCATGACGCGTCCTCCTCGCCGCCTCGGGCGGCGGCGCGCGCCGACCCTACCCGCGCTTCAGCCGCTTCAGGAGGTCGTCCTCGGGCGGGCACTGGACCTCGAAGTCGGCGAGCTCGTCGAGCGCCGACTGGAGCTCTTGGGGGCGCTGTTTCTGGAGCACCTGCACGCGATCCTTGAGGGCCGTGAGCTGCGCCTGGCGGTGGGCCGCGTACTTGTGGTCCTTCTCGCCCGCGAGCAGGCGCTCGCGCGCCAGGTACGCCTTGGCCTCGCGGATCGCCGCCTTGCTGGCCTGCGGCGGGTCGAAGGTGGCGAGCTCCTTCATGCGCGTGATCTCCCGCGCGAGCAGCTCGGCCACCGCCGCGTGGAACGCGCGGTCGTCGATCTCCTGCAGCTGGTGCCGCACGATCCAGACCTTCAGCTCGATCCGCTCGGCCGTGCGCAGCGTGTCCTGGCCCTGGCCGTAGCCATCCAGGGCCCGGGCCCAGGCCTCGACGAGCGAGTTGCGCGCCTTGCGCAGCTCCGGGCCTTCGAGCAGCAGACGGTCGGACAGGCTCGTCATGGCCAGCTTCTTCTCGCCCGATGTGGCGATCGGGGCGTCGCGCGGCGGCGTCGGGAGCGCGATGAGGCGGATCTCCCCCGGCCGGAACGCGACGTAGGCGATGCCGGCGACCACGAGCAGCAGGAGGAAGACCTGGAGGAACCGGTTCGACCGCACAGGAGCAGCCTAGCGCGGATGCGGGCGCGCGCAGGTGAATCGCTTGGATCGCGCCGGTGGTGGAACCGCGTCGCGGCTCAGCCGCGGGCGTCGGCCAGGGGGCCCGTGGCGGCCGGCAGGTCGCCCGCCGCGCGCGGACTCTCGGCGCCGCGGGGCTCCGGCGTCTCCCGGAAGCGCACGATCTCTTCGGCCGTGCGCGCACCGCGGCGCAGCGTGCGAACACGCTCGCCGTCGATCAGACCCGTGCGCGGGTCGTACGTGATCACGGCGCGCTCGGTCAGGATCGCCTCGGCCGAGCCGAATCGCACGCGGCCGCCGTCACCAAAGCGCACGTCCGAAACGAAACGGAGCGCGGCGACGTCGCCATCGGCGTCGCGCACGGGCGTCAGGCTGCGCGTGTCCGTGGCGGGCACGGCGGCGCCGCCGTCGGCACGCGGCACGTCCACCTGCCGCACGTCCGGGGCCCCCGGGCGCAGGCGCACGCCGCAGGCCGCGTAGACGATGTTCCAGTCGGCCATGAGCAGCGGCTCGATGACCGGGCGGGCCAGGGAGGCTTCGAGCAGCTCGCGGGCGCGGGTGAGGGCCTCGCCCTCGAGACCGTGTCGCGCCACGCGGTCCGCGAGGAGGCGCTCGGTCGTACGCGCCAGGGCCGCCTCCACCTGCTTCCAGTTGAGGATCGACTCGGCCGTCCCGCGTTCGTCGACGCGGAGCCTGAGGATCCCACCACCGAGCTCATCGAGCAGCGCGGCGTTCGTCTCGGTGCGCTCGGCCAGGTCGATCCGCACACCGTTCTTGATCAGCGCCTGGTGACGCATGTCCACGAGCCAACCATCGCCCAGCGGGGAGCGGACGGTGACGGCCAGCTCATGCCGCTCGAGGCTCCGGGTCGCGCCGTCCACGCGCGCTTCGCGCGTGATCTCGAGCCCGTAGGTCTCGCCGACGGAGTGTTCGAAGGGAATCGCGATCGGGGCGGCCGCGGTGCTCGTGCCGTCGGCGGCCCACACCGCGGGTGACGCCAGCAGTCCCAGCAGGAGTGCAGCGGTGAGGCGGAGGAGGGGTGTGCGCGCGCGATCCATCGTCGACAGGACCTCTGCATCGGCCATGCCAATACGACGGCTGAACCCGCCTCGTGGTGTCAGGGGACGACCCGGGCGATCGCTCCGGATCGGGACGGAGGTCAGGGCTCGGGCGCGATGCGCAGGAATCAGCCCCCGACGGGGTTCCAGACCCAGCGGTTGCCGCTCTTCACCATGTTGCCGCCCATGGTGATCACCGGCGCGCGCTGGATGATCTCCTCGCGGTGGCCGCGCGAAGCGTTGCCGGTGGCGGTGATGTGTAGCCGCACGGGGAAGCGCGTGTCCTTCGTCGCGGCCAGCCGGAGGCGCAGCGTGCGGTAGGCCGTGACGGTGAGGCCGGTGCCGATCTGGATGCGCGGGTTGTTCGCGGCGCTGGCCTGGTTGCCGCTGCCCATGAAGGTGAGGGTGACGAGCACGTCCTCGCCGGCCTTCGAGTCGACGCGCTTGACGAAGGGCCCGCGGTTGATCGAGATCATGCTGGCGAAGTACTCGCGGCTCGCCACGACGTCGACGACGTCGCCGAGGATCCACCGCGTGTTGCTGCCCCCACGACCGGCCCGGAAGTGGGCGTCGACCGGGGCCAGCTCCTGCGGGGTGATGTGGACCCCCGCGCCGCCGGCTGCCGTCGTCCGCGCGCCGCCGCCCGGTGTACCCGTCGCCTTGGCGCCGCCGCCCGTGAGACCGCCGCCTTGGCACGCCGTGAGGCCCAAGGCGAGAACACAGGTCGCGACGATCAGGAACCGCGTGGTCATCATCGAACTCTCCTCCCGGCGCGAGCGCCGCGGCCATGGTAGCCCTGCTTCGGGCAATCGGCTCGGAGGACACGGGCTTTGACCCGCCCCGTGTTTGGCGTGACTTGGCTGTGATGGAGGCGGCGCGCCGCCCTCAGCCGCGGGCCGCCAGGTACCGCTCCACGTGGTGCCCGACCCAGCGCGCCATGATGTCCCGCTCGAGGTTGACGCCCGCCCCCACCGCGGCGCGGCCGAGGGTCGTGACGGCAAGCGTGTGCGGGATCAGGTACACGTTGAAGCGCGTGCCGCCGTCGGGCCCCTGGAAGACCTCGCCCACCGTGAGGCTCACGCCGTCGATGGTGATCGAGCCCTTCGGCAGGAGATCCGGCGCCATCGTCTCGGGCACGCTGACCGTGACACACCAGTCGTCGCCCTCGGCGCCGCCTTCGTCGACCTCGACGATCGTGCCCACCCCGTCCACGTGCCCCTGCACCCAGTGGCCGCCGATCTCGTCGCCGACGCGCAGGGAGCCCTCGATGTTGACCGTGTCGCCGACGGCCAGCCGGCCGAGGGTCGTCTTGCGCAGCGTCTCGGGCACCACGTCGAAGTGGTACTGCGCGCCGTCGTCCGCGGACTCGATGGCGGTCGCCGTCAGGCAGGTGCCCTGGACGGCGATGCTGCTGCCGACCACCGCGCCGTCGATCGCCGGTGCGACGTGGATCACGAGCGTGCGCAGCGCATCCGCGTCGCTGCCGCGCACGTCCAGCAGCCGGCCTTGGTGGGTCACGATCCCGGTGAACATGAGCTACTCCTGGTCGCCCTCGGGGGCGTCGGTCAACAGGTCGGGGCGGCGGGCGCGCGTGCGCTCGAGCGCGCGCGCCCGTCGCCACCGCGCGATCTCCGCGTGGTTCCCGCTGCGCAGGACCTCGGGCACGCCGAGCCCGCGCACATCGAGCGGACGCGTGTAGTGGGGATGGTCGAGGATCCGGTCCGCGCCGGAGAACGAGTCCTCTTTCGGGCTGCGCTCGTCGCCCAGCACGCCGGGCACGAGCCGCGCCGTCGCGTCGAGCACGACCATCGCGCCGGCTTCGCCCCCGGAGAGCACGTAGTCCCCCACCGACAGCTCCTCCGGCTGGAGGATCTCGATCGCGCGCTCGTCGATCCCCTCATAGCGGCCGCAGAGCAGGATGAAGCCGTCCTCGTGCGTCGCGAGGGCCTCGGCGAACGGCTGATCGAAGCGCCGGCCCTGGGGCGTCAAGAGGAGCGTGCGGACGCCCGGCCCGTGCTCGGCGCGCGTGGCCTCGACGCACCGGATCACCGGCTCGGCCATCAGGACCATGCCCGGGCCGCCGCCGAACGGCCGATCGTCGATGATCTGGTGGCGCCCCTCGCCGTAGGCGCGCAGCGGAACGAGGTCCACGCGGAGCCGTCCGGCCTGCACGGCGCGGCCCAGGACCGTAGCCGTGAGGTAGGGTTCGAACAGCTCGGGAAACAGGGTGATGATCGATACGTGCACGCCCCGGCATCTTCGCTGCGGGCCCCTGGCCGGCCCTAGAAAAGGCTGAGATCCGAGCAGGCTCCGGTACCATCCGGGGCTTCGTGTCGTTCGGGCGTCCCTCGGCGGAGAGCCCCGACGGCGCCCGGCGCATCCGCCCCCGAGGAGCCACCCATGTCCCGCATTCGGCAAGCCGAGAAGGACTATTACCGCGACGACCTGCCCGAGATCGCCGTCGGCGACTCGGTCGACGTGCAGGTGCGCATCCGTGAGGGCGGCAAGGAGCGCATCCAGACGTTCTCGGGGACCATCATCCGCATCCGGGGTGGCGGGCTCGGCAAGACGTTCACCGTCCGGCGCATCGTCGCCGGCGAGGGCGTCGAGCGCATCTTCCCGATCCACAGCCCCGTGATCGCCGGCATGAAGGTGACGCGCCACGGCAAGGTGCGTCGCGCGCGCCTCTACTACCTGCGCGACCGCGTCGGCAAGGCCACGCGCCTGCGCGAGGTGCTCGGCAAGCGCCCCACGGCGCCCAAGGCGAAGGCCGCGCCGGCCCCCGCCCCTGCTGAAGAGCCCGAGCCGGCCGAGGTCGAGGCCTCCGAGGCCTAGTCCTTGTCTGCGCGCCCGCCGGCGCGAAGTCCGTGACCGCACCGCTCGCTCCACCGTGGGAGCGGTATGTGGTCTTGGCGCCCCTGGCTCCCCCGTCGCCCATCGCGCACGGCGCGCATCGGGCGTCGCGGTGAGCGCGTCGCCGCACGCTGGCTGACGCGGCAGCGCTACGTCATCCGTGCGCGCCGCTGGCGCACACCGGCCGGCGAGGTCGACCTGCTGGCGGAGCGCGGGCGCCGCCTCTGGTTGGTCGAGGTGAAGAGCACGGAGCAGCGGGGCGGCCCACCCCCCACCACTCGACTGCGTCGGACACAGCGTCTCCGGCTGTGCCGCGCCGCACGCTGGACCGCGGCGCAACGCGGGGCACGCGGTCGGCAGGTCGGCGTGCTCGTACTCGGCGTGCGACTCCGCGCGGGGCGCTCCCCTTTGGTCTTCCAGACGGTTGTGTACGACACGGCAAATCGTCGGTAGGGTCCCACGCGGCCCAGTTTCGAGCCGGCCGCGGCCGGCACGGGAGTGCACGCATGGACGGGGATCGCATCACCCTCGACAAGCACCTCGACGCTTCGCGCGTCATCCAGCTGACCGCCACGACGAAGGACGAAGCGCTGGTGGAGCTCGTCGACAGCGTCGCCGAGACCAGCGATGTCCACGACCGGGACGCCCTGCTCGAAGCCGTTCGCAACCGCGAGAAGCTCTTGAGCACGGGGATCGGCCTGGGGATCGCCATCCCCCACGCCCGGATCGAGTCCGTCCACGGCTTCGTGGTCGCCGTGGGCCGCCGCCCCGACGGCATCGAGTTCGGCTCCATCGACGGCAAGCCGGTCACGATCGTCGTGCTCATCGCCGGGCCGAAGGACGCCCAGAAGCCCTACCTCGAGCTGCTGGCGCAGCTGTCCAAGCGGCTGAAGCTCGAGGAGGTTCGTCGCCACGTCGCCGGCGATGCGACGCCCGAAGAGGTCGTAGCGCTGCTCACCGAGACGTAGGCCGCATGGGCGTCACCTGGCACGAGCGCAAGGAAGCCCGGCGCGCGGTTCGCGCACGCGTGCGCCGCACGGACGTCGTCCTCGACGTCGGCTGCGGCATCCGCCCGATGGACTACTTCCGGCCGCGCACGCACCTCGTGGTGGAGCCGCACAAGCCGTACATCGAGACGATGCTCGGCAAGCAGGACGACCCGACCCGCTTCGTGCCGTTCAACGGCACCTGGGACCAGGTGTTGCCGCTCCTGCCGGATGCCTCCGTCGATAGCGTCTTTGCGCTCGACGTCATCGAGCACATGGAGAAGGACGACGGCCTGAAGTTCCTGCGCGAGGCGGAACGCGTCGCGCGCTGCCAGGTCATGATCTTCACGCCGCTCGGCTTCTTCCCCCAGTCCTACGAGCACGAGGGCGCCGAGGACCGCTGGGGCATGGACGGCGCATACTGGCAGACGCATCGCTCCGGCTGGGAGCCCGACGACTTCGGTGACGGCTGGGACCTCGTCTGCTGCAAGGCCTTCCACACGAAGGACGACGAGGGCAACCCGCTCGACGAACCGTTCGGCGCGATCTGGGGCTTCTACGATCTGGAGCACGGCCGCTACCGCGGCACCGCCGGCGACTTCCGCGGCCGCATGGCGCGCCGGCTCGGGCGGCTCTTCGGGCGCCGATAGGAGGCGACGCGGCGATGCGCATCCTGGTCCTGGGCGCCTCCGGCATGCTGGGCCACAAGGTCCTGCAGGCGCTCGCCGCGCACGAGGTCCAGGGCACGGTTCGCACGGACGCGCAGGCGGCTCGCGCCGCGGCCGTCGATCCCGTCGACACCCCGCTCCTCAGGCTGAACGCCCGGGAGCCGGGCGCCGTCGAAGCCGTGCTCGACCGGGCGCGGCCGGAGGTGGTGGTCAACGCCATCGGCCTCGTCAAGCAGCGCGCGCGCGCCGGCGACGCGGTGGCGGCGATCGAGGTGAACGCCCTGCTCCCCCACCGCATCGCGGCGTGGTGCCAGGACGCGGGCGCGCGGCTGATCCACTTCAGCACCGACTGCGTGTTCGAAGGCGCACGGGGGCACTACACCGAGGCCGACACCCCCGACGCCCGCGACCTCTACGGCCGCTCCAAGCTCCTGGGCGAGGTCGCCGGGCCCAGCTGCCTGACCTTGCGTACGTCGATCATCGGGCGCGAGCTCGCGACGACGCAGGGGCTGCTCGAGTGGTTCCTGAGCCAGGCCGGCGGCGCCGTGCAGGGGTATTCGCACGCGATCTTCAGCGGCCTGCCGACGGTCGTGCTGGCCGAAGTCGTGCGCCGCCTGATCGACGATCACCCCACGCTCGAGGGCGTCTACCACGTCGCGGCGGATCCGATCGCCAAGCTGGACCTCCTGGTCGAGCTGAACCGGGCGTTCCAGACGGGGACCACGATCGTGCCGGACGACAGCGTGCGCATCGACCGCAGCCTCGACGGCACGCGGTTCCACGACGCAACGGGGATATCGTTCGGGAGCTGGGAGGGACTCGTGGACCAGATGGCCAAGGACCCCACCCCCTACGAGGAGATCCGGCGTGTCCGCACTTGAGAACAAGCGCGTCCTGGTCACGGGCGGCACGGGCTCCCTGGGCAAGGTGCTCGTTCGGCGGCTCCTGTCCGGTGAGCTGGGCAACCCCGCACGGATCACCGTGCTCTCGCGCGACGAGGCCAAGCAGCACGAGATGCGGCTCGGCTATCAGAAGCGCCGCGCCGCCACCGACGAGGTGATCTACCGCAAGGCGAGCGACGTGCTGCGCTTCCGCATCGGCGACGTGCGCGACCCCAACGACGTGACGGCCGCGCTGCGCGAAGCCGACGTCGTGTTCAACGCCGCGGCGCTCAAGCAGGTACCGACCTGCGAGTACTTCCCGAACCAGGCCGTGGACACCAACATCGGCGGCGCCGCCAACATCGTGCGTGCGATCCGCAACCTCGGCCTCCCCATCGAGACCGTCGTCGGCATCAGCACGGACAAGGCCTGCAAGCCCGTCAACGTGATGGGGATGACCAAGGCGATCCAGGAGCGCATCTTCATCAAGGCCAACCTGGATGCACCGGGGACGCGCTTCGTGTGCGTGCGGTACGGCAACGTGCTGAGCTCGCGCGGCTCCGTCATCCCGCTGTTCCACGAGCAGATCCGCGCCGGCGGCCCGGTGACGATCACGACCACCGACATGACGCGGTTCCTCCTGAGCCTCGACCAGGCGGTCGACACGGTCTTCGCCGCGCTCACGGAAGGTGAGGCCGGCGACCTGTATATCCCGCGCGTCCCGGCCGCGAAGATCACCGATCTCGCCGCGGCGCTCATCGGCGACCGCGGCATCGAGACGCGCGTGACGGGCATCCGGCCCGGCGAGAAGATCCACGAGGTGCTCGTCTCCGAGGAGGAGGTGCATCGCACCATCGAGCGCGGCGACTACTACGTCGTGCGGCCGATCCTGCCCGAGCTCGCCCCCCTCGAAGACCTCGAACCCGCGCTCGAGACGGAGTTCAGCTCCGGCGCGTTCGTCATGAGCCGCGCGGAGCTCGACGAACTCCTGACGACGCACCGGCTGCACGTCGACGACCGCGCGGACCAGACCGACGAGCTCCTGGCATGAAGATCCTGACCGTCCTCGGCACGCGCCCCGAGATCATCCGGCTCTCGATCCTGATCGAGAAGCTGGACCGCTCCTGCAACCACGTGCTCGTCCACACGGGACAGAACCACGACCCGACGCTCTCGGCCGTGTTCTTCGAGCAGCTCGGCGTCCGCGCGCCCGACCACCAGCTCGACGTGCGCGCAGACGGCTTCGGGCGTCAGATCGGCAACATCCTGGCCGAGACCGAGCGCCTGCTGCGGGCCGAGCAGCCGGACCGCCTGCTGATCCTCGGCGACACGAACAGCGGCCTCGCCGCCGTCGTCGCCAAGCGCATGGGCGTGCCCGTCTACCACATGGAGGCCGGCAACCGCTGCTTCGACGACCGCGTACCGGAAGAGGTCAACCGGCGCGTGATCGACCACTCCAGCGACGTGCTCATGCCGTACACCGAGCGCAGCCGGATGAACCTGCTGCGGGAGGGCTTCGAGGGCCCGCGCGTGATCGTGACGGGCAACCCGATCCTCGAGGTGCTGAACCGGCACGCGCTCGCGATCGACGGCTCGACGATCCGCGACGAGCTGAGCCTCGAGGGCGACAACTACTTCCTGGTCACGATGCACCGCGCGGAGAACGTGGACGTCGAAGAGCGCCTGCGCGCTCTGACCGGCTCGTTCCAGCACCTGTCGGCGAAGTACGGCGTGCCCGTCGTGGTCAGCACGCATCCGCGCACCCGCGACCGCATGACCCACTTCGGCGTCGAGGCCGGGGAGGGCGACGTCCGCTTCCTGCCCCCCTTCGGCTTCTTCGACTTCGTGCACCTGGAGCGCAACGCGCGGTGCGTGCTGAGCGACAGCGGCACGGTGCAGGAGGAGTGCTGCATCTTCGGCGTGCCGAACGTGACGATCCGCGACGTCACCGAGCGTCCCGAGACGGTCGAGTGCGGCAGCAACCTCCTCAGCGGCGCCGACCCCGACCTCATCGAACAGTGCGTCGACGTGGCCCTGGACCGCGCCGGCGACTGGACGCCGCCGCCGGAGTACCTGGTCGAGAACGTGAGCGACACGGTGCGCGGCATCCTCCTGGGCTACCGCCATGGCGAGTAGGGCCGGGGATTGACCCGCGCGGCGGATCCCAAGCTGCTGCTGGTCGCGTACGGCGCGCCCGATGAGCCGCACGCCGGCTCGCTCTTCCTGCGCGCCCTGTGTCGCCGCTACCCCGAGGGCAAGCTGTGCCGGTTCGCCGTCTTCTCCAAGGCCGAGCCGGGCCGCGTCACGGACTGGGAGGGCATCCCGGTCATGGAGGCCATGCGGCCGCGCGAGACCGTCGGCGGCCGCGGCATGCGCGCGCTTCGACGGCTCACGTCGCTCTGGGTCGACTGGCGCATCCGGCGGGCCCAGGCGCCGCGGCTCGCCGCCCAGGCCGCGGCCTTCGGGCGTGCGCAGGAAGTCGAGGCCGTGTGGGCCGTGCTGCACCGGCCGAGCATGATCTACATGGCCGCTGAGACGGCGCGCCGGCTCGGCGTCCCGCTGATCGTGACGGTGAACGACCCGCCCGAGGCGTTCGCGAAGGACCTGCGCATGCACCCGCGCGCCGCGCGCAACATGCACGCGGCCTTCGAAGCGTGCGTGCGCGGATGCCATGGTCTGGGCACGGCCTCCGAGCCGATGCGGCGCACCTACCTCGAGCGGTTCGGCCGCGACTCCGAGGTGCTGATCCTCGGCCCCGACGACGACGAGCGGCGTGCGCCGGGCACGTGGCCGAATGCCGGCGAACCGCTGCGCATTGGCTTCGCGGGCAGCCTCTACGCGAAGGCCGAGTGGATGGCGCTGCTGCGCGCCCTCGAGGAGGTCGACTGGCGGCTCGCCGGTCGCGACGTGTCGATCTGCCACGTGGGCAAACCGCCGACGCTGCCCACGTTCGCGGAACCGCACGTCGAGACGAAGGGCTGGTGCACGCCCGACGAGGCGACCGACCACATGGCCGCCTGCCACGTGACGTACCTCCCCTACTGGTTCGATCCCGAGCGCGGTCCGTCCGTGCGCCTCTGCTTCCCCAACAAGATGACGGCGTACCTGGCCGCGGGCCGCCCCGTCTTCTTCCACGGGCCGGAGGAGTCGTCGCCCGCGGAGTTCCTCTCGCGCTATCCCGCGGGCGTCTGCTGCCACGTGCTCGACACGCCGGCCATCCGCGACGCGCTCGCGTCGCTCTTCGCGGACGAGGCGACCTACGCACGCGCTGTAGAAGCAGCGCGGCGCGCCATGGACGAGGAGCTCAACATGGCAGAGTTCGTCCGCCGGTTCCGCCGCACCGTGGCGGGAACGTAGCGAGGCAGCCGTAGCCGGCTGCTAGAAGTCGACTTGGAAGCGCATCTGGACGCCGCTGACGACGTCGTCGTCGAAGGTCACCGTCTGGATGCCGGCCACGTCCGGATCGGCGTCGTAGCCGGCGGGCGTGCCCTCGTACTCGGCCCGGAACCACTCGAACATCAGGCGCGTGTTGGGGTTCAGGTGCCAGTTCACGCCCAGCGTGATCGCGCTGAGCTCGCCGCCGTCGATCCCCCCGTCGTCGAGGTCCAGGAACTCGTAGCGCGCCTTCAGTTCCAGCGCACCGCGGCAGCAACACTCGTTGTCGAGGAAGTTGCAACACGGCTTGGGTCGGCCGAAGAGCCCGCGGCTGTAGGGCCGGCACTCGCCCGTCAGCCAGTACGAGACGTAGGCGTAGCCGCCGGAGAGCTGCGGGTCGTCGGCGGCCGCACTGTCGACGTCGGCCAGGATGTACTCGGCCTGTACCGACCACGGGCCGTAGACCAGCCCGAGCTCGAGGCCGAGCGTGGTGTACGCGTCCACGTCCGCGATCGTGCCGGTGTCGGCGAAGCGGCTGGCTTGGTGGGTCGCCGCATGGGCGCGGAAGCGCCGGCCCGAGAGGCCGCTGTACGCGGCATACGACACGCCGAGGTGCAGGCGGCG
>JASJAY010000126.1 GCA_030066775.1 Planctomycetota bacterium
GCGGCCGCGGCGCTCTTGACGAACGACGTGCAGGCCGCCGACGACGCGATGCTGCGCGCCCTGGCGATCGAGCCCGACGCGGCGGACCTGCTGCTGCGCACGGCGTTGCTACACCGGCGCGCGGGACGCTGGGTCGATGCGGTCCTTGCGCTCGAGCGCGCCGCTGCGAGCGCGCCCGGCTTTGCCCCGGTCTGGCGTGAGCTCGGCATCGTGCGCGAGCACGCCGGACAAGCCGGCGCGTTGCGCGCGCTCCGGCGCGCCGTCGAGCTGGCCGGCGACTTCGAAGCGTGCGTGACGCTCGCACTGCTGCTCGCACGTCGCGGCGATGCCGCGGAAGCCGATCGGCTGTTCGATCGTGCCATGCGCGCATCCGGTGGCCAGCTGAACCTCGTGCTGCCTGCCTTGATCGGCCGCGCGCGGCAGCGCGGCCGCATCAACGTGAACCCGCTCGAGCGGGCACGCCTCGAGCAGGTGCGCTCGATCCGTCGTGCGCAAGCGGAGACCGAGCCGCCGACCGATGCGCCGTGGAGCTTCTTCGACGCGGCGCGTGCGAGCCTGCTGCTCGGTGACGTCGCCGACGCGCTCGCGCTCGTCGAGCAGGGCGAGCCACACATCACCGCATGGTGGCAGCGCGACACATTCGGGCAGAGCCTCGATGCGCTCGAGGTGGCCGGCGTCGACGTCGCGCCGTTCCGCGCGTGCCTCGGCTTGCGCGCGCGCACGACGCCGCAGGAACCGGAGCCCGAGGAGGAGGCGCCGACGCCGCCGTTCCTCGCGGAGCCGCGGCCCGCGGCGTGGTATCCGGACAACGTGCCCTGCATGAGCGCGTGCCCCGTCGGCACGGACGCCGGCTCGTACGTGCACCTCACGGCGGAAGGGCGCTTCGAGGAGGCGTACGACGTCGCGCGCGGGCCGAACCCCTTCGCGTCCGTCTGCGGGCGCGTCTGCGCCGCGCCTTGCGAGGACGCGTGCCGGCGCGGGTACATCGACCAGCCCGTCGAGATCCGCTCGATCAAGCGCTTCCTCACCGAGCACCACGGGGTCGAGGGCGGCGCCTCCCGCGTCGAGCGGGCGCTCGACGGCACGCCCGCGCCCTGCATCGAGGGCGACGCGTACGGCAGCCACCTCTCGAAGCTCGGCCGGGCCAGCGAGCCGCGGCGCGTGGCCGTCATCGGCGGCGGGCCCGCCGGAATGGCCTGCGCGCACGACCTCGCCCTGCTCGGGCACAAGGTGACGGTCTTCGAAGCCGCGCACCAGCTGGGCGGCATGATGCGCCAGGGCATCCCCGTCTACCGTCTGCCGCGCGACCTGCTCGACCGCGAGATGGGGGTGATCCTCGGGCTCGGCGTCGAGGTCAAGCTCGGCACGCCGCTCACGGCGGAGCGCACGCTCGCCGCGCTGCTCGAAGACGAGTTCGACGCCGCGTTCCTGGGCACGGGCGCGGGGCGCGGCCGCGACCTCGAGGTCGAGGGGAGCGACCTCGATGGCGTCGTGCGCGCGATCGACTTCCTGCTCAACGTGAACGAGGGCTACCGCATCGACCTCGGCCCGCGGGTGGTCGTGGTGGGCGGCGGCAACGTGGCGCTCGACGTCGCGCGCACGGCGCGCCTCGGGCGCCCACCCGACAAGGTGTGGCGCAAGGAGTCGCGTGAGGCCTCGCGCTCGACGTTCGGTCCGGCGCTCGAAGGCCGCGCGCTGCGCGACGCGATGGGCGGACGCCCGCGCGAGGTGCACGTGCTGGCGCGCCAGCCGATGGGGGAGTGGCCCGCGCAGCGCACCGTCCGCGGCACCGAAGAGCTCGAGCACGCGCAGCAGGAGGGCGTCGTCTTCCATCCGCTGCGTGGCCTGCGCAGGATCCTCGGCGAGGACGGACGCGTCGCGGGCGTCGAGCTCGCCGAGGTCGTGCAGCTCTACGACCACACCGGGCGCTACGCCCCCGTGTACGGGCCGCACGTGTCGGATCGGCTCGCCTGCGACGCGGTGGTCCTCGCCGTCGGCCAGACGCCCGACCTCGACTACCTCGGCGCAGAGATCCAGACGACGTCGCGCGGTCTGATCCAGGTCGATCGCGAGACGCTCGCGACGAGCATGCCCGGCGTCTACGCCGGCGGGGACGCCGCATTCGGCCCGCGCACGCTCATCGAAGGCGTGTCGGACGGCAAGCGCGCGGCGCGGCACATCCACGACTGGCTCTCCGGCGCGCACCGTCTCAAGACCACCTACCGCTTCGAGGAGCTGCATCCGCGCGCGGTGCCGACGGCCGAGGACTACGACCGGCTCGGCCGCGAGCCGCCGCCCGCGCTCGGCATCGATCGACGGACCGGCATCGCCGAGGTGGAGCTCGGCTACGAGGAAGCGGAGGCCGTGCGCCAGGCCGCGCGCTGCCTCGTCTGCCACGTGCAGACGGTCTACGACGGCGACCTCTGCATTGCCTGCGGCCGCTGCACGGAGGTCTGCCCCTACTCGTGCCTCTCGTTTGCCACGCCCGACGAGGTCGGCGGGCTCGACGCGGGGCTGCGCGACCGGCTCGAGGCACAGGCGGACGCCGTGTACATGGTCAAGGACGAGGATCGCTGCGTGCGCTGCGGGCTGTGCGCGGAGCGCTGCCCGACGGGCGCCATGACGATGGAGCGCTTCGAGGCCACGGTGGTGGAAGCATGAGCGAGCCCGGCACCACGCGCCGCGGGTTCCTGGGCCGGTCGGCGACGATCGCCGTCGTGGTCGGGCTCGTGGGCCACGTCATCGCGTGGCTGCGCTCGCTGGTGCCGAACGTGCTCTACGAGCCGCCGATGAAGCGGCGGCTCGGTGCCCCCGACCAGTTCCCGACCGGGCGCACGTACGTCGCCGAGCACAACGTGTTCGTGATCCACGACACCCGCGGCTTCCGCGCGCTCTCGGCCGTGTGCACGCACCTCGGCTGCAGCGTGGGCGCGAAGCAGGAGGGCTACCACTGCCCGTGCCACGGCAGCGTGTTCGATGCGGAGGGCGTGAACACCGAGGGGCCGGCGCCGCGTCCGCTGCCCTGGCATCCGCTCAGCTGGCGCGGCAAGGCGCTCGTCGTGGACCTTGGCACGACGGTCGATGCCGACACGGTCTTGGACCCGAAACCGAAGGGGGGGAGCGGATGAGCGCCCCCGGCTGGCGGCCGCGCGACCTGGTGAAGGGCTTCCGCCCGCGCACGCCGCGCGAGGGGGCCGACGCCGTCGTGCAGAACTTCGTGCTGCACGCGTTCCCGGTGCGCGTCACGAAGAAGGCGCTCGGCTGGCTCACGTCGGGCTGGCTCGGCACGATCTCGCTGCACCTCTTCCTGGTGCTCACGCTCACGGGCGCCGTGCTGCTCTTCATCTACGTGCCGAGCGTCGAGCGTGCGTACGCCTCGGTGAAGGACATCGAGTTCGTCACCTCGTTCGGCGGTTGGCTGCGGGGCACGCATCGCATCGCGGCGCACCTGATGGTGATCGTGGTCGTGCTGCACCTCGTGCGCGTGTTCCTGACGGGCGCCTACAAGAAGGAGGGGCCGCCGGGCGCCTACCGGCCGCTCAACTGGTGGGTCGGGCTCGTGCTGCTGCTGCTCACCTTCTTCCTCTCGTTCACCGGCTACCTCCTGCCCTGGGACCAGCTCGCGTTCTGGGCCATCACCGTGGGCACGCAGATCGCCGCGTCGGTGCCGTTGATCGGCGAGGAGATCCGGCAGCTCTTGCTCGGCGGCACGACGGTCGGCCAGCCGGCGCTCATCCGCTTCTACGTGCTGCACTGCTTCGTGCTGCCGGCGCTCGTGATCTACCTCGTCGCGTACCACATGTGGCGCATCCGCAAGGACGGCGGCCTGGCCGCGACGGACCGCGTGGTCGAGGACGCGAAGGCCCAGGCGCGCGTCGTACCGCCCGCGCCGGGCAAGACGTACACGCTGATGGGGGCCACCGAGGGCGGAACGGTGCAGGCGCACACGCCCGTCGCGCTGATCGAGCGCGAGAGCACGCCCGCGATTCCCGCCATCGTGCGCCGTGCGTTTGCCACGTTCGTGCTGACGCTCGCCGTCTGCAGCCTGCTCGGCGTCATGCTGCCGGCCCCGCTCGAGGAGCCCGCCAACCCGGCGGTCACGCCGAACCCGGCGAAGGCGCCGTGGTACTTCCTCTGGCTGCAGGAGCTCGTCTCGATCCTCACGTTCCAGGTGGGCGACGTGACGGTCGACGGGGCCTTCCTCGGCGGCGTGCTGCTGCCCGGCCTGCTCGTGCTGCTCCTCGCCGCCTGGCCGCTGCTCGACCGGAGCCCCGCCGCCGCCGTGGGCGTCTGGTTCCACTCTTCCCGCAAGGTGCAGAACCGCGTGTTCCTCGCGCTGCTCTTTGCGACCGCCGTGTTGACCGTGATCGGGACGTTCCTGCGCGGACCGTACTGGGCCTGGATGTGGCCCTGGGACGCGCCGCCCGCCCCGCCCACCTGGATGTAGGAGACGAACCGCTTGAGCGAACGCGCCGCCCGCGCCGATCAACGCCTGCTCGTCGTCTCCGGCGTGCTGCTCGTCCTCGCCGTCGTGCTCGCGACGGCGCACGAGCTCGATCCGCCGTGGGCCGCGTCCCAAGACATCGTGCGCGCCGAGGTGGCGAAGCACCTGGGCGAGGACAAGGCCCTCACACTGCCGGACGGCATCCAGCAGATCTGGATCGAGCCGCTCGATCGCGTCGACCGCTGCGTCACGTGCCACCAGACGATGGAGTGGGGCGAGGCGTTCGCCGCGTCGCCGCATCCCGCGCGCTCGCATCCGAACGCGGCGCTGCTCGAGGCGCACCCGATCGAGACCTTCGGTTGCACGCTCTGCCACGGCGGTCAGGGCATGGCCACGACGGTCGACGCCGGGCACGGCCACGTGCCGCACTGGGAAGAGCCCATGCTCGACACGAAGACCGCCGAGCCCTACGGGCTCACGCAGGCGGAGCTGCTCGAAGCGCGCTGCGCGGTCTGCCACGTGACGATCGACGAGGTCGAGGGCATGCCGCTGATCAACTCGGTGCGCGAGCGTCTGTTCGACTGCATCGACTGCCACCGCATGCCCGGCATCCCGCCCGGGGATGATCCGAAGGCGCCGGACCTGCGCCGTGAAGGAGAGAAGCACCCGACGAAATACACGTTCCCCGACGACTACGACGGGCCGCGCACCGCGCTCGCTTGGCACATCGAGCACTTCCTCGACCCCAAGCGCATGACGCCCGGCTCGACGATGACCAAGTTCAAGATGACGCGCAAGGAGGCCGCCGCGCTCTCCATGCTCGTCCTGTCCTGGCGGCGGCACGGGCTGCCGCCGGAGTGGATCCCGAAGACCGAGTGACGCGGACACCCGCGTCGACCTATTCTGGAGATGAAGTGAAGGGAACCCGACTGATGGATACGACCTGGATCCTGGTGTGCGACGCTGCTCGCGCGCGTGTCTTCGACGTCAACCTCGACGAAGACTCGTGGACGCTGATCGAGGAGATCGACAATCCTGACGGTCGATTGCGTGCGAGCGAGCTGGTCAGCGACGGCCAGGGCACCGTGCGCCAGAGCGGCACGGGCGCCAGCCCGAAGATGGAGGCGCACACCGATCCAGCGGACGTCGAAGAGGACCGCTTCGCGCGGGAGCTCACGCACCGCATGCAGCAGGGCTTCGATGCCCACAAGTTCAAGGAGCTGATGGTCGTGGCGCCGCCCAAGTTCCTGGGCCGCCTGCGCCATCACTTCGGTGCGCCGCTCGGCCGCGCCGTGAAGGGCAGCCTCGCCAAGGACTACACCAACCTCGACGTGGCCACCCTGCGCAAGCGCCTCGGGGGCTAACGCCCCGAACGTGCGTCAATTGGTACCGGGTTTTGTCGTCTCGAGTTCGTGACACGCGAGGCGCATAGTGGGCCGCCAGCCCCTGTCGATGCACGTCGCGTGTCACGAACTCGAGACGACAAAACCCGGTACCGGATGACGCACATGACGACGACACCCCCGGACGGAACGTGGTTCGACCTCGAGCGCGTGCTGGCGCACCCGCCGGCACGCGTGTTCCAGGCCTGGCTCGACCCGGCGACCTACGCGCGCTGGTGTTGGGGCAGCATGGGCAAGGACGTCGCCTGTGAGATCGACGCGCGCGAGGGTGGCGCCTGGTCGGCGTACATGGCCGGGGGCGAGACGCGCTTCGGCATGCTCGGCTACTACATCGAGATCCTGCCCGACGAGCGCCTCGCCTACACGCTCCACTGGGATGCCCCCGTTGGATACAACGAGGGCGACGCTGTCGTGGGGGACGAGATCGTCCGAGCGACGCTCGAGCCGCACGAGGAGGGCACGCGCCTCACCGTGCGCCACATGGGCATCATCGCGGATCCCGAGCGCGTCTCCGTTCGCGAGCATCGCCGCGGCTGGGAGGACGTGCTCGCTACGCTCGAGCGGGTGCTCGGCGAAGCCGGTTAGCCGGCGGGCGAGGGCTTGCGGCCGTCGAGGGCGAGCTTGCCGGCGCCCAGCAGGCAGATGCACAGGGCGCCCAGGAAGAAGAACGCCTGAAGCTCGACTTCCCATCCGCCGTAGGCATTGCGCTTCGTGAGGTCCGCCATGTGGGCGAGGTACACGGCCACGGCCATGTTGCCCGCCAGGACCAGCGCGCTGATGCGGGTGAAGAAGCCGATGATGATCAGCGCCGGCGCGGCGAGCTCGCCCACGTAGACGCCGTACTGCAGGAACTCGGGCAGGCCCTCGGCCTCCAGCATCTTCGCGATGCCCTTCGTGCCGTTTTCGATCTTCGCGATCCCGTGGGGAATCATCAATCCGCCCACGGTCAGGCGAAGGAGGAGCAGTCCTAGATCGTGCATGGTGACCTCGCGTCCGGGAGTCCGCGGAGGGTAGCAGAAGGGGCGGGTAGGATCCGCCGCCATGAGCATCTCCGACATGCACGTGCTGATCACCGGCGGCTCCCGCGGAATCGGCAAGGCGACGGCCCAGGCGCTCCGCGCCCAGGGGGCCAAGGTGGCCATCTGCGGCCGTACCGAGGCGGACGTCCAGGCCGCGGCCTCCGAGCTCGACTGCCTCGGGCTCGTAGGGGACGTGAGCATCGACGCCGACGCCGCGCGGCTCGTCCAGGAGACGATCTCTGGGCTAGGCGGCTACGACACGCTCCTCAACAATGCCGCGATCGGGAGCTTCGCGCCGCTGGTCGAGACGCAGGCCGAGGACGTCGAGCGTGTGTTTCGCGTAAACGTGCTGGGGGCGCTGTTGGTCGCGCGCGAGTCGGCGCGGCACTTCCTAGCGCACGGCGGTGGCACGATCGTGAACGTCGGCTCGACCGCGGCGCGCAAGGGGTACCCCGGCGGGAGTGCCTACGCCTCCAGCAAGTTCGCGCTGAGCGGCCTGACCGAGTGCTGGCGCGCCGAGCTCCGCAAGGGCGACGTGCGCGTCATGCAGGTCAACCCGAGCGAGGTGCAGACGGGCTTCGGCGGCAACACCGAGCGGGAGCGGAACCCGAACCCGAGCAAGCTCGTGGCCTCCGACATCGCCGCGTCGATCGTGGCCCTGCTCGCCCTGCCGCCGCGCGCGCTGACGACCGAGACGACGATCTGGGCCACGAACCCGAGCTAGCTCCGGTCAGCGCACGACGCGCAGGTACTTCAGCCCGTAGATGACGAAGGCCAGCGCGATGAGCGCGAGCACCACCTTGCCCGCCGTCGCGAGGAAGAGGCTGTCGACGATGTCGTCGAACGAGGTGATGACGTTTCGCTGCCCCAGGAGCAGCGCGCCGACCAGCGAGACGCCCAGGAGCACGTAGAGCACGCCGCGCACGGTCTCGGCATAGCGGACGGCCTTCGAGCCCTTCGCGTCGGGGGGAGGCACCTCGCCCTTCGCGCGCGCGACGGCGTCCGGCCCGTACTTCTGGACCAGCTTCGCCTCCTTCTCGACGCGCTTCGCCTCGGCCTTCATGCGCTTCAGCTCGAGCTTCGTCTCGAGCTCCATCCGCTTGCGCTCGCGCTTGGCCTGTTCGCTCTCGGGGCTGCCCACGCCCAGAGGCTACTCCCCCGGCCGTGCGAACGAACCTATGGGTGCCAGGGCGCCCTGCGTACCGTGCGGCCATGCGCCCGCGCCGCCACTTCGCCGCCTGCACCCGGGGCCTCGAGCCCGCCCTCGTGGACGAGCTCACCGAGCTCGGCGCCGCGCACGTCACCGAGCGCCGGGGCGGCGTGGCCTTCGAGGCCGACAAGCGCCTGGCCTACACCGCCAACCTGTGGCTGCGCTCCGCCATCCGCGTCCAGGAGGAGCTGGTCGGCGGACGCATGCGCGACGCCGACGACCTCTACGACGCCGTCGCGAGCGTGCCGTGGACGCGCTACATCCACCCGGACCAGACGCTTGCCGTCTCGGCCAGCGTGCGCGATGCGCCGTCGCTGCGGCACTCCGGCTACGCGGCGCTGCGCGTGAAGGACGCCGTGGTCGACGTCGTCCGGGCGAAGCACGGGCGCCGCCCGAGCGTCGACACGAAGTTCCCCGACCTCGCGCTCAAGCTCGTGGTGCACGGCTCGCGCCTCCTGCTCTACCGCGATCTCTCCGGGCGCAGCCTGCACAAGCGCGGCTGGCGCCCCGTTCAGGTGAAGAGCCCCCTCAACGAAGCCACCGCGGCCGGGCTGCTGCGTCTCACGGGCTGGGACCGCGAATCGCCCTTGCTCGATCCCCTGTGTGGTTCCGGAACGCTTCCGATCGAGGCCGCCCTTTGGGCCGCCGACCGCGCGCCGGGCCTCCAGCGTCCCTTCGCGTTCGAGCAGTTTCCCGATCACGACGAGCGCCTCTGGGAGGAGCTGCTCGACGACGCACGGCGCCGCGCGAAGCCGACGCTTCCGTTCGCTATCGACGGCGCCGACCGCCACGACGGCGCGCTCACGCTCGCGGCCGAGGGCGCGCGCGCGGCGGGCGCCCAAGACCTCGTGCGCTTCACGCGCAGTGACATCCACCGCTTGGAGCCCGACACCGTGCCGCGCCTCGTCGTGACGAACCCGCCGTATGGCGAGCGGCTGGGCGAGGGCGAGGACCTGATCGACACGTACCGGGACCTCGGCAAGTTCCTGAAGGCGAAGTGCCCCGGCGCGACGGCCTGGATCCTCAGCGGCAACCGCGAGCTGACGAAGCACCTGGGCATGCGCACCAGCCGGCGCGTGCCTGTGATGAACGGCCCGATCGAGTGCCGCTGGCTGCGCTACGAGATTCTCGAGCGACGGAACGGAACCTCGCCCACGGGACCCGCGTCTTCCTGACCGGACTCCGGGACCACGAAACCCCCCGGAGCCGGAAGGAGGCGACCCATGCGCAAGGCCCTTGTCACGCACGCAGCCGTCGGTCCCGCCTCCGCGCGTTCTCTCTAGCGATCTCGCGCCACTCGCCTGATCGAGACCCTCCGTAGACGCCCGGGGGCGGTTTCCGAGGAACCCCGTACCCCCTCTGCGCGGGCACCGTGACGCCCGCGCGCTCTCCGGAGTCGGAATTGAGCCATTTGAACGAATGGGGCTGGAGTGCCGCGCTCGAAGCGCGCTACCAGCCCGAGCTGCGCGACGGCACGGTGCCGGCGCGCGTTCTCGAAGAACAGCGTGACGCCTACACGGTCGTCGCAGCCGACGGCTTCTGCCGCGCGCACGCGGCCGGGCGCCTGCGGCATCACGCCATCGGCAAGGAGGCGTTGCCCGCCGTCGGCGACTGGGTCGCGCTCGAGCGACCGAGCCTCGATCGCGGCGTGATCCAGTCGGTCCTGTCGCGTCAGACGGTGCTCGTGCGCAAGGACGCCGGCCGCACCGCGACGGCGCAGGTCATCGCGGCGAACGTGGACGTCGTCTTCCTGATGACGTCGCTCAATGCGGAGCTCGAGCCGCGGCGCGTCGAGCGCTACCTCGCGACCATCTGGGAGAGCGGTGCGCAGCCCGTGCTCTTGCTCTCCAAGGCGGACCTCGCCGAGGACCCCGAGGCTTCCGTCGATGCGTTGGCGGACGTCACTCTCGGCGTGCCCGTCCACGTGCTCAGTGCGCTCGAGGACACCGGCGTGGAGCCGGTCCGCGCGCAGCTCGCGCCGGGACGCACGTTCCTGCTCGTCGGCTCGTCCGGCGTCGGGAAGTCCACGCTCCTGAACCGCCTCGCGGGCGACACGCTGCAGGTCGTGCGTGCGATCCGCGCCTCCGACGATCGCGGCGTCCACACGACCACGGCGCGGCGCATGGTGCGGCTACCGAGCGGCGCGCTCTTGGTGGACACGCCCGGCATGCGCGAGCTCGGGCTGTGGGACGCGGCCGACGGTCTCGAGGAGGCCTTCGCCGATGTGGGCGCGCTCTCTGCGGACTGCCGCTTTCGCGACTGCACACACGACGGCGAGCCCGGCTGCGCCGTCCGGGCAGCGATCGAGACGGGCGCGCTCGATCCCGAGCGCCTGGCGTCCTACGGGAAGCTCAAGCGCGAGATGCTGCACCTCGCCCGCAAGACGGACAAGCGCGCGGCACGCGAGCACACCCGCATGCTCAAGCTGCGGCACCGGAGCTACGCGCGCGCGGCGCGCCAGCGCAAGGTGCGACGAGGGGAATGAGCGTGTCCTGATCCGGCACACGGGCTGCCTCCCCCGGGAGGCAGCCGGGTCGCCCCCGCGCCTCCGAAGCCCCAGTTCATGGGCTCTCCCCGGAATCTCGGGGGCGTGGCACCCCGCTTGCCATTGCCGCGGCTCGTCCCCAGCGGTGGGACGCGGGTCCGGCTGCGGATCGGTCGAGGGCGGTGACGCCACCGGCAAGTTCCAGCGGGCCGGCGCATCCCTCCGCCTGAACCCGGCGTCGCGGCCGCGGCGCCCCCTTCCATTTCCCCTGGAGCTCCCTTCCACATGGCCTACATCACCATCGCCTTGCTGCTCGTCCTCGGCTTCCTCGGTGCCGTCAACCTGATCGCCGCCAAGAAGCCCGAGGCCAAGGCGCTCGCCGACAAGCTCGCCCCGTATCAGGGTTGGATCGGCGCCGCCGGCGCTGCCTGGGGCGTGTTCTTCCTGCTGCGCATGCTTCTGAGCGGCGGCCTCGGCTTCGCGCTCGAGTTCGTGCCGATCCTGACGCTCACCTCGCTCGCCTCGGCGGTCCTGCTCATCCTGCTCGGCTCGCTCTTTGGCGTGGCCCTGCTGCGCAAGCTGGGCGGCGACGCGAAGGCCGACCAGGTCGAGGCGCGTCTCACCAAGTTGCGTCCCCTCCAGGCCAAGCTCGGCCTCGCCTCGATGGGCCTCGGCGCCTGGTTCCTGGTGCAGCATGTCTTCAGGATCGCGATCTGAACGCCGCGCTCGCATCCCGAACGCCAACGGCCCCGCGCTCCTTGGAGCGCGGGGCCGTTCTCGTTCATGTGCGGGGCGGCCGATCGCGCGCGAAGAGCACGTGCGGCAGGTCGGCGTACTCCATCTCGCGCAGCTTTTCGAACTCGAGCTTCGCCACCACGCGCATCGAGGGCGCGTTCTGCGTCGCGACGATGGCGTAGATGCGCTCGAGGCCCACCGTCTCGAAGCCGTAATCGAGCAGCGCCCGGGCCGCTTCGGTGGCGTAGCCCCAGCCCCAGGCGCTACGGCGGAAGTGCCAGCCGATCTCGATGCCGTCGACGAACTTCGCCGGCTGCAGCATGACGTCGCCCAGCACCTCGTCGCGATCGCGCGGCGTGACGGCGTACCAGCCCACGCCCGGCTGCCACTCCGCGTGGCGCTCGAGCAGCGCCAAGAACTTCTCCCTCGTGTAGTCGAGGCTCGGGCTCGCACCCCACCAGATGACCTCGGGATCGCCCCAGATCGCGTAGAAGGCCTCTACGTCGTCCGGTGTGAAGGGCCGGAGCCGCAGGCGATCCGTCGCGAGCGGGGTCAACGAGGGGCTCGCATCAGGAGCCCGGCAGCTCGAAGGCCTCGGCGGGAATCGCGTCGAGCTGTTCGAAGGCCGTGGCCTCCATGCTGTAGCTCTCGCCGATCACCTCTCGGAGCGGCAGCTTCTCGTACACCCAGGCCTTCACCCGCTGCTTCGAGTTGACCCAGACCGTGCACTCCACGCCCAGCATTGTCTCGGTGCCCAGCTTCACGTAGCCCACGCGATCCAGGTTCTCCTCGGAGATCGTCGGGTTCCAGCCGAGCTCGGTCGCGCGCACGCGCATCTTGTGCGTCGTGGTCTTCTTCGTCACGTAGTCGTGGATCGTCGTGACGCCGCCGCGCCAGATGATGCGCTTGTGGTTGTGCAGGTCCTTGTGGCGCGTGTCCTCGTCGTACACGACGGTCGCGCCGTGGTCCTGGAACCAGACGGTGATCGTGCCCTCGGGCGCACCCGTGCGCTTGTAGACGACCTTGCCCGCGGGAATGCCCAGGAACCCCTTCTTCGCCGGGCCGGGCATCTCGGGGCCCGGCTTGCCGGCGCTCGCGCCCGCGTCGTTCGGCGAGTCGGCGGGGGGTGCGTCCTCTCCGCAGCCCAGGAGGCCGAACGCGAGCACGAGCACCAGGAGTCGACTTCGGATGGTCACGGGCGGGTCTCCTTCACGCGCCGCGCATGGCGTCGTGGGCTTCCTTGTAGAGCGTGGGCGCGAGAGCCTGAAGCTCTTCGAAGGGCAGCGTCTTCGAGCCCTTGTACTCCACGCAGCTGCGCCCTGAGCGCAGGCGGCCGAGGACCGGCTCGTACTTGTCGAGTACCGCTTGGACCATCACGTAGAGCATCACGCCCTTCTTGCGGGTGGCGAAGCCGGCGGTCCACTCGCCGTCGAGGGTCCAGACGGGGAACCCGTTGGGCATGACGATCTCGGCCTCGGGCATCTCTGCCTCGATCAGGCCGCAGAGGTACTCCATGTGCGGCCGATGGGCCTCGGGGGCGTCGTCGATGTAGGCGCGGACGTCCGGGTGCATGCCGGCAGCATACGCAATTCCGCGGCGCCCTAGGTGGTGGGCGCCTCGTCCAGCACCACCTCGTATCCCGAGAACTCGGGGTGCCCAGCCAGCGTGCCCTTGGGGGAGCGCGCGTCGCTGTGGGCCTTGCGGAAGGCCTCGGACTGCGTCCACGCGACGAACGCGTCCTTCGAGTCCCACGTGGAGTGGGAGATGAAGGCGGTCAGGCCCTCGCTCGTCTCGCCCCGGAGCAGGCGGAAGCCGCGGAAGCCCGCGACGTCTTCGAGGTAGCGGTCACGCTGGCGCCAGATGGCCTCGAAGCCGTCTTCGAAGCCCTCGTTCACCCGGAAGCGGTTCATCGCAACGTACATGGCAGTCTCCGCGCGGAGGGTACCGGCGATTTCAGCGCGATTCCCTGTCCGCACCGCACGCGCGTCCGGAGTTCCTCCCTCGAACCCACGCCCTCGGGAGGCTGCCATGTCACGCACCATCGCTCTTCTGTACGGACTCGTCTGCTACGCCGTCGGCTTCGGCGGGATCGCCTACGCCATCGGTTTCCTGAACAACGTCGTCGTGCCCAAGTCGCTCGACGTCGGCGCCACCACGGCGCTGAGCACGGCCCTGCTCGTGAACGTCGGCCTGATCCTGCTCTTCGGCCTGCAGCACTCGATCATGCCGCGCCGATCGTTCAAGCGCGCCCTGGCGCGGGTGCTTCCCGTCTGGGCCGAGCGCAGCCTCTACGTGTTCGCCTCGGGCGCTGCGCTCGCCGTCATCTATGCGTTCTGGCAGCCGATGCCGGAGGTGATCTGGTCGGTCGAGGCGCCCACGATGCGCGCCGCGCTCTACGGGATCCAGGCCTTCGGCTGGATGCTGCTCGTCGCGGCCACGTTCATGCTCGATCACTTCGACCTCTTCGGGCTGCGCCAGGTCTGGGCCCACGTCCGCGGTCGCCCCGTCGAGCCGCTGCAGTTCAAGACGCCCGCGCTCTACCGCTTCGTGCGCCACCCGATCCAGCTCGGCGTGCTCGTGTCCTTCTGGGCGACGCCCGAGATGACCCTCGGCCACCTCGTCTTCGCCAGCGCCATGTCGGTCTACATCGTGATCGCCCTGCGCTTCTTCGAGGAGCGCGACCTGCTGCGCGACTTCGGCGCGCGCTACGCGAGCTACAAGGAGGAGGTCGGCATGTTGATGCCGCGCTTCCCCCGCACGGCGAAGGCATACGCGCAGGCGCAGGCCCAGGCGCGCGCCGGCTAGAGGCCTCGCGCCCAGGACGGACGCAACGGGATGTCGCCCGCAAGGGCGGCATCCAGCGCTTCCAGGAAGCGCTCGCGGTCGCGCGGCAAGCGGCCCGCCAGCGGCAGCCAGTTGCTCGCGTGGTTGGTGCGGAAGATCGCGTCCGTCGGGTTCGCCTCGGCGATGAAGATGCGCGCTTCGCGCAAGAGCCCCTGGATGTCGGGCAGCTCGAAGTCGCCGCGTTCCTCCAGCTTGGCGATGGGCGTGCCCGGCACGACGGTCAGCGTCAGCAGCGAGAGGAAGCGCGGATCCATGGCGGTCGCGAGCCGCGCCGACGCCAGCGCGTGTTCTTCGCTGCGCTCGATGCCGCCGGCGCCGAGCAGGAAGATCAGCGAGAGCTTCATGCCGGCGGCGTGGGCCTTGGCCGCCGCCTCCGCATGCTGGGCGTGGTCGGCGCCCTTGGCGATGCGCTTCATGGTCACGTCGTCGCCCGACTCGGGGCCGACGTAGAGCAGGTCGAGCCCTTGGGCCTTCAGCGTCGCGAGCTCCTCGGGCGTCTTCTCGAGCAGGTTGCGCGCGGTGGCGTACGCGCTCACGCGGCGCAGCCGCGGGAAGGTCGCCTTCACGGCCTCGAGGATCGTGGTCCAGTCGTCGAGGTCCATGACGAGCGCGTCGCCGTCGGCCACGAAGACCTTGTCCACGCGGTCGCCCAGGTGCTGCCCGGCCATGGCGACGTCTTCGAGCACCTCCTGCATGTCGCGCACGCGGAAGCGCTTCGCGCGGTACATGTCGCAGTAGGTGCAGTGGTTCCACGAGCAGCCGACGGTGGCCTGCAGGATGTAGCTGTTGGCCTCGCTGGGCGGGCGGTAGATGTCACCCTCGTAGCGCATCACCCCATCTTCGTGGCGCTGCGGCGAGGGCCCTAGCGGATCTCTTGAGGCTCCGGGAACAGGACGAGGGCGTAGTCGCCCACGCGCTCGTAGCCGAGCGCCCGGTAGGCGCGCTGGGCGGGGACGTTGTCCACCTCCGTGAACAGCACGGACCGCGGCGTGCCGGCTTCGGCCTGGATGATCTGGAGCGAGCCGGCCACGACGGCGCGGCCGTAGCCGCGGCCGCGCAGCGGGGGCGGCGTGTAGACGCCGCCGATCTGGGCGCACTCGGGGATCCAGGCGTTGAAGGCCGAGAGGCTCACGAGCGCGCCGTCGGCCTCGAGTACGTAGGTCGTCCCTCGCTCGACGCCGCGCTCGATGCTGGCGCGGGCCTGCCGCGCCGTCTCCTCGCCTTCGGGTTCGCCCAGGGCCTCGACGAAGTACGCCGCGCGCCACGGCGCGATCACGTCCAGGTCGCCGGGCACGGCACGCCGACAGAGGACGTCGCCCGCGGCGAGCGCCGGCGGCACGCGCAGGTCGTCGATCGCCAGCGCGAAGAGGTCTTCGACCGAGTCCATGGTCGCCGGCGCGTCCGTGAGCCCGAGCCCTGCACGGGCCGCGGCGACCTGCGCCGCCGGGCCGACGAGCCCGCGGAGCGGTCGGCCCGACGCCTCGAGCACGGCGCGGGCCAGCGCCGTCTGGTGTGCGTCCGTCTCGAACGCCAGGTTGCCGTTCCAGAAGCGGGACACGACGCCGGTGATGCGCTCGCCCTCGACGGTCGCGGCGTAGACGCCCCCGTACGGCGCGTCGGGATCCGCGTCCAGGCCGCCCACGACGCGCAGGTTGTTGCGGAAGAAGAGCGTCGTGTTGGGACGCGACGCGAGATAGCGCTCGAGCATGGGCTCGTCGCCGGGTCGCAGGATTCGGATGGGGGCCTCTGCCAAGCTCACGCACAGCGTAGCGCGCGCGCCGCTGAGACGGACAGCAGCTAGGCGGGGAGGACCTCGTCGAGGCGGCGCACGTCGACGCTCAAGGGAAGGCCCGACGCGTTGCGGTCGAAGATGTCGGCGAAGCGATGGTCCTCGATGATCTCGCGCGGCTTGTACGACGTGCGCAGGATGACCTGCTGCCCGGTGGCCTCGTCGGTGCCGTCGACCGCCACGAGGATCTCGGCGTCGAGCTCACGCAGCTCCGCCGTCGTTCGCTGGTGGAACGGCGAGCTCTCGTCGATCGGGTGCACGACCGTCCACGTCATCGGGAAGAAGGCGACGCCGGTGCGCTCGAGATCCAGCACCTCGTAGCTCCGCCTCGTCTCGCTGCCTTTGCGGATCAGCCAGGAGACCACGACGCGCACGTGCAGGTTCATCAGCTCCGTGCGACGCCGATTGACGAGTCGGAACATGAACGCGGTCTTGTCCCGGTAGGGGGCGAGCACGGCGTGATCGGAGAAGCCCACGTCCGGCCGCGGATGCGACGCGCGCGCGAAGCTCAGGCCCGTCGCGAGCGCATAGATGATGAGCCCCGTGAAGGCCTCGAGCGTCATCACGAGGTTCGACGCGAGGCTGGCGGGATGGATGTGTCCGTAGCCGACGCTCGTGATCGTGTGCACGCTCAGGAAGAAGGCCTCGCAGAAGCGCGCGCCGAAGCTCTCGGGCGACTGGTCGGTGTTGATGATCGCGTCGGCCCCGCACGCCATGTACGCGAACGCGTAGAGCACGTTCACGCTCAGGAAGAACGCGAGCATCATCAGCAGGAAGCGCGGCCAACTGGTGCGCATCAGGAACTGGTAGATCCCGAACCCACCGCGCCAGCCCATGCCGACGCGCTTGACCGTGTAGGTGCCGTCGGGGTTCAGCAGGCGCTGGCCGACTTCGGCGCCGATCTGGCTGCCGAAGCCGAGGTCGCTCTCGGTGCTGCGTGTACGTGTCCTGGCCATGGCTCGTCTCCGCACGGGGATCCCGGCATGGAACGACGAGCGCGGCGCGCGCGCCAGCCCGGAGTGAGAGCCGGACGGGCTACGCGGAAGGGAAGCCCGTCTCCTGCGTCACGCGATCGGCCTGATCCAGATGACGATGGTGGTGCCAGCGGTGCAGCTGGAAGCCCTGCGCAAGCGAGAGCTTCACCAGGTTCGTGGGCGGCGGCGCGACCTTCACGCGACCGAAGTCCAGGCCTTCGGCTTCGTGCAGCAGCGCGAGCAGGCGTCCGTTCAGGGCCTGGAACTCGGCGCGCACCGCGGCGGGATCGACGTCCGCGCTGCCGCCGTGAAACTGGCCCGGTGCCTTGAGCTTCTTCGGCTTCGTGCGGTCCGGGTCGAGGAAGCCCAGGAAGACGCGCCCGATCCAGGTGCCGCGTCCGTAGGGCGCCTCGCCGCCGAGCTTGCCCTTGGCGCGGCCCTTCTTGATCGCGGCCTCGAGCTTGTCGACATGCTCGACCATGGTCTTGGAAAGGTGGCCCACGCACTCGGCCACGGACCAGCGTTCGGGGCCGGGCTTCCACCGGAGTTGCTCGTCGCTCAGGGTCGACCACAGCTGGTCGACGCGCTCCTGGGCGCGGGTGTAGTCCGCATCGCACGCAGCGACGTACGGGCAGCCGGGCTCGCTCATCCGGGACCTCCTCGTCCGAACCGACGGTCGGTCGGTGGGCAGGGTTTCGGGACCGGGCCTAGACTGAGCCAATGCCGAGGGGCGCATGGGTTCGCGGGTGGCTGCTGATCGGGGCGTTGGCCCTGCTCGCTCCCCTTGCCGCCGCCGCGCCCGACGAGACGCTCGAGCTCGGCTGGGTCCCCGAGACCCCGCCCGGCGCCCCCGAGCGCGCGCACCCGCTCTTGGCGACGTCGCCGGCGGGTGTCGTAGCGCCGGCGGGCGCCGTCGAGGCGGCGTTCGCCAGTCTGGTCTTCGCCGAGAGCGCGCCGCTTCCCGTTGCCGTTGACGTGAAGGCGAGCCCGCCGGTTCTGTGGCTCGACCGCGACGGCAACGGGCGCTTCGATCCGGCGGAGCGTCTGGAGCTCGCGACGGTGGGCGGCACGTACGTCGCCCGCTTCCAGACGGATCTCGTGTACCTCGATCGCCCCGACGTCCTGCCCTGCGACATCGAGCTCGTCTACCGGCCTGCGGCGGCGGCCGGTCGCCGGCTCGCGACCCGGGCCCAGGGCTATCGCCGGGTGCGCGTGGTCGTGGGGGGGCGCCTGCGCCGCATCGGCCTCGTGGACGGCAACGGCGACCTCTGCTTCGACGATCCGGAGCAGGACTTCGTGGTCGTGGACCAGGACGCCGACGGCCGTTTCGACGTCCGCGTGGGCGCCGTCGAGCGGTCGACGCTCGCCGAGCCGATCCGGCTCGGCCGGCGCGCCTTCACCCTGCGCGTCACGGCGCGCGACGGCCGCGGCGCCGAGCTCGTTCGCTCCCCCGCGCATGCGGGGCGGGCCTTGCGGCGCGGCGGCGAGGCCGCCCCGGTGGCGCTCGACCGGATGCCGCCCGACGCCACCGTGCGCGAGCGCGCCGAAAGCGCGATCCGGCTCCACCGCATGCGGCACCCCCTCGCGCTCGACGCGGCCGCGGCGCTCGTCGAAGCGAGCGGCCTGACCGACCCCCAGCGGCGCGGTCTGGCGCAGATCCTCTCGGAGTCGGGCGAGGCCGATCACGTCGATGCCCTCGTGCGCCTGTACCAGCGCATCGGCCTTCCCGAGCCGATCCGCGAGCGCATCGTGCGCTCGCTGACGGACGTGCGCGACGAGGACGCGACGGAGCGCTGGGCGGCGCTCCTGGGCAACACATCCCGGCGCATGCGGGTGGTGGGGATCCGCCTCCTCGCGGCGCATCCCGACGACGCGGCCGTGCAGGCGTTGGTCAAGCACGGCCCGCGCGAGGACGACGAGCGCGTGCTCGACGCGCTGATCGAAGCGCTCGCCTCGCGGCCCGATGCGGGCGCGGCGGCGTTCCTGATCGAGTCCGCGAAGCGTGGCGGTCGCAAGCGCGACGTCGCCGTCCGCGCCCTCGGCCGCATCGGCTTCGGCGTACCGGCGGTGCGCACGTTCTTCGGCCGGCTGCTCGGCTCGAACAACGAGCGCGAGCGCATGTTGGCCCTCGACCTCGTCGCGGGCTCAGAGCACATCGACTTCTGTCCGCGCGTCGCGCCCTCGCTCTTGCATCGCTCCTGGGAGGTGCGCCAGGCCGCGATCGAAGCGCTGGCCGCGCTGCGCTGCCAAAGCAGCGTGACGGCGCTGATCGAGCGCATCGACAAGGAGCCTCGCCGACGCCTGCGGATCGAGATGGGCAAGGCGCTGTTCACGCTGACGGGGGTCTACTTCTACGAGGACGCGAAGCGCTGGGGCGCGTGGTGGGCAGAGCACGGCGAGAGCTTCGAGTTCCCCACGGAGGCGCTCTCGCTGCCCTTGGGGGACGGCGACACGACCGAGGGGTTCTACGGCCTGCCGCTCGAGTCGGATCACGTGCTCTTCGTGATCGATCGCAGCGGCTCCATGAACGCCGTCGCCGAGGCCGTGACCGGCGCGACGCGCTGGACGATCGCCAAGCGCGAGGTGCTGCGCGCGGCGCGGCCCATCGGGTCGCGGGGGGCCGCCGGCGTGCTGCTCTTCGCCACGGGCGTCAGCTCCTGGCAGCCGCGGCTGCGCCGCATGGGCCCGACCGCCCAGCGCGGACTCGCCGACTGGCTCGGGCGCAGCGGGCCCGGCGGGGGCACGAACCTCTACGACGCCCTGGCACGGGCCTACGAGTACGTCGGGGCCGACACGATCTTCGTCGTCTCGGACGGCGTCCCCAGCGCCGGCCGCTACAAGAGCGCGCCCCAGGTGCTCCGGGCCGTCGACAAGCTGGCCGCCGGCCGGCGTGTGCGCGTGCACTGCGTCTCCGTCGGGATGGACTCGCGCCTGCTCGAGCAAATCGCCACGCTCACCGGCGGTCGGTACGCGCGGCGCTAGCCCCGCTTTCGTATGCTCCGCGATATGCGCGCCCTCGCTCTCCTGCTGCTGGTCCCGCTCCTCGCCGTCGCCGGCTGCGGTGACGACGGCACGCCCGAGATCTGGATCTACACCTCGCTCTATCCCGAGGTGATCGAGGAGATGGAGCCGGCGCTGAAGGCCGAGTTCCCGAACGTGCGCTTCAAGTGGTTGCAGAAGGGCAGCGAGCTCGTGGCCGTGCGCCTCAACACCGAGCTCGCGGCCGGCGACACGAAGTGCGACCTGCTCGTCACGTCGGATCCGTTCTACTACCTCCAGCTCAAGGAGGCGGGCGAGCTGCTGGCGTACGAGACCGACGCCACGCAGGCCGTGCCCGACGTTCTCAAGGATCCGGACGGCGCGTTCTGCACGGTGCGCATCCCCGTGATGGTCATGGCCGTGCGCAAGGACCTCGAGGCGAGCGCGCGCCCCCGGATGTTCAGCAACCTCGCGGAGGATCGCTTCGAGGGCCGCGTGACCATGGGCGACCCGCTCAAGTCCGGCACCAACTTCACGACGGTCGCCGCGCTGTCGACCAAGTACGGCTGGCGCTACTACGAGGAGCTGCGCAAGGGCGGGATCCTCGCCGCCGGCGGCAACAGCGCCGTGCTGCGCCGGCTCGAGAGCGGCGAGCGCGCCATCGGCGTGATCCTGCTCGAGAACCTGCTCGCGCGCGGTGACCTGGGCGCGGACAACCCGATTCTGACCGTCTTCCCGAGCGACGGGGCGATCCCGGTGCCGAGCCCGATCGCGATCATGAAGCGCACGGAGGAGCCCGACCTCGCCAAGCGCGTCTACGACTTCTTCTTCTCGGAGAAGATGCAGGCCGCCATCGTCAACTGGCACATGTACTCGCCGTTGCCCGCGCATGCGCCGCCGAAGGGCGCACCCGCCTGGTCGACGCTGAAGCTCTACCCGTGGACCAACGCGTTCCTGCGCGACGTCAAGGAGCGGCGCGACGCCATCAAGGAGCGCTGGCGCCAGGTCATGCGCTGAGCCCGGCGTGCAGAAGGGCCCCCTCACCTCCGGCTCCGCCGCGACCTTCACCGGGGCCGCGTGCGTGGTCCTCGTGTTCGGGATCGTGCCTCTGCTCTTCGTGCTCCTGCGCGCGGTCACCAACCCCGGCGAGTTCACCGCGACGCTAGGGAACCCGAGCGTCCTCGAGGCCGCGACGGGGACGCTGCGCCTGGCGCTCTACACGACCGGCATCGCCGTCGTTCTCGGCGCGCCGCTCGCGTGGCTGACGACGCGCACGGACGTCCCCGGCCGGCGCGCGTTCTCGCCGCTGCTCACGATCCCGTACATCGTGCCGCCCTACGTGGCGGCCGTGGCCTGGATCCAGCTCGCGAACCCGCAGGCCGGCTACCTGAACCAGTGGTTCGGGGCCGGCACCGTCGACATCTACTCGATGACGGGCCTGGCCTGGGTGCTCGGGCTGTCGTTCTATCCGTACGTCTTCCTCACCGTGCGCAGCGTGCTCGAGAACGCCGACCCGTCGCTGGAGGACGCCGCGCGCATGAGCGGCGCGGGCACGTGGCGCGTGCTCAAGGACGTCTCCTTTCCGCTGATGCGCTCCGCCGTGCTCTCGAGCGCGGGGCTCGTGTTCATGGTCTCGGCCTCCGCGTTCGGCGCGCCGGCGTTGATCGGCACCGTGGCGAACGAGCGGGTGCTCTCGACGTACATCTTCGAGGAGCTGATGGCCTGGGGCCCCGACGCCATGGCGCGCGTCGCCGGCCTCTCGTGCCTGCTCTTCGCGTTCGTCCTGATCCCGCTCGTCCTGCGCTCGCGCGCGCACGCGACGCTGGGCGGCAAGGCGACCCGCCGGGCGCGCCTGCCCTTGGGTGCCGCGCGCGCGCCACTGGGGATCCTGCTGGCGCTCTTCGTGCTCGTCGCGATCGTGCTGCCGGCCTTGGCCGTCATCGTGTCGTCGTTCCTGCGCGTGGGCACGGATCTCAGCCCGTCGAACTTCACGCTCGAGCACTTCGCGCTGCTCCTGCGCGGAGACACGCTCGACGCGGTGCTCACCTCGCTCTGGCTCGCGGCGCTCGCCGCGACCCTCGCCGTGCTCGTCGGCGGCATCGCCGCGTTCTTCCGCACGCGCGCGATCGGCGGCCGCGTCCTGGCCACGCTCACCGCGCTGCCGCTCGCCACGCCCGGCACCGTGCTGGCGATCGGGCTCATCCTGTTCTGGGCGCCGTTCGGCGTCGCGAACACGATCTGGGTGCTCTTGATCGCGTACGTCGCGAAGTACGCCGCTCTCGCCATGCGGCCCGTCGGTGAGGGACTCGCCACGGTCGATCCCGCCCTGCCCGACGCGGCGCGCATGAGCGGCGCGCGCGGCGTGTTCCTCGTGCGCACGATCTGGGTGCCCCTGATCCTGCCCTCGATCATGGCGGGCTGGTTCCTCGTCTTCATGCCCTGCTTCAGCGAGCTCACGATGTCGGTGCTGCTCGTGAGCCCGGGCATCGAGACCGTAGGCACGCGCCTCTTCGAGCTGATCGAGTACGAGGCGCCCGCGGCGGCCAACGTGCTCGCGACGGTGGTGCTCGTGCTCGTCGTGGGCAGCAACATCCTCCTGCGCGTCCTATCGCGGGGGCGCTATGGCGTGTAGGAAGGCGAGATGAGCGGCGTCGTCCTCGATTACGTGAGCAAGGCCTTCGGTGAGGTCGTCGTGCTCGGCGGGTTCGACCTGACCGTCGAGAACGGCGAGCTCGTCTCGCTGCTCGGCGCCAGCGGCTGCGGCAAGACGACCGTGCTGCGCCTCGTCGCGGGCCTCGAGCGCCCGGACGCGGGCCGGATCGGGGTGGGCGGGAAGACGGTCGCCGATGCGGGGACCTGGGTGCCTCCGGAGAAGCGCCGGATCGGCATGGTCTTCCAGTCCTACGCCGTGTGGCCGCACATGAACGTCTTCGACAATGTCGCCTACCCCTTGCGCGTGGCCGGGCTTCCGAAGGCGGAGCGCGCCGAGCGCACGAGCGCGATCCTCGAGCTCGTGGGCCTGGGCGGGCTGGCGAAGCGCCGGCCTACGCAGCTCTCCGGCGGGCAGCAGCAGCGCGTGGCGTTGGCGCGTGGGCTCGTCATGGAGCCCGACGTGCTCCTGCTCGACGAGCCGCTCAGCAACCTCGACGCCAAGCTGCGCGTCCGCATGCGCAAGGACATCCGCCGCATCCAGCAGGAGACGGGCTTCACCGCGATCTACGTCACCCACGATCAGGACGAGGCGCTCGCCATCAGCGACCGGCTCGTGGTGATGGACGCCGGGCAGATCGTTGCCCAGGGCACGCCTGATGAAGTGCGGAGCCATCCGTTCCTCTTGCCGGACGACGACGAATGAAGGGCTTCCTGCTCGACATCGACGGCACGACGCTGCTCGGCGCGGAGGCGTTGCCCGGCGCGCGCGCCTTCGTGTTCGGCCTTCGCGAGGCCGGCACGCCGTTCTGCTGGCTCACCAACAACACGAGCCGCTCGCGTGAGGACTGGCTCGCGCGCCTCGCCGCCGCCGGCATGGAGCCCCAGCCCCACGAGCTCTACACGGCGGGCGACGCCACGATCGACTGGATTACCGCGAAGCCCACGCCTCCGCGCGTCTACCTGGTCGGCACGCCGTCGCTGGCCGCCGACTTCGAGGCGGCGGGCATCGCGCTCGTCGACGACGGCCCCGAGCTGCTCGTGCTCGGCTACGACACCACGCTCACGTACGCGAAGATCGAGCGCCTTGC
>JASJAY010000127.1 GCA_030066775.1 Planctomycetota bacterium
CTGGTCGGGGGCCGACGCCTGGGCGCCGCCGTCGCCGGACTGGCAGCCCGCGAGGGCCGCCGCCAGGGCCAGGGTGAGGATGCACGTCCAGATGGGGTGTCGCATGGTGCCAAAGGTAGCCGGGCCACGTCACTGAGCCGTCAAACGGGGCGTCCCCGTGCGGATCTACCGTACCGGCCGCATGCCGAAGCGCTTCGTCCACACCCACGTCCACAGCGACTACAGCCTGCTCGAGGGCACCGCCAAGATCACCGACCTGGTGGCCGCCGCGGTGGCCGACGAGCAGCCCGCGCTCGCCCTCACCGATCACGGCAACCTCTGCGGCGCGGTCGAGTTCTACAGCCACTGCAAGAAGGCCGGCATCAAGCCGCTGATCGGCTCGGAGGTCTACGTCGCCCCGCGCTCCCGCCGCGACCGCGAGCGCAACCCCGTCTCGGGCTTCAACCTGGTCCTGCTGGCCCAGAACGAGGTCGGCTACCGCAACCTGATCAAGCTCTCGACCCGGTCGTTCACCGAGGGCTTCTACTACGTCCCGCGCGTCGACAAGACGCTCCTCGCCGAGCTTGGGCAGGGTCTCATCGCCCAGAGCTCGGACCTCTGGGGCGAGCCCGGCTACTACGCCCGCCACGACGAGACGGATCGCGCGCGGCGCGCGGCCGAGGAGATGCGCGACATCTTCGGCGACCGCTACTACCTGGAGATCCAGCGCAACGGGCGCGAGGGCCAGAAGCGGGTCAACGCGCAGATCCTCGAGATCGCCGAGGCGACGGGCATCCCCGTCGTCGCGAGCCAGGACGTGCACTACGTCCGCCCCCAGGACGCCGAGGCGCATCAGGTCCACCGCTGCATCGGCATGGGCAAGCTCCTGGCCGACAACGCGCTGCGCAAGCCGGGCGAGCTCTGCTTCCGCACGACGGCCGAGATGTACGCGGCGTTCGCCGACGTCGAGCACGCCGTGGCGCGCAGCGTCGAGATCGCCGACCGCTGCGACCTCTCGCTCGAGCTCGGGAAGCTGCACCTCCCGCGCTTCACGCCGCCCGCCGGCTTCGACGAGACGAGCTACTTCCACCACCTCTGCGAAGAGGGCGCGAAGAAGCTCTACGGGGACCCGCTGCCCGACGCCGTGCGGGAGCGGCTCGCCTACGAGCAGGGCGTGATCGAGTCGATGGGCTTCGTCGCCTACTTCCTGATCACGTGGGACTTCGTGCGCTTCGCCAAGGAGAACGGGATCCCCGTCGGGCCGGGCCGCGGCTCGGCGGCAGGCTCGATCGTCTCCTACGTGCTCGACATCACGACGGTGGACCCGCTCGAGTACGACCTGCTGTTCGAGCGCTTCCTGAACCCGTCGCGCATCTCGATGCCGGATATCGACATCGACTTCTGCAAGGACGGTCGCGAACGCGTCATCCGCTACGTGCAGGAGAAGTACGGCGGCAAGGACTGCGTCAGCCAGATCATCACGTTCGGGCGCATGAACGCCCGCGCGGTCATCCGCGACGTGGGCCGCGTGCTCGACGTCTCGCTGCGCGACGTCGACATCCTGGCCAAGAAGGTCCCCAACGGTCCGGGCGCGACCCTGCGCGGCGCGCTCGAGTCCGATCCCGACCTCAAGAAGGAGATCGAGGACAACGAGGAGTACGACCGCCTGATCGAGCTCGCCCTGCGGCTCGAGGGCATGAACCGCAACGCCGGCAAGCACGCGGCCGGGATCGTCGTCGGCGACGGCCCCCTGGAGCAGTACGTCCCGCTCTACAAGGTCGGCGACGAGCTCACGACGCAGTTCACGATGGACCTGCTCGAGGACATCGGCCTGCTGAAGATGGACTTCCTGGGCCTGCGCACGCTCACCATCATCGACAAGACGCTCGACAACATCCGCAAGAGCGGACAGGAAGCGCCGGACATCGAAGGCCTGCCGCTCGACGACGCGGAGACCTACAAGATGCTCGCCCGCGGCGACGCCCTCGGCGTGTTCCAGGTCGAGAGCTCCGGCATGCGCGACGTGATGCGCAAGATCGGCCCGGACTGCTTCGACGACCTCGCCACGATCGTCGCGCTCTACCGCCCCGGCCCGATGGGCTCGGGCATGATGGACATGTACATCGAGCGCAAGAACGGCCGCGAGGAGATCACCTACGCGCATCCCTCGCTCGAGCCGCTGCTCGAGGAGACGAAGGGCGTCGTCGTCTACCAGGAGCAGGTGATGCGCATCACCAACGTCCTGGCGGGCTTCTCGCTGCCCGACGCGGATCTCCTGCGCAAGGCGATGGGCAAGAAGAAGCGCGAGCTCCTGGAGCAGTTCCGCGGCCAGTTCATCGACGGCTGCGAGAAGAACGGCATGCCCGGCGACCAGGCGAGCGAGCTGTGGACCCAGCTCGAGCACTTCGCGGGCTACGGCTTCAACAAGAGCCACTCCGTCGCCTACGGCTTGATCACGTACCAGACGGCCTACCTCAAGCGGCACTACCCGCGGGAATTCATGGCCGCGCTGCTGACGTGCGAGATGGCGGACATGGACAAGCTCACGCAGTACATCGAGGAGGCCCGCCGCATGGGCATCGACGTGCTGCCGCCCGACGTCGCGAAGTCGCAGTGGGAGTTCACCGTCGAGGGCGACAACGTGCGGTACGGCCTCGCCGCCATCAAGGGCGTCGGCCGGGCGGCGGCGGACGCGATCGTGGTCGGCCGCGAGGACCACACCTACGCCAGCGTGTTCGACCTGTGCGAGAGCGTGGACCAGGGCCGCGTGAACCGCGCCACGCTCGAGGCCCTCGTCAAGGCCGGTGCCCTCGACGGCACGGGCGCACGACGCTCCCAGCTCACGGCGGTGCTGGACCGGGCGATCTCCCTCGGCGCCGAGGCCTCCGCCGACCGCTCGGCCGGACAGCTCGGGCTCTTCGGCGAGCAGCGCGCCGCCGCGGCCCCGCCCGACTACCCGGACCTGCCCGAGTGGCCTGATTCGGAGCTCCTCGCGCTGGAGCGCGAGGCGATCGGCTACTACGCCACCGACCACCCGCTGCGCGAGCACGAGCGCCTGCTGCGCCTCCTGGCCGGATGCCGGACAACGGACCTCGAGGACATGAACGAGCGCACCGTCGTGACGCTCGGCGGCCTGATCCGCGAGAGCCGCACGTCGATCGTGCGCAGCGGCCGCAACGAGGGCCGGCGCATGGGCTTCTTCGTGCTCGAGGACTTCCACGGCACGGTCGAGTGCGTGCTCTTCGCGCGGACCTTCGCCGACCAGGGCCACCACATGCTCACCGACAAGATCGTGTTGGTGGAAGGCCGCGTCGACCTCGGCCGCGAGGAGCCGAACGTCCACGTCAACCGCATCATCCCCATCGAGGTCGCACCGCGGCTGATGGCGCAAGGCGTGCTCGTGCGGCTGGGCAAGGTCGAGCGGCCCGTGCTGGACGGCATCCGCACGGCCGTCTCGATGCGCACGGGGCCCCTCCCGCTCGTGCTCGAGTTCGAGGCGGAGCCCGAGACCCTCGCACGCGTCAAGGCCGGCGCGGCGTGGTCGGTGGCCCCCACCGAGGACCTGCTCGACCGGTTGGCCGCGGTCCCGCACGTGGCGAGCGCCGAGTTCCTGGCGCGGGCGCCGTAGGAACGTTCGAAGACACTCGCGAGCTCGTGGGCGTAGCCGGAGAGAGGGTCACGCGCACGAGAACGAGCACGCGCTCGAGAACGGCTGAGCGACGCCGACACCAACCGTGCGCGAGCGCGTGCTCGTGGGCGTGCTCGTGACCAGGTAGGAGGCGGCAGCGCTGATTGGCGCTTCAACGCAAACGGGCCGGGGATGAACCCGGCCCGTCGCGTCGAACGTGTGTGTGAGAGGCGCTGCTACTCGGCGGCCTTCTCGTTGACCGTGCGGAGCTTCTTGGGGTTGCCCTGGATCATCCAGCCCTCGCCCTTGAAGGTGATCAGGTCGTCCTCGGCGCGGAACTCGTCGCCCAGGCGCTCGAAGGTCATGCCCCAGTAGCGGCGCTCCTGCATGACGACGTACTTGATCGTCGGCTGCGGCAGGCCGTCGCCACCCGATGCGGCGGACTCGGCCGCGAGGCGCTTCAGGATGGCCTGGTTCCGGTCCCAGTACGCCGAGTCCACGATGACCCAGGCGTTGTCCGGCGTGATCGCGGTGTCGTTCGCGATATCGGTGCCGTCGTAGATCTTGACCTCGTAGGTCGCCACGCCGTTCGCGAGGCCGTGGACCTCGATGTCGATCCGGTCGTAGAGCGAGTCGAGGGGACCGAAGATGGCCACGCCGTCGATCGTCTCGCCCGCGCCGATCTTGCCGGCGGTGGCGCCGATGTTCTCGAGCTTGCTGTTGCGCTCCTGGCGGCGGATCGCCATCAGCGCGTTGCCGTAGCCGCTGGCGACGTAGACGCTCGGCTCGCCCTTCTCGTTCTTGGTGTCGGTGATGGCCTTCACCAGCGGGTTCCAGGGTCGCGGCAGGTTGGTCCCGTTCGTGACCTTGAGCGTGATGTAGTGGTACGCGCTCATGCTGCCGTCGGCCTTCTCGAGCAGCACCGTCTTGAGGTGCCCGCGCTCGAGCTTGAGCATCCAGCGCTGGGACCCCTTCGGGCCATCGCCGTCCTCGGCGAGCGCGGAGACGGCGGATACGAGAACGAGAGCGGCCGCGAGCATGGTGCCCGCCCGGAACGAAGTCTTCATGGTGCCTTCCTGCCTTGCTTCCTCGGGGTCGCGCTGCGGAAGATACCCGCGGGCTCCCGAAAACGGCAAGAACGCGGCGCTTGCGGCTGCCGGAAGCCTCGCCTTGGGCCTTCCCGGCCCCCCAACAGCGCGCGAACGCCGTCTCAAACGAACGCCGGGGCCCCCGACGTGTGCCGGGAGCCCCGGAAAGGGGATTCGAGCGATCGCGGACGCGATCGTCGGGGAAAGCCGCCTATCGGCTCGAGAGCGCCTCGAGGTCCGGGTGCTTGGCGTCGTCGCCGAGCCACGGATCGGGCCGCTTCGGATCGTCGGGCTCGATCAAGTCGAAGTCCGCCCACTCGTGGAAGCGGGCCGCGCCGTTGGTGTAGGCGGCGACGAAGCCGGCCTTGTGGTGGATCGGGCCCTCGTCGTCGTCACACAGGATCATCACGCCCCGCGAGACGTCGTCCTGGGTGATGCGGAAGTCCTTGTCCCCGTTGCGGCGACCGGCGTAGGAGGTCATCTCCTCGAAGCCCTCGTTGCCGCGCCGGAGCGCATCCTTCGTGACCTGCTTGTAGCGCTCGAGATCGACCTCCTCGATGCCGTAGTACTGGTCACCGGGGCTGAAGAGGATCTCCAGGTTCTGCTTGTTGCGACGGTCCAGCTCACCGTAGGCGAGCGGCCCGAGCGTGAAGTTCTTGCCCGAGAACGGGTAGGTCTTCCAGCCGCCCTTCTCGGTCGCGCGCGTGTTCATGATCAGCGCGAGGCTGCGCAGGTTGTCGACGGACTTCGTCCGGTTGCCTCGCTCCTGCACCATCGGAACGACGACCACCACCATGCTCACGAGCACGGAGATGATCCCCATCACGACCAGGATCTCGATGAACGAGAAGCCGGCTTGGGCTCGGGGTCGACGTGTCATCTAGCTACTCCCATCCGGACCCGGGTCCGGGCTTGCGACGTGTGGCCGCGGGGTCGGCGGCGAGGTGCTCCATGCGGGTCGGAGCCGCGGCCGACGAGGACCGCACGCGACTATATCAACCCGCGTGCCCGAGTGCGCCCGTGCGCCGAGGGTCGACGAGAGCGACGCCAAGCCGTTGCCTGGCAACGGCTTGGCGCAGCGCGCGGCAGAGCCCGTGGCGCGGACCGTCCGGGTCGACTGATCGCGAGGTTTCCACCCATAGGAACGGAGTTACCGGCGCGTGTAGCGCAGATCAGGGGTACGTCAGCGTGGTCGGCTCGTCCGGCCGGATCTCGACCCCGTTCATCGGCACCAGAAACCCGCCCTCGAGCACCAGCGCCGCGTCGTAGGTGCCTTCCGGATAGAGCCCGACGATCACGATGCCGCCGGGGTCCACGGGCGCGGCGAGCTGGTTGCTCGGATTCGAGGATGCGCCCTGGGGCACGAGGAAGAACTCGTCGATGGCGGCGGGCGCCTGGGTCAGGTGGCTGGCGTTGACCAGGCTGAGCGTGCCGAGGCCCGGCACGGCGTCGCCCGACGCGCCGCCGCAACCCGCCAGGGCCAGGGCGGCGACCAGCGCAAGGGCGGCGGCGATGCGGCGGGGGCGGTGCATTCCAGCGTCTCCCGATTCCGAGCCCCTGCCAAGTCTACCCAAATCGGCTTGGCGCGGGGGCCGCGGGTGGATTCCCCGTGCACGCGCCCCCAGTTCGGGTAGGACAGGGGCAGTGGTCTTTCCGGCAGACACCTCGGGATCACTGAGGACAAGACCATGAGGATGGGATTCGGGCGCCCTGCCCTGGCGCCGGCCGCGTTGTGCGTGCTGCTTCTCGGATTGGCCGCATGCGGCGGCCACGACGACTACAGGGGCAACATCTTCGTCGACAACCAGACCCACACGGGCGCGGCGCCGACGAACGAGGACCTGCTCACCTTCCGGATCGCGCGCTTCCGCGACCCCTTCACGGGCAACCTGCTGGGCGCCCCCATCGAGGAGGACTCGGCGCGCTTCATCGGCACGTTCGATGAGGACTATTACGACGCCGAGGGCGACCTCGAGCTGGGCCAGATCATCGAGTGGTTCGATGTGTTCGTCGGCGAGGAAGAGGACACCTGGTTCGTCGTCGAATAGGGCCGCCCGCGCGGCCGCAACCGACCCGATCCGCCAGGCTATGACACGGGCAATTCGAGGCCGGTGTCGCGCCCGATGCGTACGATCTCGCGATCCAATCCCGCACCGGAGGCAACGCCATGGCGTTCCTTTTCACCTCGGAGTGCGTCACCGCCGGCCACCCCGACAAGCTCAGTGACTCGATCAGCGACGCGATCCTCGACGCGTACCTCGCGAAGGACCCGCGCTGCCGCGTAGCGGTCGAGACGTTCGTCACGAACGGCTTCTGCCTCATCGGCGGCGAGGTCGGTAGCGCCGTGGACGGCCTCTGGATCGACGCACCCGCCATCGCGCGCGAGACGATGAAGGCCATCGGCTACGGCGACCCGCGCGCGGGCTATCCCGCCGAGGACGTCGGCGTGATGAACGCGATCGGCCGCCAGTCGTCCGAGATCGCCCAGGGCGTCGTGAAGGACGATCCCGAGACGCAGGGCGCCGGCGACCAGGGGCTCATGTTCGGCTACGCCTGCCGCGACACCGAAGAGCTCATGCCGCTGCCCATGGCGCTCGCGCGTCGGCTCGTCGAGGGCCTGATGGAGCTGCGTGAGTCGGGCACGCTCGACTACCTGCTGCCGGACGGCAAGACCCAGGTCACGATCGAGTACGGCGACGACGACCAGCCGCGCCGCATCCACACGGTCGTCGTGTCGACGCACCACGCGGTCGAGGCCGATCAGGCCACGATCCGCGCCGACGTCGAGCGGCACCTCTTCCCGATGCTCCCGTCGGAGCTGATGGACGACGACACGATCCTGCACGTCAACCCGACGGGGGCGTTCACGATCGGCGGCCCGAAGGGCGACACCGGCCTCACCGGCCGCAAGATCATCGTCGACACCTACGGTGGCTGGGCGGCGCACGGCGGCGGGGCCTTCAGCGGCAAGGACCCCAGCAAGGTCGACCGCTCGGCTTGCTACATGTCGCGCTACGTCGCGAAGAACATCGTCGCGGCGGGCCTCGCCGACGCGTGCGAGATCCAGCTCGCCTACGCCATCGGCGTGGCCGAGCCGGTCTCCCTGCGCGTGCGCGCCCAGGGCTGGGGCCGTGACGCCGTGCCGGACGAGATCCTCGAGCAGGCCGTGCGGCGCGTCTTCCGTCTGACGCCGCGCGGGATCATCGACGACCTCGACCTCCTGCGGCCGATCTATCTCGACACGGCCATGCACGGACACTTCGGCCGCCCGGGCCTGCCCTGGGAGGCGACCGACAAGGTCGACGCCCTCAAGGCCGAGGTCGAGGCGCTCGCCAGCGCCTAGAGCGACCACCAACCGTGGATTCCCGCCTGCGTTCGTAGGGGGCGTCCCTTGGGGCGCCCCTCCGACCTGGGTGGCCTCCCTCCATGGATGTCCATGCGCGTTTCCATCCAAACGCGTATGAGTGCCGGTGGTGGCAGATCATCGACGGCGCCTGGGCGGCCCAAGGGCCGCCCCCTACGAACGCCGGCCCGCGCCGCCCGTAGATCCCGCGCCCCCCGTGCCTTGCGGCGACGTGTCCCCCCCTGGGTGCGACCCGGTGTCCCCAAGTGGACACCCGCGTGGACACCGCTCGCCCAATCGTTGTCGATAAACGACTTACGACGCTCCCCGTGATTGGCACCGGGGTTGCCTAAGAGGTGGACGGAAGCGACTCCTCCCACCTGGAGCGTCACAATGTTTCGGACCTCTCGCAACGCGTTCACCGGCCTCCTGCTCAGCGCCGCCCTCCTCGTGACGGCCGGCTGCGGCGGCGGCGGCGGTGTCGGCTACTACGAGCCGCTCGGCTCGGTCGAAGTCGCCAACCTCACGGCCTTCGAAGACGTGACCTACTTCTCGCTCACCCCCGCCGGCAGCTTCGGCGGCTCGGGTGACCTGCTCGGGTTCCCGCTCTTCCCCGGCGAGGCCGCCTACGTCGGCGACTTCTACGAGGACTACTACGACGTCGACTACGAGCTCGACTACGGCTTCATGTACTGGGAGCCGGACTACTTCGTGGCCGCCGGCTTCATCAACACCTTCGACGTCTTCTAGGAGACGTCACGCACACGCTCTTTGCACACACACCTACGGAACGGCTTGACCGCATCGACCCGCTGAAGGAAACCACAACGTGATGGCGAAGCTTCGCCCCCTCGTTCCGGTGACCCTCGGCGTCCTGATCGGCTCGGCCCTGCTGTTCCTCCTGCTCCGCGGGTTCCGGGACGAGACTGGCGTGCCGGACACCACGTCCACGGTGGGCGTGGTGACGTCAGACCCGGACCCGCGACCTTCTTCCGATGATCCGGACGGCCCCATGCGCGCCGACGGATCGTCGACCGACGGCTCCGACGCGAACGGCGCGGAGCCGCTCTCCATCCCACGCACCCTGCGCGGCATCGTGCTCGACGACACCGGCCGCGCGATCGACGGCGCGCGCATCGTCGTCAAGCCCGTCCCGCCGCAGGTGCTGCGCGGCGCCCCCTATCCGGACGGGCCGACCCTGGCCGAGACCCAGAGCGAACGCGACGGCCGCTTCGAGCTGCCCGCGGATCACGCCGGCTGGATGCGTCTGACCGCCTCGGCCGACGGACACGCGACCGTCGGTCGGCTCGTCGCCGGAACGGGGGCCGAGCTACGACTCGTCCTGCCGCCGAGCGGCGTGCTCACGTTGACCGTGCTCGATGCGCGCGGTCGACCGGTTCCCGATGCGCGCGTTGAAGCCCGCCTGGACCAGACGACGCTCACGGTCGCGTCCAACGCCGACGGCATGGCGATCTTCGAGCACGCGCCCCCGGGCGACGCCCTCGTGCGCGCCGGCGCGGACGGCCATGGGACGGTCCGCGCAGGGCCCTTCCGCGTGCGCGCGGGCGAGACGACGGCCGCCGACGTGGCGTTGACCGCCGGCGTCGAGCTGCGTGGCGTCGTGCGGGACGACGAGACCGGCGCGCCCTTGCGCGGCGCCACGGTCTGGGTCGCCCGCCCGGGCGCCTCGACGGACGCCGGCCCCACCGATGAGAAGGGTCGCTTCCGCGCACCCGTCGCGGGCGGACTCGGCGAGCGCGTCTTCGTGAGCGTCGACCACGCGGGCTACGCCTCCGTGCTGGTGCCCGTCATCCTGCGACCGCTCGACGCGGGACCGCAGACCACGGAGGTGCGCCTGCGGCCCGCCGATCCGTGGCGCGGCGAGGTCCTGTTCCCGACCGGCGTCGAGCCGCGACCGGTCACGGTGCGCTACACCGAAAACGGCGTGGCGGGGCGCACGTCGGCCTCGACCACGACCGACGCCGACGGCCGCTTCGAGCTGCCGCCCCCGCCGCCCGCCGCGCCGGGTCGGCGCATCGTGCTCGTCGCGGAGACCGACGGGCTCAAGGCGGCCCTGGCCCTGCGCCCCGGCCAGCTGCGTCCCTCCCCGCTCATGCTCGCCCTGACGCCGGCCGCAACCGTGCGCGGACGCATCCGCGCAGCGGACGGCGCAGCGGCTTCCGGTGCGATCGTGCGCCTGGTGCCGACGTGGACGCGCGAAGGACCGCGCGGCCTCACGCCCGCCGAGAACCTCCTGCGGGCGTCGAACGAAGCGGGCCTCGCGGATCTGACCGCGGCAACGGACGCGGACGGCCGCTTCCGGCTGCAGGGCGTCCCGGACTCGACGTACGAGGTCTTCGTCGCGTGGGGCGGCCGCGAGTACTGGACCGGACGCGAAGTCGAGGTCTCGGGTGACAGCGACGCCGGCACGATCGGGCTCGCGGGGATCGCCTCCGTCGAAGGCCGCGTGCGCGACGCGACGGGCGCCGACCTCGCGGGCGCGCGCGTCCGCCTCGTCCGCGAGGGCGAGCGCCCGCGCGTGCTCAGTCAGCTGACGGCGAGCGACGGGTCGTTCCGTTTCGACGGGCTCCTCGCGGGCCGCTATGCGTTGCGCGTGAGCCTCTCCGGCTACGCCGATCTCGAAGTCGAGCTCGAGCCGCTGTCCGCTGACGCGGCGGGCCCGGAGCCGCTCGACTTGCGAATGAACGCAGCGGCCGTGCTGGAGGGACGTCTGCGCGTCGACGGCGCGCCGTACCGCGGCACCTTCCGCCTCACCCTGCATCGCGCGGGCACGAGCCGCGCGGAGCGTACGCCCGTGACGCTGCGCACGTCCGACGGGCGCTTCACCTTGCCCGGCATTCCGTCCGGCGCCTGGACCGTGCGCGTCACGACCGCCGACGGCGACCTCGGGCTGCTGACCGATAGCCTCGAGGCGCGGCCGGGCGACGTGCTGCGCGCGGAGATCGACCTGATGCCCGGCGCCGTGCTCGAAGGGCGCGTCAAGACCAGCGCGGGCGATGCCGTGCCGGCCGCACGCGTGAGCCTGCGGGACGAGGCGTCGGGCGTGCGGCACCTGGCCACGGCCATGGCCGACGGACGGTACCGCTTCGAGGGTCTGGCTGCCGGCACCTACGCGATGCGCGTCACGGGCCACGGCGGCGTACCCGTCGAGCAGCAGGTCGTGCTCGATCTCGCGGATCGCGAGACCTTCGACCCCGTGCTGCCGGTGGGTGGGCACGCGCGCGTCCAGGTCGTGGACGCGAACGGCCGTCGCATGAGCGGCGTGCTGCTGCTGTTCCGCAACGCGGACGGCGTGTACCCGGCGACGCCCCCGGACCGGACGGACCGGGACGGCATCGCCCTGCGCCGGCACCTGCCCGCCGGATCCATGACGGTCCGCGCACGGATCGGCACGCTCGAAGGCATCGCGAGCTTCATCGTGGCCGAGGGCACGATCTCGGATGTCCGCGTCGAGCTCGTGCCCCGCGGCGGCTGATCAGCGGGCGTACTTCGCCACGACGTCGTCCAGCAACGGCGACAGGATCTCGATCGTGCGCGTGGTGGCGCCCTTGCTGGCGTTGATGACGTCGCGCGCGCGGCTGCCGCACTCGGCCGCCGCGGTCGGGTCATCGAGCCAGCGTCGGATCGCCGCCTCGACACCGCTCGCGTCGGCGGCGAGCTCGATGCCGCCGGCCTGCAGCAGCATGTCGACCTCGCCGCGGAAGTTGTGGATGTGGGGGCCGACGACCACGGGCTTGCCGAGGCTCGCGGGCTCCATCACGTTCTGCCCGCCGTGCGGCACGAGCGAGCCGCCGATGAACACGATGTCGGCCAGGGCGAAGACGACCTCGAGCTCGCCGACGGTGTCGAGCAGGACGACGTCGTCGGGCCCGGGCGCCGCAGCGCCCTCGAGCTGGCTGCGGAAGACCACGGTCTGCCCTTCCTTGCGCATCTCCGCGGCCACGCCCTCGGCCCGCGCGGGGTGCCGCGGGACCACGATCAACCGGAAGCGCTTGCCCTCCGCGGCGAGCCGGCGGCGCATGCGCGCGATCGCGCGCTCCTCGCCGGGGTGGGTGCTGCCCGCGACCACGGTGGCGAGGTCGTCCTGATCGGAGCCGAGCAGCTGCGCGTAGCGCGCCCGCCGATCCGGGTCCGTCTTCAGCGGGATGTTGTCGAGCTTCATGTTGCCCGTCACGTGGACGCGGTCCGGATCGAGGCCGAGCGCCGTGAAGCGCTCGGCGTACGAGTCGACCTGGACACAGACGCTCGAGAGCGTCTCCAGCAGCGGCCGCGAGAGCGACTCGAGCTTCTTGAACCGTCGGGCGGAACGCGGGCTCATGCGGCCGTTCACGAGCGCGACGGGCAACCGACGAGCGCGCGCGGAGAACAGGAAGTTCGGCCAGAACTCGCTCTCGACCAGGACCATCAGGTCCGGGCGCAGGGCGTCGAGCGTGTGCTCGACGATCCACGACAGGTCGGGGGGATAGAACTCCACCCGATGATCCGGATAGCGCTTGCGCGCGACGCGGTTCCCCGTGTCCGTCGTGACGGTGATGATCACCTCGACGTCGGGAATGCGTTCCTCGATCACCTCCACGAGACGCGCGGCGGCTTTCACCTCCCCCACCGAGACGCCGTGGACCCAGACGCAGGGGCGATCCGCGCGCCGCGCCTCGCGGCGACCGAAGCGCAACGGGATGTCACGCACGTAGGCGCGCCATCGCGAGCGCGCCTTGCGATCGGAGACGAGCCGCCACAGGCCGTACAGCGGCAGGGCGGCGACGATGCCGCCGTAGATCGCGTCCATGCCCCAGTGCAGCAAGCGGGTCGGGATCCGCTCGAAGAGGTCGCCTCGAGGCTGCGGCGCGTCGCGCCCGTTCGCCGGCACTACGCGTTCGCCCCGTGGCACTTCTTGTACTTCTTGCCGGAGCCGCAGGGGCAGGGGTCGTTGCGCCCGACCTTGGGCTGCTCGCGCACGAAGGGCTTCGCCGGCTCGGCTTCGGCCGAGCCGATCGGCGTGTCGTCGGTCCGGCCCGCATCCTGGAGGCCCGCGCCGACGCCCGTCTGGTAGTCGGGCATGTCGACCGCCTGGCCGCCGGACCAGCGCGCCTGGAGGCGCTGGCTCGCCTCTTCGCTGAAGCGCACCTTCAGGAAGTTCTCGGTGACCTCGTCACGGATGCTGGCGAGCATCTCCGAGAACATGCGGTGGCCTTCGACCTTGTACTCCACCTTCGGGTCCATCTGGCCGTAGGCACGCATCCCGATGCCGGTCTTCAGACCGTCCATCGCGTGCAGGTGGTCCTTCCACTTCGCGTCGATGCTGTTGAGCAAGAGGAAGCGCTCGACGGCGCGCATCTCGCCGTCCGTCAGCTCCTCCTCGCGGCGACGCCAGGCCCGACGCACGATCTCGGTCAGCCGGTCCTCGGTTGCGGCGGGGTCGTCGACGGACACGTCGTCGGCGGAGGCCTGCTGGGCGAACTGCCGCCGGAACCACGACGCCAGGCCCTCCGGGTCCTTCGCGTCGGCCGGGACCTCCTTGCCGATGGCGCGGTCGATCTCGTCGCCGATGACCACGGCGATGAAGTCCTCGATGATCTCCTGCTGGCGCTCCTCGTCCTCTTCCAGCAGCGCGTTGCGCAGGGAGTAGACCTCCTTGCGCTGGATGTCCATCACCTCGTCGTACTCGAGGAGGTTCTTGCGGATCTCGTAGTTGCGTCCCTCGACCTTCTTCTGCGCGCGGATGATCGCCTTGGACACCATCGGGTGCGCGATCGCCTCGCCGTCGCGCAGGCCCAGCTTGCCGAGGATCGACGCGACCCAGTCGGGCGCGAAGATGCGCATCAGGTCGTCGCCCAGGCTCAAGAAGAACTGGCAGCTGCCGGGATCGCCCTGACGGCCGGAGCGGCCCAGGAGCTGGTTGTCGATCCGCCGCGACTCGTGCCGCTCGGTGCCGACGATGTGCAGGCCCCCGGCGGTCTTCACGCCCTGGCCCAGCTTGATGTCGGTGCCGCGGCCCGCCATGTTCGTCGCGATGGTGACGGCGCCCGGGAGCCCCGCGTTCTCGACGATCAACGCCTCGCGCTCGTGCTGCTTCGCGTTGAGCACGACGTGCTCGATCCCGCGCCGGGACAGCATGCCCGAGATCTGCTCGGACTTCTCGATGCTCGTCGTGCCGACCAGGATCGGCCGGCCTTCCTTGTTGACGCGCACGATCTCCTCGACCACGGCCGCGTACTTGTCCTTCTCGTTCGCGTAGATCAGGTCGTCGTGCAGGATCCGCTTCATCGGGCGGTTGGTCGGAATGCTGACCACGTCCAGCCCGTAGATGCTCCAGAACTCGGCCGCCTCCGTCAGCGCGGTACCGGTCATGCCGGCCAGCTTGTCGTAGAGCTTGAAGAAGTTCTGGTAGGTGATGGTCGCGAGGGTCTGCGTCTCGGGGCGCGGACGGATGTGCTCCTTGGCCTCGACGGCCTGGTGCAGCCCGTCGGACCAGCGCCGGCCCTCCATCATGCGCCCGGTGAACTCGTCGACGATGACGATCTCGCCGTCCTTGACGACGTAGTCCTTGTCGCGCTTGTAGATGTGGTGCGCGCGCAGGGACTGCTCGAGCAGGTGCAGCCAGTCCGTGTGGCCTTCCTCGAGGAACGACAGGCCTGCGAACCCCTCGGCCCGCTCCATCCCGTCATCCGTGAGGATGCACTGGTGCTCCTTCTCCTTGACCTCGAAGTCGGGGCCGGGCTTGAGACGCCGCGCCACCTTGTCGGCGTCTTCGTACTTGGCGTACTGGAGCTCCGACTGGCCGGTGATGATCAGCGGCGTACGGGCCTCGTCGATCAGGATCGAGTCCACCTCGTCGACGACGGCGAACTGACGATGGCGCTGCACCTGCAGCTCCTTCGTCACCTTCATGTTGTCGCGCAGGTAGTCGAATCCGAACTCGCTGTTCGTGCCGTAGGTGATGTCGCAGCCGTAGGCCACCTGGCGCTGCTCGGCCCGCATGTGGGACTGGATGAACCCGCACGTCATGCCGACCGCTTCGTAGACCGGCATCATCCACTCGGCGTCGCGCTTCGCCAGGTAGTCGTTCACGGTCACGACGTGCGACCCGCGACCCGGCAGGGCGTTCAGGTAGACCGCGAGCGTCGCGCTGAGCGTCTTGCCCTCGCCGGTCGTCATCTCGGCGATCGAGCCGTTGTGCAGGCACCAGCCGCCGATCAGCTGCACGTCGAAGTGACGCATGCCGAGTGTGCGCTTGCTCGCCTCGCGAACGGCGGCGAACGCCTCCGGCAGCAGCCGATCCAGGTCCTCATCGTCGGCGAGGCGGCGGCGAAACTCGTCCGTCTTGCCGCGCAGCTGCTCGTCGGTCAGCGCATGGAACTCGGGCTCGAGCGCGTTGACCCGCTCCACGATGGGCATGGCGGCCTTGATCACGCGGTCGTTGCGCGTGCCGAAGACCTTCTTGATCAGCTTGCCGATCATCTCGTGCGGGAGTCTAGCCCCGGCCGGGGGCAACCGGGCAGCATTCCACGCGCGCGTTGGCGCGCTCTAACCGGGCATCTCGAGCGTGCCGACCACGTCGCGCACCGAGGTGGCGCCGAGCTCGCGGATCAGACCGGGCAGGGCTTCCACGATCTCGAGCGCGCAGTTGGGGCGGTAGAAGTTGGCCGTGCCGACCTGCACGGCCGTGGCGCCCGCGACGAGGTACTCCATGACGTCGTCCGCGGTCTGGATGCCGCCGATGCCGATGACCGGGATGTCGAGCGCCTGGTAGAGCCGGTGCACCAACCGCAGCGCGAGCACCTTGATGCAGGGACCGCTCAGCCCGCCGAAGCCCCGGCCCAGGATGGGCTTGCGCTTGCGCCAGTCGATGGCCATCCCGACGTAGGTGTTGATCGCGCTCACCGCGGTGGCGCCCGCCTCCTGGCAAGCGAGGCCGATGGGCACGATGTCGGTGACGTTGGGCGAGAGCTTCGCGATCAGCGGCAGGTCGGTGACGTCCTTGGCGCGCGCCACGACCTCGTGCGCCACCTTCGGATCCGTCGAGTAGTCGAGCCCTCCCGAGACATTCGGGCAGGACATGTTCAGCTCGAGCGCCGCGATGCCCTCCTCGGCCCCGAACGCGGCCGCGAGCTCACCGAACGCCTCGACCGTGTGGCCGGCGATGTTGATCACGAGCGGCGCGCCCAGGGTGCGCAGCTTGGGCAGCACCTCGGCGATGTAGCGCTCGACGCCGGGGTTCTGCAGGCCGATCGAGTTCAGCAGGCCGCCGGCCGTCTCGGCGAGGCGCGGCGGCGGGTTGCCCGCGCGCTCCTCGACGGTGATGGTCTTCACCACGACGCACCCCAGCCGGGCGACGTCGTAGAAGGACTGGAACTCGACCCCCTTGCCGTACGTGCCGGATCCCGTCCCGATGGGGTTGGCGAGCTTCAGCGGCCCCAGCTCGACCGACAGGTCCACGGCAGGCTCCGGCGGGGCCTCGGCTTGGGTGGTTGTGGCGTTCACCTCGTCCTCACGACTCCGCGCGACGGCGGTCCTCCTCGAGTCGGCGCTGCTCGGCGCGCTCTGCCTTCTTCGCCTTGCGCCGCTGGGCGCTCAGCTCGGCCTCCTTCGCCCCCACCCCGAAGAGCGAGTCCCAGACGATGAAGCCCACCCCGAACACGATGCACATGTCGGCGACGTTGTAGTTCGGCCAGTTCATCTGGCCGCTCCCCAAGTCAGCCCACATGAGGATGAAGTCGCGCACCTTGTGCCACTGGACGCGGTCGTACAGGTTGCCCAGGGCCCCGCCGATGATCAGCGCGAGCCCGACGTGCAGCAGCTTGCTGCGCGAGCGTGATCCCAGGAACCAGACCAAGAGGCCCAGGGTGGCCACGATCGTGAGGGTGAGGATCACGGTCGTCTGGCCGGGTGCGAGGCCGAAGGTGATGCCGGGGTTCCAGGTCCCCTCCCAGGCAAGGCCGATGAACCCGAGGTCGAGCAGCTCGATCGGCTCCTCGCGGCTCATGCGCCCGCCTTCGCTGTCGGGCCAGAGTCCCAGCAGCTCCTGCATGTAGGCCTTCGACCACAGGTCGGCGACCAGCGCCACGACCAGGACGGCCAGACAGATGAGCTTCAGACGCATCAGGTTCGGGCGGGCGGCCGGGGCCAGGGCGGAATCGGTGGTCTCGGCGGTCATGTGCGGCAGAGCATCCCAGGGATCGGGGACGGGCTCCCGTTTTCGCAGGGGTCCGGGGGCGCCCGCCCTAGACGTCCTCAAGGTACGTGCGGGAACGGCCGTTGGTTGGAGGAGTGACACCTGCCGCGGCCCCCCGAGACCCCGAAGGGGTCCTGCGCGCCTGGCTCGACCACCTGGTGGTGGAGCGCGCGGCGAGCCCGCACACGCTGGCCGCCTACGAGCACGACGTGCGCACCGTGCTCGCGGCGTGCGGCATCAAGGGCGGACGCCTCACCCGGGAGGGCGCCCTGGACCGCGTGACCCCGGAGCGGCTGCTCGTGTGGCTGCGGCGGGAGCGCGCGAGCGGGCGCGCGGCCACGTCCACGGCGCGGCGGCTCACGGCGTTCCGCGGGTACCTGCGCTTCGCCCACGCCTTCGGCGCCGTTCCCGTGGACCCGACGGTGGGCCTGCCCGTAGGCCGCACGTGGGACCGCCTGCCCAAGGTCATGTCCCGCGAGGCCGTCGATCAGCTGCTGGGCTCGATCCCGTCCGAGCGCCCGCTCGACGTGCGCGACCGGGCGCTGCTCGAGTCGCTCTACGCCACGGGCGCGCGCGTGCAGGAGCTCTGCGACTGGCGCATGGAAGACCTACGCCTCCCCCAGCGCGTCGTGCGCTGCTTCGGGAAGGGCCGCAAGGAACGCTGGGTGCCGCTCGGCGATCCCGCCGCCGAGGCGCTCGAGCGCTGGATCGAGACCGCCCGTCCCACGCTCGACCAACGCGGCGACGAGCACGTCTTCCTCTCGAAGTCGGGTCGCCAGCTCGATCGCTTCCGCGTCTACAAGCTCCTCCAGGAGCGCGCGGCGGCCGCCGGCCTCACGACGCTGCCTTCGCCGCACACGCTGCGGCACTCGTTCGCAACGCACCTCTTGTCCGGCGGCGCCGACCTGCGCGCCGTGCAGGAGCTCCTCGGGCACGCGGACATCCAGACGACCCAGATCTACACGCACGTCGACCGCGACAAGCTCAAGTCGGTGCACAAGCGCTACCACCCGCGCGGGTGAAGATCAGCTCGTCGGCGCCCCTGTCGCACGCGTCTCCCAGTCGGCCAGGAACGCCGCGAGGCCCTTGTCGGTCATGTGGTGGCCGACCATCTTGTCCATGATCTTCGGCGGGATGGTCGAGATGTCCGCGCCGAGGAGCGCCGCCTGCCGCACGTGGTCGGTGTTGCGAATGCTCGCGACCAGCACCTCGGTCTTGAGCGTCGGGTAGTTGCGGAACGTGCGCACGATGTCCTCGATGAGCGCCATCCCGCGCTCGCCCAGGTCGTCGAGGCGACCGATGAAGGGACTCACCATCGTGGCGCCGGCCTTCGCCGCCAGCAGCGCCTGGGTGGCGCTGAAGCAGAGCGTCACGTTGGTCTTGATGCCCTTGGCCGCGAGCGCTTTCGTGGCTGCGAGACCGGTCGGGATCAGTGGCACCTTGATCACGACGTTTTCGTGGATCCCGGCGAGGCGCGTCCCCTCTTCGACCATGCCCTCGGTCTCGACGCTGGTGACCTCCGCAGAGATCGGGCCGTCGACGATCGAGCAGATCTCCTCGATCACCTCTTCGAACACGCGGCCCGACTTCGCGATCAGGCTGGGGTTCGTCGTGACGCCGTCGATGACGCCCCACGCGGCGTACTTGCGGATGTCGGCCACCTCGGCCGTGTCGAGGAAGATCTTCATCGGGGCCTCCTGGGAGCCGGGATCGTAGCCACTTCGAGGGACGGGGATTTCCGTGTAACGCGCGCGCCGGGAATCCGCTTGAGGGGGGGCAAGAGACGAGACCCTTCGGCGTCTACTCCCTTGTGCCCCGGTCCGGCCGGGGCGTGACGAGAAAAACGAAAAGGCCTGTCTACGAACCGGGCCCATCCGCAGTTCTCGATCCGACGACACAGCCAACGCCGGCGAACGCCCTTCGATGAGCCTCCGGGTTCCTCCAGGACTTCGCCCGCAGACCCCAGTTCAAGCAGAAAGGACGCGGAAGAAATACACGGCGCGGAAGAAACGCGTGGATATGCCCGGTGCCAGGGTTCGCCCAGGCGTTCGGGGGCCATGAACCACGTGAACGGCCATCGGAGAGACCGATGCGCGAGCGCGCCACCGGTAGAAGCCGCGAACCAAAGCCAGGGCCCGCAGAAGCCGTGAGGTGGATGCGGAACCGGCGGGGAGGTCCGGAAACTCCCTCTGCCCCCCTTCCCCCTACCGGGAGTACGAACCATGTCCCGCATGATCCGACTCACCCGCAGGGGGTTCCTCGCGGCCTTCGCCGCGCTCGGCGCGAGCAGCCTCATCGGCTGCGGTGGTGGCGCCGGCATGGCAGGCCCCGAGGACAGCACCGGACCGCTCGAGAAGACGGTCATGTACCGACTCTCGACCAAGGGCCAGCGCGCCAGCAACGCCGCAAAGGCCAACGCCGCAAACAAGCGCTTCGCGACCATGGAAGCAGCCGAGGCCGGCCGGGCGCATCCCGGCGACCGCGCGAAGATCGTGCAGCTCGACGTCTCGCCCCAGACGTGGGACCAGCTCTTCCAGAACGGCGCGCGCCTCGCCGTCGACCTGCGGTCGCTGTAGGACCAGCTGGATCGGCCGGCTGTCGACGTCTGAGCCGCTCGAGCGCGAGCGCGAGCGCGTTCTCGTGCTCGTTCTCGTGACCGGCGAGACGCCGCGGGCCCAAGTCAGCTGGACGCGGTACTCCGCCCGCGATGTCTAGTTGCGCGGGAAGACCTCGCCCGGACAATGGGTCCAACCGGAAGAGGGAGGCGCCGATGACCCGCATCGCGCGACGGCCCCTGACGTGGGTGCTCCTGGTCGTGCTCGCCGCGACCGCGGGCGCCGAAGCCAAGGGCAAGACGAAGTACAAGGACGAGTTCGAGGCGTTCCGCAAGCACGTCGACAAGACGTACCCGTTCTTCGATCTCAAGGGCATCCGCAAGGACTGGAAGAAGGCGAAGAAGACGCTCGCCAAGCGCGCGGCGAAGTGCAAGTCCGACGGGGACTTCGTGCTGGTCGTCGCCGACGCCATCAAGGTCCTGCGCGACGGCCACATGCGCATGGAGGTCAAGGAGGGCGTCGAGGTCGACTGGCCCTCGTACTGGCACTCCGGCCTCGCGCTGGCGCCCGCAGACGGCGGCAAGGTCGTCGTGCTGGCGGCACCCCCCGGCAGGGAGACGACGCTGCCACCGGGTACGGTCGTGACGAAGATCGACGGCAAGCCCGCGCGCAAGCACCTCGACAAGCTCGCCGCGGCGAAGTGGGACGAGGGGGGCGGCTTCTCGAGTCCACAGCGCGCGCGCTTCTTCACCTACCGCACGGCGCTCGTCGGAGAGAAAGGCGAGAAGCACACGCTCACCTACCTCGACGGCAAGCGCTCCAAGGAAGTCACGCTGCGCAACCAGCACGAGCTGCGCAACTGGATGCGCGCCTACAACCAGCCCCAGGGCATGACACAGGGCGGCAAGTCGCTCTGGCACACGCGGCTCGAGAGCGGCGTGGGCTACATGTGGTGGCGCCGCATCGACGGCAGCATCCAGAGCGGCATCGCGGCAGCGCTCGAGGCGTGCCCGAAGACGAAGGGCTGGATCCTCGATCTACGCGCGAACACGGGCGGGGGCTACAACAACGCGTTGATCGAACAGATCAAGCAGATCCCGAAGCCGGTGGCGGTGATCATCGACGCCGGCTGCATCTCGGCCGGCGAGACGATGATCCGCGACCTGGTCAACATCCACGACGCGCGTGTGTTCGGCACGACGTCCGCGGGCTCCTCCAGCTCGAAGGAGGCCTGGTCCTTCCCGAGCGGGATCGCGAAGGTGATCTACTCCACGCGCACGCGCACCGGCCTCGACGGCAAGGGAATCGAGTTCAACGGCATCACGCCCCACGAGGTCGTCGAGCCCGTGCCCGAGGAGGTCCGGGCCGGCAAGAACACGGAGATCCTGCGCGCCGAGGCGTGGCTGCTGAAGCAGTAGCCCGTCGAACCGGCGCTATCCGGTGGCATCGGCCCGGTGCTGGCGCTGGATGAGCCCGGTGAGCATGGCGGCGACGCGACCGGTCAGCTGCCGCAGGCGCCGGACCTGCCTGCCGGGGGCCAGGCGAAGACGCTCGACCATCTCGAGCGCGGCATCGCACTCGCCGCACTCGCCGCGGGCGATGACGAAGCGAGCGGCCTTGTCGCGCGGAGCCCATCGGTTGGCCCCCTCGGTGATGTTGCGCATGGTTGCCGAAGCGGCGCGTCGGACTTGGTCCTTCAGGTCCGCGTGACCGCGCGGAAGGCCGGCCGCGAGGCCCTCGACGCCGATGGTCAGCTCCATGGCGGCATGGAAGGCGTCGAGCCGCTGATGCGCGAAGCCGGTCGTCGTACGAGTCATGTGAAGTCCTCCAGGTTTGAAGGGCGCCTGTCGCCCTCGACCGAAGGAGAAGGGGCGGCAGGCGCCCTTCCAACCTGGAGGACTGAGCTGTGGCCGCCCTGCCGATCCGCCTTGCCGATCTCGGGCCGTCACGAGAACGAGCACGAGCACGCGCTCGCACACGGCAGAACGATGAAGCAGCAGCAGTTGCGAGACGGCTTAGGAGCGGCTCCTTGCACTCGGGAGCGGAGCATTCGTAGGCGAGCGCGTGCTCGTTCTCGTGCGCGTGGCCTCCTTCACGAGAACGAGCACGAGCACGCGCTCGCACACGTCAGAGCGGCTATGCCTCAGCAGTCTGTCTCAACGAGCCGACTCGGGGCCTCTATCAATCGTCCTTCCACGGCACGACCTCGGCCTTCAGCGTCTGGGTCTTGCCACCACGTTCGATGCGCAGCTCGACCGTGGTGCCGGGCTTGCGAAGACCGAGCTCGACGCGCAGCTGCATCCACTCGACCATGGCCACGCCGTCGACGGCGAGCACCACGTCGCCGTCCCGCAGGCCGGCCGCCTTCGCCTTGCCCGCCACGTCGTAGAGCACAACCCCTTCCAGGGCGCGGATGCCGTGCTTCTTGCGGACCTCGAGCGGCACCTGCTGCAGGTTGCTGAGCTCGGCCTCGATCGTGCTGGAGCTCATGCTGCGCTGCTCCACGCGAAGGCGTTCGGCGTAGCGCCGCACGACATCGATGGGCAGGGCGAACGACATCGCGGGCGTCTTGCTCTCGGTGACCGAGAGGCTGGCCACGACCATGCCGACGACCCGGCCGACGGGATCGAGCAGGGGCCCGCCCGAGTTGCCCGGATTGGCCTGGGCGTCCGTGAGGATGTAGCTCTGCAGCGGATACTTGCGCTCGCCGTCGAACGTGAGGTTGGCGTGCAGGTCGCTCACGATCCCCCCGGTGATGGCCCGCGCGTAGCCCTTGGGCCGCCCCACGGCGAATACGGGCTGGCCCTTCTTCAGCCCCGCGGAGGACCCGAAGCTCGGCACGGGCACCTCGTAGTCGGGGATGTACACGACAGCGATGTCGATGCGCTCGCTCCAGACCCACCGCTCTGCCTTCCTGGCGATGCCATCGGGGCAGACCAGGGTGACGGAGTCGGCGTCCGCGACGACGTGCGCCGCCGTCAGCACCCAGCCGTCGCGGCGGTACCCGATCCCGCTCCCGTAGTCGTCCTTGTCCCAGCTCCAGGTGTCCTTGTTCCACTTCGCGTTGGTGAAGACCTGGAACGTGCAGGCGCGCCCGGCTTCGTACGCGCGCACGCCGGACTCGACATCGGCGGCTGCCAAGGGCACCACGAGCGCGAGGGCGACGACAGTGACGAGAAACGTGCGCATGGTTCGACCTCCACTCGCGAGCGTACCCGCCTCGCCGGGCCGCGCACGTGGAGACGGTGCGTTCGATATGCTAGGACGCGTGCGACGACTCCTGCTGGTGCTGGCCCTTCTCGCCGTCCCAGGCATGGCTCCGGCCCAAGCGAAGGACGAGGCCTTGCCCGATGGGCCCGGCCTGGCTCGGCACCACCCCGGCGACCGCGGCATCGAGACGCACAAGGCCGTGATCTTCGCCGAGCGGTTCGAGCAAGGGGGCGTCGCCGACCTCGGCAAGCGGTTCAGCGAGGTGAAGAACCCGCGCGGCGAGGCGCTCGCCTTCGTCGACGACGCGCCGACGGGCAGCAACGGCAAGCGCAGCCTGCAGATCACGGGCACGATCGGCAAGGACACGGGCGGGCACTGCTACACGTCCTTCGACGGAGTCGAAACGCTCTTCGTGCGCTTCTACGTGAAGTTCATGGACCGCCAGCCCATCCACCACTTCGTGACGATGGGCGGCTACCGCCCGCGCACGCGTTGGCCGCAGGGGCATGCCGGCACGAAGCCCGCCGGCCACGAGCGCTTCACGGTGGCGATCGAGCCGCACGCCACGCGGACGGGGATCCCCCTGCCGGGGCGGTGGAGCTTCTACACGTACTGGAACGAGATGAAGGGCTCGGCTGACGGCAAGCACTGGGGCAACGGCCTGCTACCGCAGACAGACCAGGCGGTCCCCCACGACCGGTGGCAGTGCGTCGAGGTCATGGTGCGCCTCAACAGCAAGCCCGATCGGCGCGACGGCGAGCTCGCGCTGTGGCTCGACGGCAAACGCGTCGCCCACTTCAAGCAAGGTGCACGCCGCTCGCCCTGGACCGGCATGGGCTTCCGCCTGCGCGACAAGGGCGGTGATCCGTTCGAGGGCTTCCGCTGGCGCACCCACGCGGACCTGAAGGCGAACTTCGTCGTGCTCTCGCTCTACATCACGGACCGCGCGATGCGCCGCGCGGGCGTGAAGGACCCGGCCGGCCGTACCGTGCGCGTCCGCTTCGACCACGTCGTGGCCGCGACGCAGTACATCGGCCCGCTCGCGACAGCGAAGGGGCGCTGAGGTCAGGCGACGCCGAGGCGCTCGCGGATGAGGCGCGCCAATCGCTCCCCCACCCCGGGCACGGCGGCGAGGTCTTCGAACGGGGCGACCTTGAGGTTCGCCACCGAGCCGAACTGGTCCAAGAGCCGCTTGCGGCGCACGGGGCCCAGCCCGGGGATGCCGTCGAGCTCGGACTTCGCGAACGAGCGGGCGCGACGCTTCTTCTGGTAGCGCCCGGCGAAGCGGTGGGCCTCGTCGCGCGCGCGCACGAGGATGCGGAGGGCCGGATCCGTGGGCGGGAGGACGAGCGCGGGATCGCGCCCGGGAACGATGATGCGCTCCTCCGTGCCCTTGCTCGCGCGCGCCTTCGCGAGCCCGATCACGGGGATCTCGCCCAGGCCGA
>JASJAY010000128.1 GCA_030066775.1 Planctomycetota bacterium
CTCGAGGGCGAGCTTGCCGTCGCGATGAACAAGGAAGGCGTGCGTGTGGGTCTTGTTCGTTTCGATGTACTTGACGGCGGCGGCCAAGCGTTCGGCCTGCGCGTCTTCCTTGGAGAGCGAAGGAGCGGCGAGCCACGCCGTCACGAGTACGAGGATCACCGACGGGACAACGAGGCGCTTCAGCATGGGGCTCCCTTCGCGCGCGTCGAACCACCGGGTCCGCGCCTGCTGCTACAGGATCAGCACCCAGGTGAAGAAGATGATGATCGACGAGCCGATGAGGTCGTTGATAGTCGTCACGAAGGGGCTCGTGGCGACGGCGGGATCGGCGCCCAGCTTGTCGAGGATCAACGGTGTGATCACGCCGAAGAGCGTGCCGAGGCACATGGTGCCGAAGAGGGCCGTCGCGCAGATGAGGCCCACGTCCGACGAGCTCGAGGTGAGTCCGCTCACGACGAGCAGCACCAGGCCGAAGAACGCCGAGAGGATGAAGGCGGAGATGAACTCCTTGCGCACCACGCCCCACACCTCGCCCGTGCCGATACGCCCGAGTGCCAGGCTGCGCACGGTGACGGTGGCGGCCTGGGTCGAGCTGCCGCCGCCCATGCCCATGATCACGGGGATGAAGGCGAAGAGCGCCGCGACGTTGGCGCGCTGGATCACGCCGTCGCCGGCCATGATGATCTGCGCCGCTGCGATGCCGCCAATGAAGGTGATCAGGAGCCAGGGTGCACGCGCGCGGATGGCGCTGAGCACCGTCGCTTCGTAGAGCTCCTCCGGGTCCGTACCGCCCTGGCGCAGGATGTCCTCGGTGGCCTCCTCGACGAGCACGTCGACGATGTCGTCCACGAGGATGCGGCCCACGAGACGGCCCGTGTCGTCCACGACGGGCACGGAGCCGACGTCGTAGTCCTGCACCAGCGAGGCGATCTCCTCCTGGTCCTGGTGCACCGTGACCTGGATCGGCACGCGGCCCGTGAGGCCGCGGATGGGGGTCTCGTCGTCGGCGAGGATGAGGGCGCGCTCGGTGATCCAGCCGGTCAACCGCTCTTCGGCGTCGACGACGAAGATCTCGTGCAGCTCGCCGACCTCGTCGCGCGTGCGGCGGATTTCCTCGACGGCCTGCCGCGCGGTGACGTCCTCGCGCACGGCAACGAGCTCCGTCTGCATGATGCCGCCGGCGCTGTCTTCCGGATACGTGAGGATCTCGCGCAGCTCGGCGCGGTCTTCCGGCTCGATCTGCTCGAGGACGCGCTCCTGCTTCTCCTCGGGCATGTCCTGCAGCACGTCGGCGGCGTCGTCGCTCTGCAGCTCGCGCACGAGCGCTACGGTCTCCTGCTCGGTCAGGGACTCGACGACCTCCGCGCGCTCCTGGTCCTCCATGTCGCGCAGCACGTCGGCGCGATTGGGCTCGAGGATGGCGCGGAACGCACGCGTGCGATCCTCGCTGCTCTTGAGCGCCTCGAGCAGGTCGGCCAGCTCGGGCGGCTGCAGGATCAGCAGGAAGCGGCGGAGATCGGTGTCGCTGCCTTCGCGGACGAGACGTTCGAGCGCAGATTGGGCATCGTGGTCGCTGGCCATGGGTCCGCCCTCCTTTCTGCGCCGTGGTCCACGTCGATCATCCAGTTCAGCTCGCGAGCATCTTCTTCGTCAGGGACCGGGCGAGGGTCGCGACGAGCGCTACACCATAGCCCGTGCCGCGCTCCTCGCGGAAGGCCGGACCCGCCAAGTCGATGTGCAGCCACGGGATGTCGAGATCGTCGATGTGGCTGTAGATGAACTGCCCGGCGCACGAGGACTGTGCGTTCATGCGGTCGGCCACCGAGTTCTTCATGTCGGCGACCTTCGAGCGGAACTCGTTCTGGAAGAACTCGGGCGCGAAGGGCATCGGGAAGGCGAGGTCGCCGCTCGCGATGCCGGCGGCGCGGACGCCGTCCTCGAGGCCCCCGCGGTTGCTCACGATGCCCGCGTGGCGGTGGCCCGTGGCGATCAGCTGCGCGCCGGTGAGCGTTGCCATGTCGATCACCACGTCGGGCTTCTTCTTGCGCGCGACGAACGAGCAGGCGTCGGCGAGCACGAGACGGCCCTCGGCGTCGGTGTTGTTGATCTCGACGGTGTGGCCCGAGTGCATCGGCAGGATGTCGTCGGGGCGGTAGGCCTTCGGGCCGATCGCGTTCTCGACCAGACCTGCGGCGCACACGAAGGCGTCCTTGTGGCCCGCATCGGCCAGCGCGAGCGCTGCGCCGACGGCGGCCGCGGCACCGCCCATGTCGCACTTCATGCCGGCCATGTGGCCGCCCACCTTGAGGCTCAGACCACCCGTGTCGTACACGACGCCCTTGCCCACGATGCCGAGCTTCATGCGCGGCTTCGGCGGGCGGTACTCGAGCAGGAGCAGACGCGGCGGATGCAAGGCCGTGCGCCCGACCGCGTGCAGGCCGCCCATCTTCTGCTCGAGGACGGCGTTGCCCGAGATGACGCTGACACGCAGGTGCTTGATGCCGCGCGCGGCCTTGCGCGTCGCCGAGACGAACGCGGTCGTCGTCATCTCCTCCGGGGGCGTGTCGACGAGCATCGCGGCCCAGCGCGAGCGGTCGACGACGGCCTTGTCGGCCTTCGAGATGGTCTGCTTGCCGCCCGTCGGGTTCGTCATGGCCAGGCGCACGACCGACTTCTTGCCGTTCGACTTGCGCGAGTAGGTCGGCAGCATGCGCCCGACCGCGCGTGCGATCGGGAGGACGTGGGCCGCTTCCTCCGCACAGGCGATGACGGCGCTGGGGCCGCCGGCGACGCCGGATGCACCGACGGCCGACGCAATGGCCTCCGGGCGCGCGGGGCAGTTGTGCCGCGAGCGCTCGTCGGGCAGCACGGCGAGCACGATCTTCTTCGGGCCCTTGCCGGGGTTCTGCGCGACGACGCTCGTGCCGGCCACGCCGGCGTCCGTGTCCTTCGCGGCGCGCTTGAGCAGGTCCGCCCACGGCGCATCGATCGTCTTCGTCAGCCAGCCCTTGCGCAGCGCGCGCTGGGGGGCGAGCAAAAGGACCGTCTCGGCGCCCCGGAGGGCCGCGGAAGCCGTAGCGGCGTAGCGCAGTTCGACCATCATTGTCTCCTTCACGGCAGGTGGGGAGGGTACCTTCGCGCCTTTGCGCTGCGAGCCCTGCCCCAACGTCCCATGTCCCCCGTCCGCCCGCCGATCGACCTCGACCTCTTGCGCGCCGCGCTCGCGCTCGAGCCCTTCGATGCGCCCGCGGCGCAGCGACGGATGTACCCGCGACCGGGCGGTCGGCGTCCCGACCCTGAGGAGCAGCGCGCACCGCGTCCCGCCTCGGCGCTGCTCTACGTCTTCGCGCGGGAGGGGCGGCTGCACTTTCCGCTGACGCTCCGGCGCGAGGACCTGCCGGAGCATCGCGGACAGGTCTCGCTACCGGGCGGACGACCGGAGGACGGGGAGTCGAGCTGGGAGACGGCGGTGCGTGAGGCACACGAGGAGATCGGGCTCGCGCGCGAGCTGCCGACCTCGCTCGGTACGCTCCATCCCGTCTACATCCCCGTCACGCATACCGACTTGCTCGTGCACGTGGCCACGGGACCGGAGCCCGAGTCGCTGCGCGCGGAGGAGCGCGAAGTCGCCGCGCTCGAGCATGCCACGCTCGACCAGCTCGTGGATCCGGACGTGCGGCGCATGGAGCGCTGGACGCGGCGCGGGCGTGAGATGGACGTGCCCTTCTTCGCGTTGGCGGGGTGGACCGTCTGGGGCGCGACGGCGATCGCGTTGGCCGAGCTGGCCGAACGCCTCGACGCGGTTCGCTAGGCAGTTCCCTCGAGCCGGTCCAGGCGGGCTTTCAGGTCGGCCACCTCGGCTTCCAGCTCATCGATGCGCGCCACGAGCGGATCGCTCGTCGGACGCGGTGCGCTCGGCGCCGCCGCCGACGGCGCGGCGGGCGCGGGTGTCTCGCCGCCGTAGCCCTCGACGGCTTCCTCGGCCGTGCGCCCGTCGAGCAGGTGGCACCAGCGCTGCATCTGCTCGCGCGGGCGCTTGGGCAGGCGCGTGACGTAGGGCACGGGGCGCGACGCGAGGGCCTGGAGTCGATCTTCGACGTCGGCCGGCCCGCCGACGTGGGCCATGCGCGCGGCGCGCGTCTTGAGCTCCGTCGGCGTCTGCGGTCCGCGGCAGAGGAGCTCGGACAGGATCGCGAGGTCGGCGGCCTCGACGCCGAGCTGTTCCTTCGCCTGATGGCTGTAGCGCATGGCGCGGCCGCTGTCGCGCTCGACGCGCGTGACCCAGCCGCGGTCCATGAGGCCACGCACCGCCCCTTCGAGCTCCCAGTCCATCACCTCCATGTGCGGACTGCGGTTGCTCTTCTGGTTGCAGCCGGCGAGGAGCGCGTTGAGCGTCAGCGGGTACGCGTCGGGGACGGTGTACTGCTTCTCGATGAGGACGCCGACGACGCGTTGCTCGAGCGGCTGCAGGTCGATGCCCATGATCTCTCCTGGCGGCTCAGGCGCCGGCTTCGCGCGCTTCGGCGACCAGCAGCGCCTCGAGCACGTAGGACTCGGCCGTGCGGCGCGGGCCCGGCACGCCCATCGACGTGCGGTACTGCGCCTTCACGCGCCGGCGGCGGAACGAGGAGTAGAGGTCCTTCGCGCCGGCCAGCATGGGACGCAGCGTGCTGTAGCCGAGGAAGTCGGCGACCTCGTCGGGCCCGATGACGCCCTGCTTCGAGTCGGCCATCTTCTGGCGCACCTCTTCCAGGCTCTCGAAGGCGAGGTCGAAGAGGAACTCCTCGAAGGCCTGAACGGTCTGCTCGTCGGTGTCGCCCTCGGTGAAGACCTCGAGGAAGCGCTCGTCGCAGTCCTGGAAGAGGAGCTGGAAGATCTCCTGCGCGCCCATCATCGTGCCGAAGACGCGCGGTGCCCGCTGCCGCGCGCGCCACGCGCTGCGCAGGATCGGGCAGAACTGGTAGGTGGCGAAGCGCACGCGTCCTTCCCAGAGGTCGATCACGTGCTCGACGGCGACGCGCTTGAGCTCGGGGGTCGTGTTCTGCGACGCGGCGAACGAGCCGTAGAGCTCCTCGGCGAGGCGCGTGTACACGGCCTCCTCGATCGCCTCCTCGATGGCCGCGAGGAGATCGCGCGACTCGTCGGAGCCGATGGAGGTCAGGACGTACTTGAGCGACGTCCAGAAGTTCACCTTCGCGATGCCGTACGTGCGCGAGAGGATCGCCTTCGTCGGGAGCGACCACTCGATGGCGTGGCCGCCGCCGCGCTCGAGCGTGTCGACGAGCGAGCGGAGCGAGCGCTCCTTGTCGGCGAGCTTCGTGTTCTCGCCGAGCGCGGGATACGACTCCATGGCGAGGGCGATGGCGCCCAGGCGGTGGTAGCCGTCGTCGAGCGCGATCTCGAGGCTCTGGGCCGCGTCGCCGGCGCCGTCGCGGGAGAACGCGGTGAGGCGCCGGACGAGCTCCGCCTCGCGCGCGGTGAACATGCGGTCGAGAGTGAAGTCCTCGTGGAACGAGAAGAGGTGCCCCGCGTCCTCGGTGTCGTTTCCGCTCGAGGGCTCGGACGGCAGGTCGCCGCCGGTCGGGGGGGCGCCCGCGTGGAGGTCGGATTCGTCGTCCGGCACGTGGTGGTCCGTCTGCGGCATGTCCCGTGCGGTCTGCGCGCCGTGGCGGAAGCCATCGGCGGGCCGCAATGCTACGACGGGGGGTCCCCCCTGCACCCCGGGAACCGGGTGTGACCGTGTCGTGACAGGCCGATACGCCCCGGGGCCCCGGCGGGGCGCCCCGGAACCCCGGGACCGCCTTCCGCGCGAGGCCCTCGCGTGATAGGAATTCCGGCCGGGAGGGATCCGTCTGCCGCGCGCGGCGGGCGATCCGACACGGGAGGACTCCATATGCGCAGCATGCGTACCTGGGCACCGATCGCCGCCGCGGCCGTCGGCCTGCTGTTCCTGGCCGGCTGTTCGTCGACGGCGGGCCGCGCCGACACCATCAGCGGGCTGCCCACGGACCTGCCCACGAGCCCCGACCCCTGCATGCAGTACTGCCGCGAGTACGTGCCGCCGGTCACGCGCAAGGTGCCCAAGCTGGTCAAGTGCGCGCCGGGCCAGGTGAAGGAAGAGCAGTACACGGTCATGGAGACCACGTACCGCGACGTGCAGGTCAAGCCGAAGACCTTCGCCTGCCGTACCGGCTGTGGCACGACCTGCGAAGAGCAGCTCGTCGAGACGAAGCCCGGCGGCTACCGCTGGGTGCAGACGGCCGGCGGCTGCTGGAAGTACGAGTACTGCCCGCCCGAGTTCAAGTGGTGCACGCGCACGGTCAAGGAAGAGGGCGTCGACTACTGCGTCGAGACCCCGGCCGAGTACAAGACCGTCGCCGAGTCGCGTCCGGTGGTGAAGACCCGCCGTCGCTACGTGCCGCCGAAGTACGAGATCCGCTACGTCGACCAGGAGTACCAGCCGGGTCACTGGCGTTGGCGCGCGTCGCCCAAGCCGGCCGGCGACTCCTGCGGCTGCCGTCCCGCGGGCAAGGTCACGAAGGTGATGGAGAGCTGCGCGAAGTGCAACTGAGCGGCTGTCGCCGCAGCACATGAGCGCCCGCGCTTCTTGAGAACCGTTCTCAAGTTGTCGCGCCCAGAACATCGCGTTGCGTTCCGTTGAATCGGGGGGCGGGGGCGCTATGCTCTCGCCGCATCGGACGCAGAGGTCGTCCGCGCGCCACGGAGACCAGGAGAGACCATGACCCACGTCGTCACCGCCCGCTGTGTGGACTGCCGCTACACCTACTGTGTCGTCGAGTGCCCCGTTGCCTGCTTCTGGGAGGTGAAGGACCCGCACATGCTCGTGATCGATCCGAACACGTGCATCGACTGCGAGGCGTGCGTGCCGGCGTGCCCCGTCAACGCCATCTGGCCCGACCACGAGCTCCCGGAGGAGTACGCCGACTGGGAGCAGAAGAACGCCGACCTGTGGGAAGGTGGCGAGAACTTCACCGAGGGCTCCGACCCGCTCGACTCCGCGCTGCTCTTGGACGAGATCCAGGAGAAGGAGAAGGAGCAGGGCTGGGACATCGCCGAGCCGAGCAAGGCCGCCGAGTAGCCGCAAGGCACCATCGAGCTTCCTGGGCCGCGGAGCGTAGCGCTTCGCGGCCCTTTCAATTGCGGTCCTGGGTGGTGCAATCGAGGCGCATGACGAACGTCTTCCGGGCCCTGGCCGTCTGCCTGCTCGCCCTCGGCGCGAGCCCCGTCGTTGCCGAGCCGACGCTCGAGCTCACGGTCTACGAGTCCGAGCACTACCGGCTCTCGACCAACGTCGATCCGGCGCGCTCGAAGACCTATGCGCGGATGCTCGAGGCCATGTGGCCGCTGCTTCGGGACTTCTTCGGGAGCGAGCCGAAGCTCGAGCGCGGGGAGCGCCTGGACGTCTTCTTCCTGGCCGACGCCCAGGACTGGCGCGACAAGCTGCGCGCGGACGGCATCCACATCCCGCGCGGCGCCGGGGGCTACTACTGGCCCGGCAACAAGAGCGTGTACCTCTACACGCAGCCCACGATCTACAACACGCGCCAGCTGCTCCTGCACGAGGCGATGCACCAGTTCCACTTCCTCGCGCGCTGCAACAACAAGGCGCCGAAGGACGCGTGGTACGTCGAGGGCCTGGTCGAGTACCTCTCGCGCCACTACTGGGACGGCGAGACGCTGACGCTCGGTGTCGTGCCGACGTGCTCGCTTGCGAACTACGCAGAGCGTGCGCTCGCCTGCTACGAGCAGGACGACTACGACCTGACGGCGCTGGTCGAGTCGGAGCGGGCCGGGGAGCGCTACGAGCAGTGGGCGCTCGTGCGGTTCCTGCTCGAGGCCGACGAGGGGAAGTACCGCCGCCGCTGGCGCACGCTGGCCGCGAAGCTCGACCGGGGCCAGACGGCGCGGTCCGTGTTCGCGAAGGTGGTGGGGGAGCCCAAGGCGCTCCAGCCCAAGATCCGCGCGTGGCTCGCCACGCAGCAGGAGCCGTACGCGCCGGTCTGGAACGAGTGGATCGGCACGGCGCCGGACGCCGTCTGGGGCACGGCGCGCGTGACGAGCGCCTGCCGGGCGCGCGACGACGTCGAGTCGATGGCGGCGACGCTGCACGTGCCGGCGGGCCGCTGGAAGGGCGGGCTCCTGATCGGCTTCGAGAGCCCCAAGGCCTACACGGTCGTGCTGCTGAACGACCGCGGCGGCTACGCGGTCAACCGGCGCGTGGACGGCCGGTGGCGGGTCCTGAAGCGGGGCAAGGCGCCGGCGGCCGTCGAAGGCCGCTACCGCCTGCGTGCGACCTGCGGCGAGGCCGGGGTCACCGTGCGCGCCAATGACGTCGTGCTCGGCACCTTCGCGCTGCCGGGGCGGGGGATGGGCGTCTGCCTCGACAGCTGCTCGCTGCAGTTCAGCGAGCTCGTCGCTCGCTAGGCGGACTCCTACTTCGTCTTGGGCGCATCGCCGGGGAGGCGGCCCATCTTCTCGAGCGCGCGGTAGGCCTCGCCCTGTACGCCGGTGTTCCAGTCGTGGCGCCAGAGCGCCTCGAGCTTGGGCGCGGCGGCCGTCACCTTGTAGACGCCGCAGGCCGTCGCGGCCCACTGGCGCATGCGGAAGTAGGGATCGTCGAGCTGCTTGACGAGCAGCGCGTGCACGTCGGGTCGATCGGGGCCGAGCTTCGTGATGCAGTCGAGCGCCGCCTGGCGGACCTGGTGCATCGCGCCGTCGCCGGCCGCGTAGGGCAGGAACGGCTTTGCGAGCTCGATGCCTTCGGGATCGCCCAGCGCGCGCAGGCCGTCGAGCGCACCGCGACGGATCACCTCGCGGTGGGAGTCCACCTCGAGCAGCAGGGCGAGCAGCTTCTTCGCCTCGGGTACCTTGAGCGCACCGGCGCCGCGGGCCGCGGCGGCGCGCACATACGCGTTCGGATCCTCGACGGCCAGGCGCACGAGCGTGGGGCCGGCGGCCTCACGCTTCGTCTTCCCCAGCGCTTCGGCAACGGCGACGCGCACGCGGGCGTCCTGGTCCTCCGTTGCCGGGAGCAGCGCCATCGTCGCGACGGGACCGCCGAGGCGACCGAGCACGCGGGCGCATTCGCGCCGGACGGACCACGCGTCGTCCTTGCCGAGCGCATCCGCCAGCGCCGTGGCGTTCGAGGCGCCGAATGCCTCGAGCGCCCGCGCCGCCTCGAGCCGAGCGTCCGAGTCGGGATCCTGCGCGAGCATCGCGCGCCAGAAGCGCGCGGCCTGGGTCACCTTCGCCTTCATGAGCTGGTGCGACCCGCTGCCGAAGCGCACGTACATCTCGCCGGTCGGGTGGCCGCCGTTGCCGCCGGCCAGCTCCTTGAGCCACGCGCCGAGGGGGAAGCGGTGCTCCTCCTTGAACACGCGCAGGACGCGCGTCGGGCCGTGGGGGCCGAGGCGCACGGGCACGCTCATGCGGAAGAGCCCCTGCTTGCCTGCCCGCGTCTGCGTCTGCCGGACGACCAGCTCGAGCATCGCCGGATCGGGGCCGCCGTCGACCTCGACCTCGAAGACGGGGTAGCCCGTGCCGTAGACCCACTGCTTCCAGAACCAGGCGAGGTCGCGGCCGGCAACGCGCTCGACGGCCGTGCGCAGCTGCTCGGAGACCACGGCCTGGTCGTAGTGCGTGCGCGTGTACGCGGCGATCGCACGCCGGAAGACGTCGTCGCCGAGCTCGAGCCGCAGCATGTGCAGGATCGCGGCGCCGCGGTTGTAGGCCTTCCAGCCGCCGAGCTCCGCGGGGATGTCGTCGCGCTCGGGGTGCTTGACCGTGAGCGTGTGCGGCTCCGGGACGCGGTCCAGGTAGCGCTCGTTCTGCTCCCGCCGCCTGACGAGGAACTCCTCCGGGCCGTAGTCGTGCTCGAAGAAGAGGTCCGTGAAGTAGGTGGCGAAGCCCTCGTTGAGCCAGAGGTGGTCCCACGTGCGGCAGGTGATCAGGTCGCCATACCACATGTGCACCAGCTCGTGCGCGACGAGCCCGTCGGATCGATAGGTCGGCCGGTCGGCGTCGGTGTGCAGCACGCGCATGTTGAGCGTCGTGGCGGTGACGTTCTCCATGCCGCCGTAGACGAAGTCCCACACGAGCGTCTGCGCGTAGCGCGGCCACGGGTAGGGCGTGCCGATGTAGTCGGTGAAGAACTCGAACATCGCCGGCGTCTTCGAGAGCGCGCGGCGCAGGGTGGCTTCCGTGGCGTGGCCTTTGGGCGCGTTGTAGTCGAGCTCGACGTCCTTCCAGCGGTCCTTCAGCTGGAGCATCTCGCCGCACACGAGCGAGATAAGATAGGTCGGCGAGCGATCGCCGAAGTGCCAGTGGTCGATGCGCCAGCCGGGGGCGCCCTTCTGCTGCTCGAGGAGCACGCCGTTCGACACGGTCTGCATGTTCTCCGGGACCTCGACGTACATGTCCCACGAGGTGCGGTCGTCCGGCTCGTCGTAGCAGGGGATCCAGCGTCGGTTCTGCGACGCCTGCCCCTGGCTGTAGAGCCACGTCGGCGTGTTCGGCGCGTCCTTCGTCGGGCCGTGGAAGTACAGCCCGCGGCGCGGGGCCGACGAGTAGTCGATCACGACCTCCGCCTCGCCGCCCTTCGCGAGCGGCTCGCGCAGCTGGATGGTGAGCAGGCCGCGCACGTGGTCGTAGGGGAGGTAGGCCCCGCCCTCGTCCTTCACCGTGTGGATGCGCGTGTCCTCGGCGTGCAGGCGCAGGGTGCGCAGGTCGTCGACGAGCGACTCGAAGCGAACGGTGACGTTGCCGCCCACCGCGCGGTTCTCGAAGTCGGGGCGGATGCGGATCGTGAGGTGACGCTGGGTGAAGTCGCGCGCCTGGGAGCCGAAGGTGATCTTGGACGGCTCGTCGTGGGCCGTCGCCGGGGCGGCCGGCAGCAGCAGGGCGAGCAACAGGAGCGGGAGCAGCAGCCGGGCGTTCCGCATGAATCGCCTCCTCGTGACGCTCCGATGCTATTCGCATCCCGTGGAAGTTGCGCCGCGGCTCGCCGGCGGAACAATTGCGGCATGTACCGCAAGCCCCTGATCGCCGCCTCGATGCTGCTCCTCGGCCTGGCTGCCGGTCCTGCGTTCGGCGACGAGCGCGTGCCGCTCATCGGCAACGCCAACCTGCCCGTCGCCGGCACCGGGGCGCCCATGGCGCGCCAGAACGTGACCCACCTCCTCGTGGGGGAGCTGGGCTACTACCGCGTGGCAGACATGCGCGACCGGGTCCTCACGCGCACCCAGCTGCGCGAGCTGCTCAAGCAGCGCGCCGGCACGGCCCGCCCCAGCCCGCACGAGGTCTGGATCACGGCGCACAAGGACGCCATCTGGGCCCGCGTGCGCGTCGCGCGTCACCTCTGCCAAGAGGTGGGGCTCTACCGCGTGGGCCTGCGAATCCGGCACGAGACGGAGCCCAAGATCCTCGGCTTCCCGCTGTTCCTGCCTGCCGGCGGGAGCACCGCCCGTCCGGGCAAGGCCAGCCGCCTGCCCGTCGTGCTCGAGGCGAAGGCGGAAGAGCCGTCGAGCGACGTGCGCATCCTCTACCAGGCCGCGAAGTCGGCGCGCGAGCGGTACAAGCAGGACGTCGTCGCGGAGATGCGCATCCACAACAACGTGCGCGTACAGACCGTGCTGACGGCACTCGACATGCTGTATCGCGGGGGCTGCATCGGCGTGAGCATCAAGTCGCTGCGCAACGTCCCCACGACGGCGGTGGCGCCCCACGTGGGCGTGCGCATCGTGCGCCATCCCCGCGCCCGCGACGTGATCCTGCCCGAGAAGCCGATCACGGCGATCGAGGTGCCGCCGGTTGCCGCGCGCACGCAGCCTTGGCCGATCGACGGCGCGAACCAGCCGGGCGCGCTCGGCATGGAGCTCCTGGAGCTACCGGTGCGCGGCGAGACCCAGCCGCGGATCGTCGAGGACGTCTCCAAGCCGTTGCCCTTCTACCTCCGCAGAGGGGGCGTGCCGCCGGCCGAGCAGCGGCTCGCCGAGAGCCGCCTGCGGGGATGGAGCACCTACCTGGGCCAGGAGATCCTGGCGGGCGTACGCCGTGACGGCCGGGTTGCGCAGCAGGTCGTGGTGCGCCAGCGCGAGCTCACGAAGCTCTCGGACCTGATGACGCCCGTCGAGCGCGCGTTCCGCGACGCCGAGGCCATCCGGGTCGGCACGATGAAGGTCGACGTCCTGCTGAGCCGCGGTGGGCGTCCCGTCGGGCTCTTCGAGCTGGAGCTGCTCATGGGGCCCGCGCAGGTGGCGTTCGTCACCATGCGCTCGTTGCCGGGCGAGATCCCGCCCGACGTGGTGCTGCCGCCCGAGGCCGTCGATCCGTATGCCGCCGCGACCCCCGGACGCCTGCGCGTCTGGATCGAGGCGCAGATGGCCGCGATCCGGCAGCGGGGCGAGGCCGCCGTCACCCTCGCCCCGGAGCGCGACGTGCTCGCCGGCTGCCCCGCGGCGCGCCAAGCGGCCCTGCGGCAGGAGCTGGCCACGCGCCGCGGCGAGGTCCAGCGCGCGGTCCGGACCATCCGCGCCCTCTCCTTCGACCGCGCGTTCATCACCGTGCGCAACGCCATGGCGACGGTCACGGCCAAGGGCCAGGTCGTCGGCCGCATCGACCTCGGGATCGAAGCCGAGGAGGGCGAGCTGCGCATCAACCGGATGACCCCGCTGCGCGGACGCTAGCGACGACGCCCGCCGAGCGGGCTCTGGCGAGCGCGCGTTGTGCGCCGTACGGTGACGGCCCTTCGAAGGAGGTGCCGGCGGAGCGGTGGGCGCACGCAGACGATCCAACGGGAAACGGAAGAACGGCCGCCGCCGCGGCGAGCCGGCCTGGGTCGACCTGCCCGATGACGAGCTGCTCGACGTCCGCTTCTGCGATCTCGGACTGAAGATCGAGGACACGTGGCTCGCGGCGATGGTGACGCGCCTCTACGAAGAGCTCGCGCGCAAGGGGCTGCGCTTCAAGCCGCACGTGTGGCTGTCGAACGAGTGGTTCTCGCCCGACGACGTGCCCGGCATCGCGATCCCCTTCTACCTGGCGCATCCCCGGTTGATGCGCCTCGAGCGCAATCAGGTGCTCGAGGTGGAAGGCGGCACGAAGTCGTGGTGCATGAAGATCCTGCGCCACGAAGCCGGGCACGCAATCGACACGGCGTACCGGCTGCGGTTCAAACACTCGTATCGCAAGCACTTCGGCAAGCCCTCGCAGCCGTACCCCGACACGTATCGCCCGAAGCCCGGCAGCCGCAAGCACGTGCTGCATCTCGAGTGGTGGTACGCACAGAGCCATCCACTCGAGGACTTCGCCGAGACCTTTGCCGTATGGCTCCGGCCCGGCAGCCGCTGGCGTTCGGAGTACGGCGGCTGGCCGGTGATGAAGAAGCTCGACTACGTGTCGGAGGTGATGCGCTCGATCGCCGACAAGCCGGCCGTGGTGCGCTCGCGCGCGCACGTGGACTCGCTGCCCAAGACGAAGCGCACGCTGCGCGAGCACTACGCGACGAAGCGCGGTCGCTACGGCGTGAGCCTGCCGGACTATTACGACCTGCATCTGCGCCGCCTCTTCGTGGACGCGACCCAGCGCAACGGCAAGGAGAAGGCGGCCACGTTCCTGCGCCGGCACGCGCGGGAGCTCCGAAACACGGTCTCGCAGTGGACGGGGCACCACCCGTACACGATCGACCAGTTCCTCAAGGAGATGCGGCTCCGGAGCCGCCTGATGGACCTGCGGGTGGAAGGGTCGGTCCGTCAGGCCAAGATGGATACGGCGGTCCTGTTGACCGTGCAGGTGATGCGATACCTGCACGGCGGGGGGTACCACATCTCGCTTTGAGGTCGCGCGGACAGAGAGGGCAGGCTCTAGCGTGAAGAGGAGGCGGATCCTCGCGTTGGTCCCGGAGGGGCAGATCCCCCCCGACTCCGTGGAGGGGCTGTCCGACCAGCAGGTGCTCGACGTCAAGATGGAGTACGACGTCGTCACCGCGCTCCAGAACCTCGGCCACGAGGTCCAGTGCCTGGACGTGCGCTACGACCTCACCCCGATCCGCGAGGCCGTCGAGAGCAGCAAGCCCCACATCGTCTTCAACATGCTGGAGGAGTTCCACGGGATCGCGGCGTTCGACCAGAACGTGGTCGCCTACCTCGAGCTCCTGCGGCAGGCCTACACCGGATGCAACCCGCGCGGCCTCGTGCTCGCGCGCGACAAGGCGCTCGCGAAGAAGATCCTCACCTACCACCGCATCCCCACGCCGCGCTTCGCCGTCGTGCCGCGCGGACGCAAGGTGAAGACACACAAGCGGCTGACGTTCCCGCTCATCGTGAAGTCGACGATCCAGGATGCGTCCGCTGGCATCAGCCAGGCCTCGATCGTGGCGAACCTGGAGCAGCTCGAGAAGCGCGTAGCGTTCGTGCACGAGTCCACCGAGAGCGACGCGCTGGTCGAGGAGTACATCGAGGGTCGCGAGCTCTACCTCGCCGTGCTCGGCAACGTGCGACTGCAGACCTTCCCCATCTGGGAGATCCAGCTCGACACGCTGCCCGAAGGCGCGCCGCGTATCGCCACCGAGAAGGTGAAGTTCGACGCCGAGTACCAAAAGAAGCACAAGATCCAGACCGGCCCCGCCAAGGACCTGCCCGAGGGCATGGCCGAGCGCATCGCCAAGGTGGGCAAGCGCATCTACAAGCGGCTCGGCCTCTCGGGCTATGCGCGCATCGATCTGCGTCTGCGCGAGAGCGGCGAGATCTACGTGCTCGAAGCGAACCCCAACCCCGACCTGTCGATGGACGAGGACTTCGCCCTGGCGTGCGAGGCGGGCGGGCTCAAGTACGAGCCGCTCGTGCAGCGCATCGTCACGCTCGGCGAGCGCTGGCGCGCCGGCATCCGTTGACCGTACGGTGGGGCGATGCGTACCGCCCTGCTCGTCTTGTTCTTCCTCGCCATTCCCAGCTCCCTCGTTGCCGAGGAGGAGCCCGCCGCCGAGGCCGTCTTCCCGGCGTCGTGGCAGGGCAGCTGGAAGGGCAAAGCGGAGTTGATCCGAGGCGGCAAGACCGCCATGCAGTTCGCCATGGAGCTACACGTCGAACCGCTCGAGGGGAGCGACGGCTGGACGTGGCGGATCGTCTACGGCGAAGGCGACAAGCGGCAGGTGCGGCCCTACGAGCTGCTGTCCGTGGACGCGGCGGCCGGTCACTACCGCATCGACGAGAAGAACAGCATCGAGATCGAGTCGTTCCTCGAGAACGACAACCTGCGCAGCCGCTTCTGGGTCGCCGACAACGTGATCGAGGCGACCTACGCGCGTGACGGCGACACGCTCACGGTCACGCTGACCACCTTCGGCGCCAAGCCCGCCCGCATGAGCGGGGGCGAGGGGCGCGTGCCGCCGGTCGCGAGCTACGCCCTGCGCTCCGTGCAGCGCGCGGTGCTCCGCCGCTGAGAAACCGGGCCCGGGCGCCTGAAGCCCCGCAAACCTCTGGTAAAGATGATCGGAGCGCTCGTCCGGCCCGCGAGGCCTGGATAGAAGGACGGGTGCTGGACGTCCAGGAGGAGGAGAGGCATGGGCGTGCCGATGACGACCGCCGGATCCGGACCGTGGATCCGCTCCGCGCGGTGGGATCTGACCTGGCTCGTGGGATCCGCGCTCACGGTGGGGATCGCGCCGGTCCTGCACGCCCTCGGCGTGTCGGCCGAGGGCGTGGCGATGGTGATCATGCTCATCGTGGGCGGCCCGCACGTCTTCGTGACGTTCACCCGCACGAACCTCGACCCCGAGTTCTCGCGCAAGCGTCCGGTCTACACCTGGCTCGTGCTGATCGTTCCGGTCATCACGGCCGTGGTTGCGCTCAACTACACGCGGCTGTTCCTGACGGTCTTCTTCACGTGGGCCTCGCTCCACGTGCTGCACCAGATGATCTACATCGCGAACGGCTACTCGAACCGCCAGCAGCGTCCGCCCGCACGATGGGAGCAGTGGGTCGAGTACGGCGTCGTCCTGACGGCGCTGTATCCGCTCGCGACCAAGCGCATGGTCGAGGGCACGTTCACCCTGGATGGCGTGCATCCGCTCATGCCCGCCGCGCTGCTCCACCCGTGGCTGTGGATCTCGATGTACGTGGTCTTCGGCGTCTTTCTCCTGGCATGGATCGGGCTGTCGATCCGACGCGGGCGACGCGGCGCGCTGCACTACGGCAAGACGGCCCTCATCGGCGCGACGGTCCTGGGGACCCACTTCGCGGCGCTCTACCCGAACCTCGACGTGGCGTTCCAGGGCATCAACACCTGGCACTGCACGCAGTACATGGCCTTGATCTGGCTCGCCAACCGGGCGGCGCAGGAGCGCGGCAAGGAGCAGGGCCGCTTCGTTCGCTGGCTTTCGCGTCCGGGGTCGCGCGGGTTCCGCGCGTTCTACGGGATCTCGGTCCTCGCGACGCTCGGTCTCGTGGGGCTGATCACGCTCGCGACCAGCCTGTTCGGCGTGAGCTGGCTGCTCGCGTACTACATGTTCGGGAAGGGGCTCCTGCTGTCGCACTACTACTTCGACAGCTTCCTCTTCACGCGGGGGGACGAGATCACCCTGCCGCAGCGGGCATGGAGCCGCATTGGCGGCGCGTTCCAACTCGTGGGCCGGGACCGCCCGGCACGCGAGGCGGTCGGGGCCGGAGACCCGGGCCATCCGGCTTTGGGCTGAGGGCGCTGCCTAGCTCGGGGTGACCCGGCGCGGCGCCGTCATCGCTTCCGGCGAGAGCATCTCGTTGACCTGGTCCTCGGTGAGGTCGCCTGCCGACACGAGGATCTCGCGGACGGAGCGGCCGGTGGTCATGGCCTCCTTGGCGACGTCCGTGGCGCGCTCGTAGCCGATCACCGGCACGACCGCCGTCACGAGGCCGATCGAGTGCTCGACCAGGTCGCGGCACCGATCCGCGTTCACGGTGATGCCCTTGATGCAACGCGAGGTCAGCGTGCGCGCGGCCGCCGTGAGCATGCTCATGGACTCGAAGATGTTGAAGCCGATCACCGGCTCCATCACGTTCAGCTGGAGCTGGCCGGCCTCGGAGGCCATGGTGATCGAGAGGTCGTTGCCGATCACCTGGAACGCCACCTGGTTGACCACCTCGGGGATCACCGGGTTCACCTTGCCCGGCATGATCGAGGAGCCCGGCTGCAGCGGGGGGAGGTTGATCTCGCCGAAGCCGCAGCGCGGCCCGGAAGAGAGCAGCCGGAGGTCGTTGCAGATCTTGGAGAGCTTGACGGCGATGCGCTTGAGCACGCCTGAGAAGTGCACGAATGCGCCGGTGTCGGCCGTCGCCTCGATCAGGTTCTCGGCCGGGACCAGGTCCAGGCCCGAGATCTCCCGCAGCGCTTCCACGGCGAGTGCCTGGTAGCGCGGATCGGCGTTGATGCCGGTGCCGATGGCCGTGCCGCCGAGGTTGATCTCGAGCATGAGCTGCGCGGATCGCTCGAGGCGCGTGCAGTCCTCGGAGGTCGTCACGGCGAAGGCCTCGAACTCCTGGCCCACGGTCATGGGCACTGCGTCCTGCAGCTGCGTCCGGCCCATCTTGAGGACGTCTTGGAACTCGACGGCCTTCTCGCGCAGGGCGTCGACGAGCTCGCGGATGGCCTCGACCAGGTCCTCCTGCTCGAAGACCGTCGCCAGCTTCAGCGCCGTGGGATACACGTCGTTGGTCGACTGCGAGAGGTTGACGTGGTTGTTCGGGTGGCAGTGCTCGTACGCGCCGAGCGGATGCCCGAGGATTTCCAGCGCGCGGTTCGCGATCACCTCGTTGGCGTTCATGTTGGTCGAGGTGCCGGCGCCGCCCTGCATGACGTCCACGACGAAGTGGCCGTGCCACTGGCCGGCGAGGATCTCGTCACACGCCGTGTCGATGGCGGCCGCGATCGGCTCGGGCAGGATGCCCATCTGCCGGTTCGCGCGCGCCGCGGCCTGCTTCACCATCGCGAGCGCACGGATGAGCGCCGGGAAGTGCGCGATGCGGATGCCCGTGATCGGGAAGTTCTCCACCGCACGTAGGGTCTGCACGCCGTAGCGCGCCTCGTCGGGCACCTCGCGGTAGCCGAGCAGGTCGTGCTCGGTGCGCGTCTCGCCCGGCCCGTAGATGTGGTCCCAGCCCGCGCGCCGTGAGCGGGCGTATTGGAGCCGACGGACCATGAGGTGGCCCACGGCGGCCATCACGGCCATCGCCGCCTTGGCATCCGACTCGAGCCGCGTGCGCGCGTCGTCGAGCGGGATCTCGAGCAGCTCGCCGTCGCGCGCGACGATTCCGTCGGCCGAGTGCGTGCCCGCTTCCAGGAGTCCCGCCTCGCCGACGGCCTGACCGGGCCCGAGCACGACCAGCGTCTCGGTCGCGTCGCCGTCCTGGATCTGGATGGCCACGTCGCCCTCGACCACGATGAACAAGGTCCTGCGCGCGTCGCCGGCCTTGAAGAGCACTTCGCCCTTGGTGCCGGCGCGTCGGCGGGCGCCTTCCGCCACGAGCGCGAGCGTCGTCTCCTCGAGGTCGCGGAAGATCTCGCTCTTGGCGAGCACGGCGATGACGTCGTTCATGGGGGCCTCCGCGCGGAACGGTAGCACGCGCGGTCGTAGGGCCTTGCTCTAGGTCTTGCCCGCTAGGTCTTGCCGAGCTTGAGCGTCTTCTTGCGGCGCTTGCCACTGCGCTCGACGACGAGCACGACCTTGTCCCCGGGCTTGGCGTTCGACAGCAGCGTGTTGAACGCGTTGGCGCTCGCCACGGCCTGGCCGTTCCACTCCAGCAGCTTGTCGCCGGCCTTGAGGCCGCCGCGGCTGGCCGGGCTCTTCTTCTCGACGTAGGCGATGTAGACGCCGTCCGCGCGCTGCTCGATCGACATGCCGATGTAGGGACCGACGCGGAAGCCGCCGGCGTCGCAGCGCGTGAACGCCGGTCGCTCGGGCAGCGACGCGACGTGCAGGGCGACTTCGGCGGCAAAGCGCGCGACGCGTTCGTGGCCCTTGTACTCGAGCGTGTTCCAGTCGTCGGTGGGGCGGTGGTAGTCGCCGTGCAGGCCGGTGAAGAAGAACAGCACGGGGATGTCCTTCTCGTAGAAGGACGTGTGGTCCGACGGCGCGCGGCCGCCGGGCCAGAGCGTCAGTTTGAAGCGCCCGCGCTCCTTGTTCAGCCGGTGCAGGTACTCGGCCCAGATGGGGGAGGTGCCCGTGCCGCCGACCATCAGGTGGTTCTTTTCGAGCCGCCCGACCATGTCGAGGTTCAGCATCGCGACCGTCTGTGCCAACGGGATCTTGGGCGCGCCCGCGTAGTGCTTGCTGCCGAGCAGGCCGAGCTCCTCACCGTCGAAGAAGGCGATCAGCACGCGCCGCTTGAGTTCCGCGCGCCGGGAAGAGAGCAGGCCAGCGATCTCGAGCAGGGCGGCGGTGCCCGAGGCGTTGTCGTCGGCGCCGTTGTGGATCGTGCCTCCGGCCTTCGCCAGCGAGCCGAACCAGCCGCGGCCGACGTGGTCGTAGTGGGCGCCGACGACGAGCGTCTCCTTCGACGTGTCGGTCTCGCCCTCGCCGGTGACCGCGCCGCCGTCGGGTGAGAGCATCGCGAGGATGTTGCGCATCTTGCGGACGTCGGGCACGAGGTCGCACTTGACGTGGATGGTCACGCCCTCGAGCAGCTTGCTCTTCGACTGACGCTTGCCGTCGATCTGCTTCTGACGCCGGGTGAAGCTGATCCCCAGCCGCTTCTGGATCTTCTTCCCGCCGGTCCACGTGACGTGCACGACCGGCAGCTTGCCCGTCGTCGTGCCGCCGGGGGGCTTGACCTTGTCGGCGCTCGAGCGGTTGAACGTCTCCGGGTCGTTGACCACGACCAGCGCCGCCGCCCCGCGCGAGGCGGCTTGATCGACCTTGGCCTGCCACGTGGCGTGCTTCTGCATCACCGCCGGCTGACGGAACGGGCTCTTGCGATCCTGATACGCCGGCGCGTGGCGCATCACGACGACGACCTTGCCCTTGACGTCGAGGCCTTCGTAGTCGTCGTAGGCGAGCTCGGGTGCGGAGATGCCGTAGCCGGCGAAGACGGCCTCGGCCGTCACGTCGCCCTTTGCCGAGAGGTCGTGCGGCGCGAAGGTCTCGGCCAGCTCGAGCGCGACCGTCTTGCCCTTGGCGTCCGTGACGGCGAACGTCGTGGTGGGCTCGACCTTCAGGCCGCGGCGCTGGGTGAAGGGCTGGAACCACGTGCCGTCGTCGCCGGCCGGCTCGAGGCCGAGGCGCTCGAGCTCGGCGGTGATCATGTCCGCGGCAACGGCGCTTCCGGGCGTGCCGGCCTCTCGGCCCGCCAGATCGTCGTCGGCCAGGGCTTTCACCCACTTCTTCAGCTCGGCGCGCGTGACCTCCGCCGGCTTCTCGTCGTCGGCCCCGACCCGTGGCAGCAGGAAGGCAGCGATGAGCAGAGCCAGGAGCACGAGGCGCGCGCGACGCATGGGTCGATGGTACTCGCGCTGCGATTCCGTTGCGCGCTCGACACGCTGTCGCACCAAGGGGACGTCTCCCTCGTGTAGCGTGTCCGGATCGCGAGGCGGATCGATAGGGTGAGTGGACCATGAAGCGTGCGTCGATCCTGTTCGTCCTGCTCTCGCTCGCCGCGTTCGGGCCGGTGCCGTCCAGCGCGGAGCCCGAGGTCGTCACCGGCCTCCTGCGTCTGCCCGTGCGGTTCCCGATGCGGGGTCTCGACCCCGCCGTGGCCGATCACGAGTCTGAGCGGCTCGTGATCGTGAACCTCTTCGACCAGCTCTACGAGTACGAGCACTTGGCGCGGCCGTTCGCGCTGCGTCCCTGCCTCGCGGCCGACATGCCCGAGGTCTCCGCGGACCGCCGCACCTACACGATCCGCTTGAAGAAGGGCGTGCGCTTTTCGGACGACGTCTGCTTCGAGGGCGGCAAGGGGCGCGAGGTCACGGCGCACGATGTCGTGTTCTGCTTCAAGCGCTTGATGGACGCCAACGTGCCGGCGACGGGACGATGGCTGTTCGAGAAGAAGCTGCTCGGCATCGACGCGTTCACCCAGGCGTCCGCCGGCGTCCCCAAGAAGCCCAACCGCTCGAGCTACACCAAGGAGCAGGGGTATCCGCCGGTAGCCGGGCTGGAGGCCGTCGACGACCACACGGTGCGCTTCCGCCTGTCGCGGCCGTATCCCGCGCTCGTCTGGGTACTGGCCGCGAGCTACGCGTCGATCTATCCGCCCGAGGCGGTCGCCAAGTACGGCGCCGACCTCGGCAAGCATCCCGTCGGCAGCGGCGCGTACGTGCTCCAGTCGTATCCGTCCGAGCGGCGCGTGACGCTCCGGCGCAACCCGGGCTATCGCAAGGACCTCTATCCTTCGCAGGGCGCGGAGGACGACACAGCGGACGACGTGCTCGCCGATGCGGGAGCGCAGCTGCCGCTCAACTCGCTCGTCTCGATCTCGGTCGTGCCCGACGAGGCGGAAGCCTGGAACCGCTTCAACGCGGGCGAATTCGACCTGTGCGTCGTGCCGCGCGACGCCGTGTGGTCGATCGTGACCCCCGGCAACCTCGAGCTCCTGCCCTTCCTCGCCGAGAAGGGCGTGCGTCTCTCCAAGGTGCCCAAGCTCGAGGTCTTCTATCAGGCCTTCAACATGGAGAACGAGATCGTCGGCCATCCAGCAGGCGAGAAGGGCCTGGCGATCCGGCGCGCGATCTCGCTCGCCCATGCCGACACGTGGACGCGCGAGCGGCTCTACGGCGGGCTCGTCGAGCGGCTCTACGGTCCGATCCTGCCGGAGTTCCCCGAGTACGACACGGGCTTCCAGAACCCGTGGATGCGTCAGGAAGGCGAGCCCGAGGAAGACGCGCTCGAGCTTGCGCGCGAAGTGCTCGAAGAAGCGGGGATCCCCGGCGGCAAGGGCGTGCCGCCGATCCCGATCGACATGCTCGACTTCAAGGCGCACCGCACCGAGTTCGCCGAGTTCCAGAAGAACATGTCGAAGATCGGACTGCGCTTCGAGCCGACCTACGTCGACTGGCCGACGCTGCGCAAGCGGATCGCCAGCCGGAAGTCCGTGATCTGGACCATCTCCTGGCAGATGGACTATCCCGATCCCGAGAACCTGCTACAGCTCTTCTACGGCCCGCACAAGCACTTGCCGAACGACAGCGGGTACACCAGCAAGGCGTTCGACGAGCTGTACGAGCAGGCGCTGCAGATGCCGCCCGGCGACGAGCGCGCGGCCGTTTACCTCGACATGCAGGAGATGATCGTGGAGGCGTGCGCCTATCGCTGGCAGTTCCGCCGGCGCAAGCTCGTGCTCACGCACGAGTGGCTCTCGAACTGGCGCTACAACGACATCTGTCCCAAGTACTTCAAGTACTGCCGCGTCGACACGGGCAAACGCAACAAGTACTTGGCGGCGCGCAAGTAGCGTTGGTCCTGGCGCGCACCGCGCGCGCACCTGTCACGGTTATGTCCTTCGGCATCGCGGGTTTTCCGCGCGACGCCCAACACGTGCCACGCCCCATGCGTAACGGGAGGGCGAAGGGACACGGGGTTCGCCCCGAAGGGCAAACAACCAAGCGTCCGGCGAAGAGCGCGCGCCGGTGCGACCGAAGGAGGGCCGCATGTACCGGTTGCCGTGGTCGATCTGCGCGTTCATCTTGCTGAGCGCCTGTTGCGAAACGCCATGCCACCAACGTGGCTGGATCGGCGGAACAACGAAGCCTGTTGCGCGATGCGGGACGCAGCTGATGACGCCGCCTGCGTACAACGCGTGCGACGTGACAGGCATGCCACAGGACGTCGATGCGCAGCGCGCCTTGCTGTTGACCCATGTGCCGCCGAGCTCGCCGCTCGCGCAGGCCGGGCTCCAGGCGAGCGACCTCGTGCTCGCGGTCGACGGTACGCCGGTCGCGGACACCACCCGGTTCCGCGAGCGCATCGAGGCGCGGACACCGGGCGAGACGACCACACTCGACGTGTGGCGCGACGGTCGGCGCATGCGCGTGCCCGTCGTCGTCGGGCGCGAGACCTACGAGCGCATCGCGACGTTCGGCCTCGTCGTGCCCATTCCCACGAACCTCCGGCTCGATCTCTGGCCGTTCGACGACGGGATCGACGTGTTGGGCCTCGTGACCGCCCGCCGTGACGCGCGGCGGCACGATCTCGAGGTCCCCGAGCGCACCTACCTCCGGACGGCCGTTCCCGGCCAGGAGGCACTGGCGACGCGCCAGGAGATGGTCGACGTGCGCGTGTTCCCCATTGCGGTCGGTACGGGTGTGCGCGTCCATACGCAGGAAGCCCTGCCGGCCGGCGCTCCGGCCCCCGCGCCGGCCAAGGCCAAGGACGAATCGTGATCTCTCCGGCGGGCGGGTTAGCGCTCCGGGTGAGGTGACGAGAGGAGCGGTTCCTCTCGTCGCATCACACCCCGCCCGCCGGATTTCGTCCGAACGCGTGCGCCCCGGGAGCGCCCCGCGGGGGTGGCCCCCGGCCTCGGTAGGCTTTAGGGCCATCGGCCCTGCCAGCCGATCCGAGGCCCGCCATGAGAGTCACGCTACCCGACCAGGTCGCCGCTGCCGGCGACACGCTCTTCGTGCTCGAGATCGAGTTCCCCGAGGCGCGTCCGGCCGCCGAGAAGATCGAGGTCACGACCACCGGGGACATCGAGGCGCTCGACCTCCGTGGGACCGGTGCGGGCGGCACCTACGAGGTGCATCCCGGGCTCCAGGGCCTGCACGTGCCCTTGCGCGTGACCGAGGCCACGCCGGGCGAGGCGAAGGTCCAGGTCGACTGGACGGACCACACGGGCCAGGTCACGTCGGAGGAGCGCACGCTCACCCTCGAGGCCGTGGCGGATGCCGAAGGCAGTGGGGCCGGGGCCAAGCTGGCCGTGGTCGGGCTCCTGGTCGCCGGGCTCGTCGCGCTCGGTGTGTTCGTTGCGCCCGGCCTCTTCGGGGGCGGCAAGGTGCCGGACGTGAGCGGTCAGCAGCTCGCGGACGCGCGCCAGGCGCTCGAGGACGCCGGCTACGTGGTCGCCGTCGATCGTGTGCCGGTGGACGACCGCCGCAAGAACGGCGTCGTGCTCCGGACCGACCCGAAGGCGGGCGACAAGCGTCAGAGCGGCGCCGAGGTGCGCATCCAGGTCGGTTCGCTGCTCGTGGACGTGCAGACCACGGTGGGGCTCGCTGAGCAGGACGCCGTCCAGACGCTCGAGGGCCTGGGCCTGCAGCCGATCGTGAAGTACGCCGACGCCGAG
>JASJAY010000129.1 GCA_030066775.1 Planctomycetota bacterium
CCCGCATCGTCGGTTCGCGCGCCGAGGCGGAGCGTCACCACAGCCTTCGCGTCAGCGCCCTCCGTCGCCGGGGGCACCTCCAGCTCGAGCAAGACCGACGCGCCCGCCACGGGCGCGCCCTGCGGATCCGAGATGAGGCTCTCGATCGTGGCCGCGCCGGCTGGCACCACGATCGTGACCGGGCCGTCCGTCGGGGTGGTGACAACCGCCACGCGTGCGAACGTGCGTTTCGCCGCGACGACGCCCAGCGTGACGACGCCTCGCGGGACGGCCGCGAAGCGGAACGTGCCGTCGTCCGACGCGTCCGCTTCCTCGCTCCAGCGGCCGACCCCCTTCTGCGTCCACGCTGCTTCGACACGCGCACGGACCGGCGCGCCCGTGCTGTCGATGACGCGCCCCGCGAGCGCGACGCCGTCGAGAACGCGCAACGTCACACGCCCGTTCAGCGCATCCTGAAAGAGCGTCGCTTCGCCCGTGGTTCCGATCCGCGGCGGATCCGGTGTCCCGCGGAACCTGTACGTGCCGGGCGCGTCCGTGCGGAACACCCACGCACCCTGCGCATCGGACACGAGTCGCGTGGGCTCGACGGACGCGCGGTCTCCCGCGAGCAGCTCGGCGACCCGGTCGTGGACGTAGCCGCTGTACGTCGCGATCGTTGCTGCGTAGGACCCGCTGCCGGGCCAGGCCCGCGCGAAGGTCACCTCCACGGGCACCCCGGCGAGGGCATTGCCGTCTGCGTCCTGGACCGTACCCACGACGGTGTGACGGCCTGTCGTTGCGGCGACTGGCGGTGCGCCCTCGCGCTGGGATCCCACCAGGGCGGCACCCGATGACTCCGGCTCCTCCGGCCCGCGATCGACAGGCACCTCGTCGGGTCCGGGTGCTTGCCCCGTGCGATCGAGCAGGAGCCACAGCGCGAGCCCGAGGACGAGCACGCCGACTCCCCCGAGCACCGTCCGCGACACGTGGCCCACCTCCCCCGACAGCGTACCCCGGACGCGTGGGCCGAGATCAGGGCCGCTGCTCGAGCCGGAGCACGCGCCCGTCGCGCGCCTGGATGCGCACGTGGAAGCCGGCCTTGTCCTTCGGGGTGCTGTCGACGTGCCACTCGTCGCGCAGGCGCCGCGCCTCCAGCGTCCGCCCCGGCTCCAATGCCGGGGCCATCCCGAAGCGAGCGTCCAGCACCGCGTGGGCGATGGCGATGGCGGCGGCCTTCGTGCTGACGACGTCCTTGGCGGAGGGCGACTGGTTCACGATGCGGCCCGTTGCCGGCTCGAAGAGGTAGGTGATGCCGTCGATCGTGCGCAGGCGGAAGACGTGCTGGTAGCTGCCGTCCACATGCATCGAGACGAGCGCGGGCGGATCGTTCCAGTCGTAGAACTGGTAGTGGCTGACGGACGGCCGCACCTTCGAGACGTCCTGGATCAGGTCCTTCGTGCTGTAGCGCTTGACCTCCTTGCCGTCCTTGTAGAACGCGACGGCGAGATGCTCGGCCTTGGGTCCCATCCCGCGCGGCCAGTTGCCCAGCCGCACGACGCTCTCCCCGTGGCGCGCCACGAAGACGCGGAACGCATACCAGCCCTCGACGGACCAGAGCGGCTCGTCCTTCCCGTCGGGCCGGACGCGAACCAGCGTGCCGCGCGCTGGCGCGTCCTTGCGGGGCGGCGCCATCCGGAAGTAGTGGCGCCCGGACTCACTGCTGGTGACGTGCCCGTAGGGGGCCATCTCCGAGTCGGACAACGCGACCGATGCCGTCAGGCAGACGATGGCCACGGCGATCAGGATGGGGCGAAGCATGGGCGGGTCCTCCGGTCGACGCGCTGAGCCCCCTGTTGGACACCGTGCGGCCCGCCGAGTGCCGCCGCCCCTCCGATTTCCGGACCGGACCCGGAACGCAGCGGCGCAGGTCGCATTTCGATGCCGTCGTCGTCGGTTCGGAGGTAGATCCAAGCCCGGCGCCGGCGCGCGCCCCGAACCGATCCAGGAGCCCGACCATGACGCGCAAGACGTTTCCCCGCCCCACGCCGATCGTGTACGCCCGCGGCGACGGGATCGGCCCCGAGATCATGGATGCGACGCTGAAGATCCTCGAGGCGGCGGAAGCCGAGCTGGACCTGCACGAGATCGAGATCGGGCAGAAGGTCTACGAGCGCGGCGTGACGGCGGGCATCGAGCCCGAGAGCTGGGACGTGTTGCGCCGGACCGGCGTGTTCCTCAAGGCCCCCATCACCACGCCCCAGGGCAAGGGCTTCAAGAGCCTCAACGTCACGACGCGCAAGTCGCTCGGCCTGTTCGCCAACGTGCGCCCGTGCCGCAGCTACCACCCGTTCACCCGCTCGCTCCACCCGGGCATGAACATCGTGGTGATCCGGGAGAACGAGGAGGACACCTACGCGGGCATCGAGCACCGGCAGACCCAGGAGGTCACCCAGTGCCTGAAGCTCATCAGCCGACCGGGCTGCGAGAAGGTCGTCCGCTACGCCTTCGACTACGCCGAGCGCAGCGGGCGCCGCAAGGTCACCTGCATGAGCAAGGACAACATCATGAAGATCACGGATGGGCTCTTCCATCGTGTCTTCGACGAGATCGCGGCGGACTACCCCGACATCGAGAACGAGCACATGATCGTCGACATCGGCTCGGCACTGGTGGCGGACTCACCGGAGCAGTTCGACGTCATCGTCACGCCCAACCTGTACGGCGACATCATCAGTGACATCGCCGCCCAGGTCGCGGGATCGGTCGGCCTCGCCGGGAGCGCCAACATCGGCGAGAGCGCCGCGATGTTCGAGGCCATCCACGGCAGCGCGCCCGCCATCGCCGGCAAGAACATCGCCAACCCGAGCGGACTGCTGCACGGCGCGGTCATGATGCTGATGCACATCGATCAGACCGAGGTGGCCGAGCGGGTTCGCAACGCCTGGCTGCGCACGATCGAGGACGGCGTGCACACGGCCGACATCCGCCTCGCGGACAACCTCAATCCCGTCGTCGGCACGGATGCCTTCGCGCAGGCCGTCATCGAGCGCCTGGGCGACGCGCCGCGCCGCATCCGCTCGGCCAGCTTCGGCCACGGGCACGAGCACGCGGCGCCGCCGGTGCGACCCAAGCAGGAGAAGGCGATCGTGGGCGTGGACGTCTTCCTCGACTGGGACGAGCCGGGCCGCAGCCCGGACGCGCTCGGCGAGTCGCTCAGCCGGGTGGATGGCGACGGGCTGAAGCTGAAGATGATCACCAACCGCGGCGTGAAGGTGTATCCGGGCGGCCTCCCCGAGACCTTCTGCACCGACCACTGGCGCTGCCGCTTCGTCGCCGACGCCGACGGCGCGACCGTCTCCCACGCCCAGGTCATCTCGCTGCTCGGCCGCGTCGCCGAGGCGGGCTTCGACTTCATCAAGACCGAGCACCTCTGCACGTTCGACGGCGAGATCGGGTACTCCCTGGGCCAGGGCGAGTAGCCGGGGCGCCGGCCTCCAGACCGGCCCCGGGCACCCGATTACAGAACCGTGACGCGAACCCGGTGCGCATCCCCGGATCAAGATTCGGGACCCGCTGGCCGACAACACGGAAGGGTTTGACATCGCGGGAATGCCCCGTGATACCTAGTCCCAAGCCCGGGAGGGCAGCGCGTCATCCGACTAGGGAGCGGAGCGCGCAGGAGGAACCACATGCGCATTGCGGCGATCTTCGTAGCCATGGTCGGCTTCGCAGTCCTCATGGCAGGCTGCAGCGGCTGCCCGCAGAGCAAGTACAGCAACTGTTGCGTCAGCTGGGACTTCTATGAGCCCTGCAACCTCATCGAGGGGCGCGCCGAGCGTTGCTGCCAGTCGGATCCCTGCGGGATCCAGCCCTGCGACAACGGCGTCGTGATGGTCACGAACGACTGTGTCCCGATCTCCGGCGGCCCCTCCGAGGCCGTGGTGCTCGAGGAAGAGATCATCGAGGAGGCGCCGATGGAGGCGCCGGCCGGTGAAGGGAACGGCGGCTAGCCGCACCCCCCACTTCGCATCAATTGAACGAGGGCGCGTTCCCGTACAGGGGACGCGCCCTCGTTGTGTTTTGGGCTCGGGCGGTGTGCTCTACGCGCCCATCGGCTGCGCCTCGACGGCAACCGCGCGGCGGCGCCGGAGGAAGCTCAGCAGCCCGAAGAAGAGCAGCGCCGCGCCGGCTGCACCGTACGTGACCATCTTCGCGAACCAGTAGACGGTCTGGCTCTGCAGCACGTAGTCCCCCGGGGCGCGAACGAGCAGCAGCAGCGACGGGTCTTCCTTCGTCTGGATCAGATCGTCCGAGGACACGAAGAGCACCTTCGTGGGCGCGGTCGGGTTGAGTCCGTAGATCGACGCGATCTCGTCCCGGAGCTGCGCCTCCTGCTTCGCCTTCGGTGCCTTCGCGTCGACGGCGAACTCGGGATCGAAGTCGAGCTGGTTCAGCTCCACTTCGTCCGCGCCGAAGCGGGAACCGATCATCACGACCTCCTTCGAGGTCAGCGTGTCGGCGAGCACGGCGGCGGGCCAGACGAACACGAGCGCGGTGAGCGACAGCACGAGGCCGAGCTTCACGAGTCGCTGGACGAGCGGCGCCTTGGGTGTGTCGGGAGCGGTCATGGCAGCCTCCTTCGGGTCGACGACGGAGCGCGCCTAGCGGCGGCGCTTCGGGGCGGCCGTGGTGCCGTAGATGTCGACACCGATCTGCCAGACCTTGTTGACCTTCGCGCCGACCTGCTGGGGAATCACGACGCCGTGCTTCGTGATGTCGACGTCGAACTTCGCGCGGACGCGCACCCACTCACCGGCGCCGAGGCCCTTCACGGACGTCGGGATCGGCCGCACGCGGACCTTGCCCGTGATGTCGCGCGTCACGCCCTTGATCGTCAGGCGACCCTTGTACGTCCACGACCGACCATCGCGGTCCTCGGTCGCCTCCGTGATGTCGAGCGTGATCCACGGGTACTTCGCCGCATCGAGCCAGGTCGCGTTCTGCAGGTGCTGATCACGCAGCGCGATGCCGGTCTTCAGGGTGCGCACGCCGACGCGCAGACGACCCGTGGCCTTCTTGCCGGAGGCGTCGACGGTGATCTTGCTGTTGAAGGCATCGAGCTTGTTCGTCGTGCCCTGGATCAGCTCGATGTCCGCATCGCTGGTGAAGCTGATGTTCGTCCGCGGCTCACTCGTGCCGAAGTAGTAGGTCTTGCCCTTGAGCTGGTCCTGCCCCACGGCATCCGTGGACACGAGGGCGGGCAGGCCGAGAACGATCAGGCCGAGCGCGGCCAAGCGAAGGGTCTTCATGGGGTGGTTCCTCCTGGGGGGATTGCCACCAAGACGGGCGCACCCCCACGAAGGTTGCAAAGTCGCTCGAACCGAGGTCCCGCGGCGAGCCCTATGACCCGGCAGGAGGCGAATCCAGGCCCGCGGAGGTGTCCACGGGCCTCTGCGGGGCCACGGGCTGCGCCCGCGCCGGAGCCGTCCTGGGGGTCGTGGAGACGGGCGTCGGCCCCGCCACGGGCGAGGCCGGCAGCGCGCCCGCGGGCGGTGCCCCGAGCCCGTCGGCCTTCGCGGGGGCCGCGGCCGGGCGCGCCGCAGGCCGGCGGGCCTTGGCCGGGCTCTCCACGGGGCGGGGCGCCTTGGGCGTCGGTTGGGCGACGACGGGCGCAGCCGTCACGGATGGCTCGGTGGGCAGGATCGGGCGCCCGTCCTCGTCCACGGCGAGCACGTTGCCGCGCTCGTCGACGTACTCGACCTCCTGCGTCGCGCAGCCGGCGAGGAGGAGCACGAGCAGGGTGGCGCAGCCCAGGGCGGCGATGCGGACGTGGATCATGGGTTCCTCCCGGACGGCTTGTCCCTCCACCCAGGATAGGCGAAACTCCTCGCCCCGGTCGGAGGCCCGCATGTCCACCCGCCCCCCCACGCGCATCGGGTTGATCGTCCTGCTGCTCGCGTGGCTCCCGCTCGCCCCGGCGATCGCCGAGGACGAGGTCGACCGCCTGGTCGAGACGCTGGAAGAGCACGCGCGCGAGCCCTTCGAGCAGAAGAAGCGCGAGGCGGCGATCCGCAAGCTCGGGGGGATCGGCGGCAAGAAGGCCGCGCGCGCCCTCCTGCCCGTCTTCGAGGATCCGTTCGAGCACCTCGAGGACCACGCCGTCTCGGCCTGGATCGCCATGCTCAAGGGCAAGAACGCCGGCGACACACAGACCTGGCTGTCCGAGCGCCCGATCAAGGCCAAGCGCGCCAACGTGCGCATCGGCGCATGGACCGCCCTCGGCCTCACGGGCGGCTCCGAGCTGGAAGAGGTCTTCCTGCTCGGCATCCGATCGGAGAAGGACGGCGACGTGCTCGCCGCGATCGCCGACGCCTCGATGCGGCTGCGCGACGGCGCCGACCTGAAGGACGTGCTCTCGTCCCGCTTCAACCACAAGTCGGGTCGCGCCGCGTTCGCGCTGGCGCAAGCCGCCGTGCGCTACGAAGGCGAGACGTGTGTTCCGCGCCTCGTGAAGCTGTTGAAGCACCGCGAGCCCGTGGGTCGCGCGGGTGCCGTCCTGGCGCTCCAGGAGCTCGGCCGGCTGGAGTCCAAGCACGTGAGCACCGTCCTCAAGGACAAGGCCAGCGCCGGGCGCATCGCGCTCGCCGAGTCCCTGTGGCGCCGCACCGAGCACCTGCCCTGGCCGGGCGCGGCCGAGGACGTGTGGAAGGCGCTGCTCGCCGATGCCGACTGGCGCGTTCGCGCCGCGGCGGTGCAGGGTGCCCTCCGCATCTGGGACCGCCGCATCGTGGTGCCGTTGATCGAGCGCCTCGACGCGGAGTCGGGTCGCGTGAAGGAGGACATCCAGCGGGCGCTCGAGACGTTCACCGACCACACGGTCGCGATGGACGCCGATCTCTGGCGCAGCTGGTGGTCCGCCCGCAGCGAGGACTTCGAGCCCGGGGAGCAGCCGCGCGCCGACCGCGCCGGGCGGATCCCCTTCCGCGACGCCTCGAGCCGGCCGGACGCAGAGGACGGCGGCACGGCGGCGTTCTTCGACGTGCCGCTCTACAGCAAGCGCATCGTCTTCGTCTTCGACCTCTCGGGCTCGTTCCGGGACCCCGCCTTCGACGGCCCCGACGCGCCGACCAAGCTCGAGCTCCTGCAGAAGGAGCTGGACGCGACCCTTGCCGCGCTGCCCCGCGACACGCTGTTCGACCTCCTGGTCTACCGCTACCCGAGCAAGTACCCCCCCAAGCCGCGGCTCGAGCGGGCGTTCGGCAAGCTGACCCCCGCCGATCCGCGCGCGGTCAAGAAGGCGAAGGCCTGGCTCGCGAAGCAGCCCGCCAAGGGCTGGGGCGCCTTCATGGAGCCGCTCGAGGCGCTGATGGCGGAGGACGTGGACACCGCGGTGCTGCTCTCGGACGGCCGGCCAAGCCGCGGCCGCCTGGACCGCGACTGGCGCATCCTGCAGGTGCTGCCGGGCCTCAACCGCTTCAGCTACCTCGCGATCAACACGATCCTGATCGGCGACAAGGAGGCGGACCGGGAGTTCATGGAGCGCCTCGCCGCGGCCACCGGCGGGCGCTTCCGCGCCGCGGAGCCGGGCAAGTAGAAGGCCCTGTCCCACGTCCTTCGCGGTCCCGCGCAGATGGTGATACCGTCCCGGGCCACGCCCCGCAGGAGATGCCATGCGCGCGACGCCCCTCAAGGACCGGCATGCCGCGGCCAAGGCCCGGTTCGTCGACTTCTTCGGCTGGGAGATGCCGGTGCAGTACGCCGGGATCCTGGCCGAGACGAGCTGCGTTCGCGGCCACGTCGGCCTGTTCGACCTCTGCCACATGGGGCGCCTGGTCCTCACCGGTCCCGACCGCGAAGCGCTGGTCGACCGCGTGTTCAGCGGCCGCTTCCAGACGCTGAAGCACGGGCGCGCCAAGTACGGCTTCCTGCTCAACGAGGACGGGTATCCGATCGACGACGTGCTCGTCTACCGCGACACGGAGGCGGTTCACATCGTCATCAACGCCACCGGCCGCGGGAAGGACCCCGACTGGGTCAACGCCCAGAAGGGCGACCTCGACGCGACGGTCACCGACGTCTCCGACGACCAGGCCATGATCGCGCTCCAGGGGCCCGGCTCGGAGCACGTCCTGCAGGCGCTCTGCGGCGCCGACCTCTCGCAGGTGCGCTACTACGGCTTCACCACGGCGCCCGTCTGCGGACACGAGACCCTGCTGGCGCGCACCGGCTACACCGGCGAGGACGGCTTCGAGCTCTTCTTCGACAAGGCCCACGCCGTCGAGGTCTGGGACGCGCTCCTGGACAGCGGCCGCTCGCTCGAGATCCAGCCGATCGGCCTGGGTGCGCGCGACATCCTGCGCCTCGAGGCCGGCATGCCGCTCTACGGCCAGGAGATCAACCCGGAGATCGACCCGGTCGAGGCCGACCTCAGCTTCGGCGTGGACTTCACCAAGGACCACACGGTCGGCGTGCCCGCCCTGCGCGCGCGCAAGGAGGCCGGTCCGAAGCGCGTGGCCGTCTCGCTCGCCGCCCAGGGCGGCCGCGTTGCCCGCGCGGGCTGCCCGATCGTGACCGAGTCCGGCGAGGCGAGCGGCGTCGTCACGTCGGGGGGCGTCAGCCCGACCCTCGGCAAGAACATCGCCCGCGCCCTCGTGCGCGCCGAGGATAGAGACGCGGGCACGCTGTACGCGGAGATCCGTGGCAAGCAGCACCCCATGGAAATCGTCCCGAGCCCGTTCTACAAGCGACCCCGCTGAGGGCCGCTGGACCCGCTCGGCACCCACACACGACAAGCAACATCGAGGGAGAGGCCCCATGTCCGATCGCCCGACCGAACTGAAGTACAGCACCACCCACGAGTGGGTGCGCATCGAGGGTGACGAAGCGACCGTCGGCATCACCGACTTCGCCGTCGAGCATCTCGGGGATCTCGTGTTCGTCGACCTGCCCGACGTGGGCGCCAGCATCGACGTCGATGAGACCGGTGCCGAGGTCGAGAGCGTCAAGGCGGTCGGCGAGGTCCACTCGCCGGTCGGCGGCGAGGTGACGGCCGTCAACGAGGGCCTGGCCGACGACCAGGGCCCGCTGGCCTCGGACCCGTTCGGCGAGGGCTGGCTCTACAAGCTCAAGGTCAGCGACGTGTCGGACGCCCTGATGGACCTCGACGCGTACGAGACGCAGCTCGAGTCCGAGTCGGTCTAGCTCCCCACCTTCCCGCCGGCCCTGCCGGCCGCCCCGTACGACGGAGGCCGACGTGTATCCCGTCCTCTTCGAGATCGGCTCGCTGAAGATCTACAGCTTCGGCACCTTCATCGTGATCGCGTTCCTCGTGTCGTCGTGGTTCGTGCGGCGGCGCGCCGTGCGCACGCTCGAGGTCGACGGGGAGCAGGCGTTCAACGTCTGCTTCATCCTGCTGTTCATCGGGCTGGCCGGTGCGCGGATGCTCTACGTGCTCATCGAGTACGAGAAGCACGTCGAGCAGCCGATGTCGATGTTCATGATCTGGCGCGGCGGCCTGGTCTGGTACGGCGGGCTGATCGCCGGCCTGCTCTGGCTCGCTTGGTACCTGCCGCGCAAGGACGAGCTCAAGGGCTGGGCCTTCCTCGACATCCTGGCGCTCGGTGCGTGCCTTGCGATCTTCGTGGGACGCTGGGCCTCCTTCCTCTCGGGCGAGAACTACGGCAAGGAGGCGCCGGACCTGGCGTGGGCGGTCAAGTTCCCGATCGGGGACGAAACGCAGGTGGCGCCCGACAAGCGGGGCATTCCGCTGCATCCGACGCAGCTCTACCACTCGCTGCACGGACTCGTCCTTTTCGGCCTCCTCCTGCTCTACGCGAAGCGGAACCCGCATCCCGGCCGTACGGCCGGCCTGTTCCTGATGCTCTACGCCATCGGTCGCTCGATCGTGGAGATCTGGCGCGGTGACGACGAAGCGCGCGGGATGGTCATCGAGGGCGTGCTCTCGACGAGCCAGCTGATCTCCATCCCGATCTTCTTCATCGGCCTCGCGATCTTCCTGATCCGACGGCCGTCGGACGACTTGTACGCCCACACGTAGGGCGCGCTCCAGTTGCCTGGCCCCGGCTCTCGCGTAGGATCCCGCGGTGAGCGAAGGCCCCACCCAACCGCCGGGATCGAGCGACGAGCGGCGCGAGTTCCGCGACCGCCGGCAGCGGCCCACGCCCATGTTCTCGCGCTGGCTCTTCCGCGGGCGCCGGCGTGGCGGCCGGCGGGGCAGCGAGGCCGAGCACCAGTACGTGGACCGGCACGGCGGCTGGATCGTGGCCGCCTTCGTGGTCGTCGTCGGGCTCTCGTGCCTCGACGCCTGGTACACGCTCGACCTGCTCGCCACCGGAAAGGCCGAGGAGGCCAACCCGGTGATGCGCGCCGCGCTGCACCTGGGCGACACGCACTTCATCGTGATCAAGACCGTGGTGACGGTCCTCGCGGTCGGCTTCCTGTGCCTGCACAAGAACTGGCCGCTGGGGCGCGTGTGCCTCGCCGTGGCCATCTGCGGCTACAGCGTGCTGATCATCTACCACCTGTTCGTGCAGCACCACGCCGCCTTCATCCCGGCGGCGCCCAAGGCGCTCTTCCTGCCCTGGTGACGCCTCGGGCTTAGCGCGCCGCGCGCGGCCCGCGATGCTTCACGCGCACGAGCGCCGCGTCGACCAGCGCGCGACGCGCTTCGGGCACCGCGGTGCGAAGCGCGGCGAGGTCCCCCGCAGCCGACGCGGGGAACAGCCTCCAGGCCACGGCGAGGATCGTGCGCAGCTCCACGTCGCTCGTCTCCGCGCCCACGGGCTCGAGGAGCGCGCGAACGACGCTGGGCGGCAAGAGCTTCGTGCGCCCCATCAGCGCCTGCACATAGGCGGGACGTCCGGGCCCGCGCATGAAGCGCGCATACGCCTCGGCCCCCCGCTCTCCGTAGTCGAGCAGCCCCACGGCCACCGCCGCGGCCCGGGCGGGCCCGCGCTCGGGCTCCACGCTCTCGCGGATCCACGTCGCGGCGCGATCGGCGAACGCGAGCAGCGCGCGCGGCTCGATCCCCGGCGTGGTCGAGTACATGTACATCAACGTCCGCCAGAGCACCGCCGGATCGCTCATGAGCCCCTCGGCGAGCATGCGCTCCACGAGCGGGATGTAGTCGGCGAAGCGCGAGCGCTGGATGAGGTCGAGGGCGACGCCGCGGTCCTCCTCGGTCCCCTCGATCGCCAGCGACGTCATGAGCGCCAGGTCCTGCTCGGTCGGCGGCGCGGCCGGCACGAGCGAGTCGTGCGCCACGTAGATGACGGTGCGCCAGCTCGCCACGGGCCGGAGCTCCCGCAAGATCCGCACGAGCAGCGCCCGCACGCGCGGCTCGCGCGGATCGGGCAGGCCGCCGATGAGTCGCGACAGGTCCGGCGGCAACGGCACGCCGTCGACGCCCGGGGTGCCGCCTTGGATCGCTCGCTCGAGCAACGCTTCGAGCTCGGCGAAGTTCTCCTCGCGGCGCGGGCCTTCCGTGTCGGCGTCGACGCAGTGATGCGCGGCGTAGTACACGGCGCGGTCGATTGCCTTGTAGGCCTCCGTGTCCTCTGCGTCGCGGGAGGCGATGAAGGGCAGGTGCGAACGCGACGCCAGCGTGCAGCGTCCCTCTGCCGCCGGCGTACGGCCCGTGAAGTAGAGCGTCGAGCTCGGCACGAGACCGGTCTTCGCGGTGTCGCACGTGAACCAGCCGGCCCCATACGCCATCTCGAGCGGCAGCAGGCCGTACGCCAGGACGCGGTAGCCCACGCCGTCGGCGCCTTGGCGCGTCGTTCGGCGCGCCTGCGGGTCGGTCCAGAGGCGCAGGCGCGACCACGCGTGCTTCTGCTCGCGCGGGAGGCTCGTCGGGGTGCGCGGCCCGCTCCCTTCCATCCAGTGCACCGTCCACGCGAGCGTCGTGCTCTGGGTCGGATCGACCACGGTGCGCTGCTGCTGCAGCGACAACACCTCGGGCAGCTTGCCCCAGAAGTACGGTCCGCCGTGGGTCAGGGCGACCGCGACGGCGCGCTCGCGCCAGGGCGAGCCGAAGGTCGAGAGGCTGTCGATCGCCTTGGGGGCGATGATGCGGTCGCCAGGCGCAGTCTGGAGGTACTTGAGGATCGTCGGCGCGACGGCGACGTCCCGCACGGTCGTGATCGTGCGGATGCCGCGGCGCAGGAGCGGGATGTCGCGCGGCCGCGCGAGCGCCGGCTCGGTCCAGCGCACGACGAGGTCCGCCGGCTTCTGGGGAATCGCCATCAAGACGCTGAGCACGCCGAGCCAGCGGTTCGTGTCGGGCGTGTCGGCGGCGGTCAGCCGGGCGATCAACGCGTCGTCGTCGAGGATCGCAAGGGTCTGCGGCGCCATGTCCACGAGATCGCGCTCTGCCATACCCAGGCTCGTCGCGTGGAGGCGGGGAATGCGCAGCACGGCGCACGTGGGCTCGGGCCCGCGCAGCACGCGGTCGAGTGCGAAGCGCGCGCGTGCCTCGAGGGCGATCGGCTCGACGGGCACTACGGGGCGGCCGGCCCCGGGCTTCGCCGCAGGCGGTCCACGCGGCGCCTCGGGCTCGGACTCGCCGCACGCCGGCGTCAGCAACAGGAGGGCGAGTGCGCCACCCAGGATCCAGCTACGCATCAGTATCGATCCCGCGTCCCGATCCGCGGCCCAAGCCGACCAGAGTCTACGCGCAATCCGGCGCTACCGGCAGCACGCCGGCCAACGCGGCGGCTCGGCGCGCAGGTTCTCGGCGAGCAGGCCGATGGACTTCCACAGCGCGCTCTCGGCGATGCGCAGGTCCGCTGCCGCGCGCCCCAGACGCGTGCGCGCATCCGTCAGGTCGTCTTCGAACTGGAGCACCTGGAAGGGGGTCGACTTGCCCTGGGCGAGCTTGTCCCGCTCGCCGTCCAGGCCCTCCTGGGCCGCCGCCACCTCGGCGGTCGACGCCTCGAGCTGCGCGCGGCGCGTGCCGAGGTCGCGCAGGGCGGCTCGCACCTCGACGACGATCTGGTTCTCGACCTCCTTCAAGCGCAGCACGGCCTGCCGCCGAGCCCAGCCCGCGGCACGCCAGTTCGCGCGCGCGGCCCGCTGGCCCACGAACATCGAAAACTGCACGCCGATCGTGGCCGTGACGGCTTCGCCGGTGAGCAGGTCGCCGGTGGAGTCGCCGAACATCTCGTCCAGCCCGCTGCTCACGATCCGGCCAGTCAGGTCGAGCTGCGGGCGGATCCCGTCGAACGCGACGAGCATGTCGATGCCGCGATCCGAGATGTCGGCCTTCGCGACCTTGAGCTCGGGGCGGCCCGAGAGGGCGACGGTGAGATACCGATCCTCGTCGGCGGGATCGGGAGCGTTCGGCGTCTCCGACCGCGATGAGTCGGAGGGCACGACACGCACGCCCTTCAGCTGGTCCGGACCGAACGGCATGATCAGGGCCAGGAGCTGGTCCTGAACCAGACCGCGCAGGTTCTCCGCCTCCAGCACCTCGCTGCGGCGCCGCTGCACACCCGCCGTGGCCTCCGCGACCTCGAGCGGCGTGCCCACCTCGGCCTCGAGCCGCGCCTGCGTGTCGGCCAGGAGCTCCTTCGACACGTCGAGCGAGCTCTCGCGCGCCGCCAGGTTGTCGTCGGCGAAGACGAGCTCCCAGTACGACGTCACGATCTGCTGCAGGATGCCCTCGACCTGTGCGTCGAAGTCGGCGCGCGCCGCGGCGATGCCGTTCTGCGCGCGGCGGATGTCCGCCGTCGCGGTATCGCCCGCGCCACGCAAGAGCGGCTGGATCACCTCGAGCGTGAGGCCCGAGTTGTAGCCCGGGTTGACCGTCGCCACCACGCTGTTGGAGTCGATGCGGTCCGCCGTGTAGAGCAGCGAGACGGTGCCGCCGTTCTGCAGCTGGCGCGTCACGCCGATCGAGCCGGCGATGATGTCCTGCTCGTCGTTCTGATTGCCGGTGAACGTGAACGTCGAGGGCGTCTCCACGCGCGAGGCCTCGAAGCCCGCGGTGAGCAGCGTGTCGAACGCGCCTTCGGCAACGATGAAGCCCTGGTGCGCGATCGGTGCGTTGTAACTGGCCGACTGCAGGTTCAGGTTCGCACGCATGCCCATGCGCACGGCCTGGTCGAGGCTGAGCTCGAGCACGTCGGCTGCGGCCATCGCGGCAGCCGCCGCGGCACCGCCGTCGCTACCGGGGGCTTCGTCCTCCGGCGCGGGGAAGCCGTTGCCGCCGGCCGGCGGCTCGTCTTCCGGTGCGGCCAGCGCCGCCGTAGGCAGCAGCACGAGGCAGATGAGCAGCGCCCATCCCAGCTGGAACCGGTTCCCTCGAATCACGGCGATGCCTCCCATGCCCTCGCGTGCGGCGCATCGTACGCGCGCGAGGGGCTTGGCCCGAGGCTCTATCGCATCAACGTCGAGGCCTCGAAGGCCTCCGAGAGCAGATAGTCGATCCAGCGCACGCGGCTGCCCGCGTCGTCGCCCCCGGCTTCCTCGATGCGGGTGCGCGCCGCCGTGAGCGCCGCGCGCGCGGCGTCCGTGCGGATGCGGGCCAGCGCGAGCAGCGCAGCGCGCTCGAGGCGGCGGTTCTGCGCACGCTCCGCGAGCCACGGGACGTCCGCGTCGCCGCCGAGCAGCCCGACGGCGCGCAGGATCTCGACGCGCACGTCGATCTCCTCTTCCCCGGCATACAGGCCGCGCACACGCTTCAGGAGCTCCGCTCTGCGCAGCTCGGCCAGCCCGCGCACCAGCAGCCGCCGTGTCTCGGCTTCCGATTCCCCGAAGGCCCAGAACGCGCGCTCGACGTCCTCCGGCCGGGGCCGCTCGAGCAGCGCCGCCGCGAGCTCCGCACGACGCGTCGCGCCCGCCTTGAGCCAGGCGGCCCGCCACGGGTCCGACGCGGCGGACGTCGAGCCCCCCACCGCCGGTTCGTCCTTCGGCTTCGGCGCGCGGCGGCGCGGCGTCCGCTCCAAGTGCTTCACCACGGCGGCGAGGTAGGTGCGCTCGTCGCGCGAGAGCCGCATGCGCAGGCGGTCGCGTAGGCGGCCCTCCAGCGCCTCGTCGACCAGATCACGCCGCGCCCGGGTGAACCGGACGAGCTCCCGCGCCGCGTGGGTGCGGGTCCAGGGGCTCTTGGCGCCGAGGCCGGCCACGAGATACGCGCGCGTCTCCTTGGCGCGGCGATCCGGGTCCTCGATGTCCGCCAGGCGGATCTCCTCCCGCAGGGCCGCGATCTTCACCGTGCCCAGGTTGCCCTCCACCTCGAAGGCATCGCGGTAGTCACAAGCCACGCCCTCGGTGCGTCGGGACAGGAAGAAGGCCTGACGCCCCGAGCCCACGCCCGGGAAGCCCGTCGACTCGGCCTTGCCGAGCTCGGAGGCGGGGTGCGGCCCCCGGACGAGCACCGTCAGCGGGCGTGTGGGCGGGGTCCCGCGCAGCACCTCGTCGATCCGGACCCGCGCGATCTGCTGCTGGCGCTGGGTGCGGACGGAGGTCGTCTCCCCCACCACGATGAGCGTTGCGCGGTTGAGCGGGCCCGCCTCGAAGGAGGTCAGCGGCGCGGGCGGCTCCTTGGCCTGCGTGGGACCGGCGAGACCCAGCAGGAGCAGCAAGGCAGGGAGCGCGTAAGGAAGCGAGCGGCGACGCATCACCCGGCAGGGTGCCGGAGCCCGGTCACGGGCGTGCGACGGGACGGAGAGCTACGCCTGGGCGCGAAGCTGGCGGTACGTCCGGACGGAGACGGGTCGGTTGCGCGGCGTGCGCGCGTTGTCGAGCTGCTCCTGGGCGACCTTCTCGTTGTGGATCTCGATGAACCGATCGCACTCGTCGTGGCTACCAACGAAGATCTGACGGCCGTTCAGCACCACCCGGTAGAACTTCTGACCATCCTGGATGCAGTGGAAGAGGACATCCATGTTCCGGCCTCTCTGGATCGCTTGAGGATCCCGTACTCGCTGTGCCCCGGCTCCTGCCGGGACGCTCTCCTATCGACTGTTTGCAAGTCCCATACCGAGTCTTGCCGGGGTTTCGTCCGGTCGGACACGCTCAGCCACGCACCGTCCAGGCGACATCCTTCGAAACGCAGGATGAACGAACAGGTCGCCGGATTCCGTAAAACTCCCCTGAACATTTCCTCGGACGGACGATTCGCGGACTGAAGCGCACATCGCGAACGAGCCCAGAATCCACAGCATTTCAACGCAATTGGGCTCTAGTACCGCATCCAAGCCTGGACGCTCGGCGACCACGAGCTGTAAGGCCTCTTTAACATCCCGTTCACAAGCGCACGATTCGGCTCCGGCTTGTGGAGCCCCCCTCAGCATGTGCGGGCGGGCCGAGCGACCCCGCGGGCGTTCTGGACGGTCGCCCTGCGGTGACACCCGTGTCCTCGGGCGTGCACGATCTACCCGCCGGTGCGTGCGGACGCGCCGCTCTGGGACTAGAACGCCCGGTAGGCGGTCTGCAGGGCCAGGAGGGTCAGCGCCGTCTCGGCGACCCGGTCCCCGCTGCCCTCGCCCTTCGCCTTGCCGTTCGGCAGCAGGCGACCCAGGAGCTCCTCGGCCGTCGCCTCACCGAAGGCGCGGAACCGGGGCTTGCTGGCGCCTCGCTCGAGCGAGAGCAAGGCCGTGCCGCGCGTGAGCACCTGCACGGTGTCCCACGCCTGGCCGGGGCCCTCGCCGTCGGAGGCGGCGGCGACCCACACCTCGAAGCGCTCGCGCTGGACGGGCGAGCGCTCGATGACGCCGGTCCGCTCCGCCGCGTGGAGCGCCCAGAGGGGCCAGAGGGTCGTCTCGCGATCGGGCGCCTTGGTGGCCACGATGCGCGCCTCGACGTCGCGGACGACGTCGGCCAGCCGCGCGATCTCCTCGCCGCGGTGGCGCGCCTCGGCCATACCCAGGCGGCCGTAGCTCAGCATGTAGTCCTCGGCGAGCGCCGCGAGGGTCACACCCAGGTCGAGGCCGTCGATGGCGTCGACCACGCGGCCCTCGGCGTCGAACGCCTGCGCACGCAGCCAGCGCACGCCGCGTCGCACCACGGTGCCCGCGTCGTCCTCGAGCTTGGAGTGCCGGCCGTCACCGAGGAAGGCCAGGAGGGCGACCGAGGTCTCGTAGACCGCGCTGCGACCGGCGGACGCGGGGAATGCGCCGTCCTTCTGCTGCTTCCCCTGGAGGTAGGAGAGGCCCAGGCGGACCTTGTTCAGCGTGCCGTCGGCATCGAAGCCGAGCGCGGCCAGCCGCTGGCGCTTGAGCGCCTCGTTGCTGCGGCGGCTCAGCGCGAGCCCCGTCCCCGGCGGGAACAGGAAGCTCGGCCCGTCGCCGGCCTTGCGGACCACGTCCTCGAGCTGCGGCTCGATGAGCTCGTCCAGCGCCCCATCGAAGCGCAGCACGTCCTCGGGCAGGTCCGCGAGGTCCTCGGGGCTCATCTCGCCCAGCACGCGCCCGAGACGCTCGGCGAGCGCCTCCTCGGGGATCCGATCCCACGTGTCCGCCCCGGGCTCGTAGGCCACGTCGATCGACGCGCCGCGGTCCGCACGCCGAGACTCGGAGAGCTGCCACGCGAGCAGACCCAGCACGACGACGTGCAGGCCGATCGACACCGCCAGGATGCGCGCCCAGCGGCGCCGCGTGCCGGCAACGGCGCGGCTGCGGGCCGCCTCCGCCGCCTCGTCGGAGCGCACGCGCGAGACGATGTAGCGGGCCAGCCGCGGCGCGTCGGCCGCGGCCGCGCGCTCATCGGCCTCGAAGCGACCCTGCTCGAGCTCGAACAGCCGCGCCAGGCGCTCGTGCGCCTGGGCCAGCTCGGGCTCGGCGGCGAGTCGCGCCTCCAGCGCGCCGGCGGCCTCCGGTGCGAGCTCACCACGCAAGAGGTCGGTCAAGAGACCGAGGTCTTGCGGGTCCAGCGCATCGGATCGGGTCGGACGGTCGGCGGGCATGGGCTGCTGTACGGGTTTTGTCAGGGCGATGGATCGCTGGATCCGGGGCCCTGCGGGGTCTAGAGGGTGCAACGGGGCGGGATCAGGTCGGTTCGAATCCTTCCCGACGCAAAGCGCCCCGAAGGCCCCGGACGGCCGCATGCATCCGGGACTTCACGGTCCCGACCGGGATCTCGAGGATGCGGCCGATGTCCTGGTACTTGAGCCCCTCGACCTGGGCCAGCACGAACACCTCGCGCTGCTCGGCCGGGAGGCGCTCGATGGCCCGCGAGAGCGCCGCTCCCGCCTCGGCGCCGCGGACCCCCGCATCGGGGGTGTCTGCCGAGGCGGCCAGCTCGGCGAGGAGCGAGCCGCCCTCCCCGGGCTCACGCAGCTGGTCCGCGCTCAGCGGCGGTGGCTGCGACTTCCGGTGCCGGTAGACGTCGATCCAGTAGTTGCGCGCGACGTGGAAGAGGTACGTCATGAAGCGCGCCCGGGCCACGTAACCGGCGCGCGCGCGGTACACCTTGACGAAGACCTCCTGGGCGCAGTCCTCGGCAAACGTGCGGTCCGCGCCGAGGCGGCGGAAGTAGCCCAGGAGCCGCGGCAGGACGCGCCCCACCAGCTCCTCGAAGGCAGCGTCGTCGCCCGCGGCGACGCGCAGCATGAGTTCGGTCTCCAGGTCGGCCAAGCAAGGCCCCGCTCCGGGTCGGAGTGCCGAGCATACGGCAAGTCCAGGCGGATCGACGCTCGTGCTTCACCGGAGGGCGCGGCCCAGCGAGGCGCGCGCCGCCTACGGATGCGGCCCTACTCCTGGAGCTGCTTCAGCAGCGCATCCGCCGTTCCCCCACTCGACGCGGGGTTCTGGCCCGTGATCAGGTTCCCGTCCACGACCACGTGCGCCTGCCAGTTCTCGGCGCCGGCGAAGGAGCCGCCGAGCTCCTTCAGCTTCGTCTCGAGCAGGAAGGGCATCTTCTCGTCGAGCTTGACGGCGCGCTCCTCGCTATCGGTGAAGCCGGTCACCTTGCGGCCCTTCACGACCGACGTGCCGTCCGACAGCGTCGCGCCGACAAGGGCAGCAGGCCCATGGCACACGAAGGCAGCGGGCTGGTCCTTCTCGATGAAGTGCGCGACGGCACCCTTCACAGCGTCGTGCTCCGGGAGATCGAACATCGTCCCGTGCCCACCGGGGAAGAAGACGGCGACGTAGTCACCGAGCGTGAGGTCGCCGAGTCGCTTCGTGCTCTCGAGGGCCGCGAGGACGTCCTTGGCGGGATCCTTGCCCTCCTCGAGGCTGCGCGGATCGATCGGGGTCTTGCCACCCTTGGGGCTCGCGACGGTGACCGCGTAGCCCGCCTCCTTGAACTTGGCGAAGGGCACCGCGAACTCCTCGAGCCACAGGCCCGTCGCCTCACCCGGTTCGATCTCCCCATGGCTCGTCACCACCATCAGGATCGTGTCCTTCGTTTCATCGGCGGGCGGCTTGTCACCACAGCCCACGAGGCAGAGCGTGAGGGCAAGGGCCAAGAGGTGGATGGGGCGCATGGTCTTCTCCTAGTGGTGGCGCGGATGCTGTCACGGAGCACCGGGCAGGAGCTGGACAATCGGTGGGCGTGTACAGGTACGCGGCCTAGCGCAGGCTCAACGCGAAGGTGGCGGGACGATCGCCCTCGGCTCTCGCGACCATGCGGAAGCCGTTCTTTTCGAGCACGCGGGCGGATGCTGCGTTGCCGGCCTCCACACCGCCGGTGATCGACGCGATGTCCGGTAGGGCGCGACACCAGGCCACGAACCCCGCCACCAGCTCCGTCGCAAGTCCGCGCCCCCAGGCCGGCTCCGCGAGCACGTAGCCCAGGCGGACATGGCGTGCGTCCGGAGTCCCCTCCTCGAACAGGATCAACAAGCCGACCGGCTGCTGCGCCGCGCGATCGACGACGAGCAGCGTCGGCCCCTCCGCATCACGCGAGGCGATCCACGCCGAGGCGCGTTGCTCGTCGTAGGCACCCTGCCACGGCGCAGGGAGGGACGACGTCGTGGCCTCCGTCAGGATCGACATGACGGCCGCGATCAGGTCCGCGCGCTGCGGCTGCCACGTCGCCACATCCAACCGAGAGGTCTCGAACGAGCAGGCGTCCCAGGTCATGGTGTCCGATCCGCCATCCGCCGCGCCCTGCGGACGAGGCACTACCGGTTGGCGAGGTTGATGCCCATGCGGCCCGTCGCCAGGGTGACCTCGAGGCGCTCGGCGCCGCGGTAGACAACGGCCGCCACCGACTCCTTGCCGGCGCCGGCGGCGCCTTGGATCGCAGCCCGCAGGTCGTCGACCGAGTTCAGGGTCTTTCCGTCGTAGCTGGCCAGGTAGTCGCCCGCCTTCATGCCGGCCTTCGCCGCGTTGCTTTCGTTCGCCACGTTGGTGATCAGCAGGACGGGCGCGGGGGTGAGCGCGTCCGGGGTGCGATACAGGATCAGGTAGCTGCGGACGACGTGGTTCGCCTCGTTGATCTGCTTCGGCGTGGGCTGTCGCGGCTGGCCCTTGAAGTCGTACGGCTCGGGTTCGTAGCGGAACTCCGCCTCCTGGCCACACTGGAGGTGCGGCGTCACGTCGATCCACCACGGCCAGACGACGTCGCCCGGTGCCCAACCGGCCCGCGCGTATTGCCAGGTGCCGAACTGCGGCCGGTTGGGGTTCAGGTACACGTCCGTCTTCCACAGGACGTTCTCGTAGCGTTGCTCGGCCGCGGTATCGCCGCCCTTCACAGGAGCAAAGACGAGCGTCCGCTTCGACGGCGTGAACTCGCCGATCTGCGAGTGGCCCGTCGTCGTGGTGAAGATGCGACCGGCTTTTGCGGCCCCGTCGATCATCACGGTGCGCGGCTCGAAGAAGTCCTGGAAGTGGTTCTCCGCCGACTTGTACTTCGCGCGGCCCACCCAGAGCGGAAGCACCCGGTACGGCTCGAGCTCCGGCGTGCCGTGGTGGAAGTCCAGCGACACGCTCATCATGTAGCCACGGTTCTTGTAGAAGGTCGTGCCGGCCGCGATCTCGATCTTGCGCTTGCCCGCAAGCAGCGGCCGGAAGTGCGTGACGTCGACCTTCCAGTGGCACTCTGTCCTGTACGACGTGATGAACGGCACGATCCCGAGCTTCCGGCCCTCGTCATCGAAGAGGGAGATCTCGCCGTTTCGATCCCACTCGTCCCAGTCCTTGCCGGCGTCGTGGATGTCGAGCGTGAGGATCACGCGGCCGAACGCCCAGCTGGCAGGCGGAAGGTCGACCTCGGCCGTGTACGCGGTCTTCTTGTTGTTCGTCAGGACGTGGTTGAAGACCTCCACGTGAAGCGGCGGCCGCGGCCTTGCCACGGGTCCGCCCACTTCGAACGCGTAGTCACTCACGTCGAACGCGGTGCTCGCGTCCGCGCGGGTGCCCGCTCCGATGGCGAGCCGCATCTCGTACGGGACGACATGCGCGATGAAGTAGCGGTCGTAGACGACGCCCCCACCGATCTTGACCGTCGCCTCCGCACCCCCCACGACGTGGCTGAGCGTGATCTCCACGTCGGCGAAGTCGCCGCGGAACTCCTCCGGCGCCACGCGTTTCACGATCTCCCGACCATCCCAGTGCAGCGAGACCTCGCGCTGCGGCAGGTTCTGGTAGTTGCCCCAGGGGGAGAACTGCTCGCGGCTCGGCGGGTTGTGCACGTCGATCCCGACCGCGAACGTCTGCTTCAGGTTCGGCTCGACCCAGCTCTTGACGAACGGTGCAGGCCCACGCCTGCCGTACTCCGTCGTGTTGAGGAACACGAAGGCGCCCCCATCGCCGCCCTCGAGCACGCGCAGCTTGCAGCGCAGGGTCGCGAAGGCACGCGCGCCGTTGCCGGGCGCATCGAAGGCCACGGCGTTCGACTGGCGCTTCGTCCCCTCCGCATCGAGCAGGCGGAGGGTCGCATCCTCCACGTTGGGCCCGGCCCCAGATCCGAACCGGCTCGCATGGACGGCCGGGCCCTCGGGAGCGGCTTCCTCGGCCCAGGCGGTGAGGGGCATGCAGGCGCAGAGCGCCACCAGCAAGACGTGTCGCATCGGTTCCTCGCGTCGAACGGCCCGTGATCCTACGCGCCCGCCTGCCTGGATCGCCGCGATACGGGAGGGCCGGCGATGGGCCGAGGCCGCCTCGTCGCGCCATGTACCCTGACGGCGACGAGCACGCAGGAGTGGAGAGCTTGCCAGGGATGCGGATCCGAATCGGTGCCAGCGTCGGCTGCCTTCTCTTGTGTCTCGCGCTCGGCGGATCCGAGGAGGCCGACGCCCGCAAGGACGAGGTGTCGATCACCCTGAAGCGCAAGCGGGCCAAGGAGCAGCGCCTGAACCACTACGGGGACTCGCTCGAGCTGGTCGCCGGTCGCGCGTTCGAGCTGGGCGACTACGAGATCGTCCCGACGGTCGAGAAGCGGGGCCTGCGTCTGGTCTGGGATGCGGCCCAGCCCAAGCTGGCCAAGCTGATTCCCACCAAGACAAAGGGCGCCGAGGTCCAGGTCGGGACCGGCTCGGAAGCCCTCACCCTCTACGTCTGGCGGGACGAGCTGGGGCGTTTCTACCGCAACAACGCGGCCGCCCTGTCCGGCGTCGTCAACGGCACGAAGCTGCTCTTCTTCGATCTCGACCACAACGGCGAGTACTTCGATGAAGCCGTCGACGCGTTCGGGCCCGCAGGCTCCGGCTACATGACGCCTTGGTTCGATGCCGCCGTTGTCCACGACGCGCGCATCGAGAAGCTCGGCTACGACGATACGAAGCGGAAGCTGCGGCTGCGCGTCACGCCAATGGGGCCGAACATGAGCGAGGAAGGCCGTCGGGCTCTCAAGTCGCTCAACGACGTGCGGCTCTGGTACGGCCTGCTCCCCTGCGACGTCGACGAAAAGCTCAATGCGTGGTGTCGCAAGCACTCGAACTGGATGGCCGCCAACAGGCAGGTCGAGCACGTCCAGCCGCCGGGCAGCCCCCAGTACAGCAAGGAAGGCAACGAGGCCGGTATCAACTCGCTCGTCGGGTCCGACAGCTCGCCTGAGCAGAACCTTCTCGGCCTGTTCGACACGCCTCTTCACGGCTACGAGATCAGCTCGCCGATGATGACCTCGACCGCGATTGCGAGTGTCGGCAACTACATCACCGTGTGGTACAGGCAGGCGCACGGACTCCGGTGGCGGCGCAAGCAGCATGCGCGCCTGCCTGCCGTCTTCCCACCGCACCGTGCGACGGGCATTCCCGTGTCCTGGTGGGACGAGGAGCCTGATCCACGACCGGGCGATCCCTCCACGGATTGGGGGTACCCGATCCGCGTCTACCTCGAGGCAGACGGCACGATCAGCGGCGAGTTCCCGAAGAACATGAAGGCCACGCTGAAGCCGGCGAAGGGGCGCCGCAGCAAACCGGTGCCGTGCGTGGTCGTCTACGACCCTGCCTCGGTCCAGACCGAGGGCGGCTATCAGGGCGGCGGGCTGGAGGTGATCGTCATGCCGCGCCCCGTCCTCGAGCGCGACACCAAGTACCACCTGCGCCTCGAGTATCGCTACAAGGAGAAGGACGTCGTCTGGGAGAGCGTCTTCACCACGGGGAGTCAGCGGGGCGGGTACCGCAGCGAGGTCGAGAAGTAGCCCGGCCTGCATCGCACGCGCAGGACAGTCCCGCGGCGATGGGGCGACGAATGACTACGCCATCGCGCGGAGACGGCGGATGCGCTCCTTGGGATCCGGGTGCGTGCTGAAGAGGCTGGCGAGGCTACGGCCCGCGAACGGGTTCGCGATCATCAGGTGCGCGGTCGTGCCGGTCTCGGTGACGGGCGCAGCCCGGGGGATGTTGCGATGCAGCGTCTCGAGGGCGTCGGCGAGCGCGTGCGGATCACCGGAGATCTTCGCGCCGGCCGCATCGGCCTCGTACTCGCGCGCGCGGCTGATGCCCATCTGGACGAGACCCGCGACGAGCGGGGCGAAGATGGCCACGGCCAACAGGCCCAGGAAGCCACCGTTCTCGTCGTCACCGCCGCCGAACATCGCGCCCCACTGGGCCATCCACGCAAGCATGCCGATCGCGGAGACGGCACCCGAGACGAGCGTCATCGTGAGCATGTCGCGGTTCTTCACGTGGCCGAGCTCGTGGGCCATGACCGCGCGAACCTGACGACGATCGCAGACCTGCAGGAGGCCCTGCGTGACGGCGACGACGGCGTGCTTCGGGCTGCGCCCCGTGGCGAACGCGTTCGGGCCCTGCTTGGGGATGAGCGCGACGCGGGGCATCGGCATGTCGGCGCGCTGCGCCATCTGCTCGATGTCGTCGTACAGCCAGTC
>JASJAY010000017.1 GCA_030066775.1 Planctomycetota bacterium
GACCGTGCTACCCCTGGCGGATGGCGTGTCGGCCGCCGAGTTCGAGCGCGAACTCGCGGCCCACGCGCCGACGTTCGGTTTCTCCAAGGCCAAGCGCATAGCGCACAGGGGAGTCACCTATGTGCGCATGGGGGTTGAGTGGAAGACGCGGGACCTCCAGCATCTGCGCCCGGCGTGGGCTGTCGTCGAGCGCTGTCTCGTACTGTCCAGCTACGAACCCGCCTTGATCGCGGCGCTGGACGCGCTTCGCGCGCCCGCGGAGCACGCGCCGGTCTCGAAGCGGCCGGAGGTGGTCGCGGCTCGCTCGAGCGCCCCGGCGGGCCTGCGGCGAGTGCTCTTCGCAGATCTGGCGTTGCTCTGTGCCGTCCCCCCGGATCAAGAACCGGGGCGAGGGCCGCGAGGCTGGCACTGGGATCGGCGGCGGCTCTGGGTCCAAGGCCGGTACGACGTCCGGGAGATGGCCATGGCCGAGCGTTCGAAGCTCCTGGTCAAGCATCGAGAGGAGAATGAGCGCGAGCTGACACGCGAGGATGAGGAGACGATCGAGCGCGCGATCGATGCCTTCGTGGAGGCCGAGCAAGCCCGCTTTCCGGAGCGGCTCGAGGCCTATCGCCTTCGGCTTGCGAAGCTCTCGGCGCTCCGGTCACTCACGCTCGTGCAGTCGAACGTAAACGGCGGCGTACGTACGGACGTCACGGTGCGCCGCGAGGACTGAGTCGAATCCGGCTGTGCCTGCATGCGCCTGCTCACCACGGTGACGTCTCGCGTCAGGAACTGAGCAGAGGCCGCACCTGGACCCTTCGCGCTGTCGCGGCCGATCTTCGCGAAACCGCCCGCAGACATGGAGAGAGCCCAGGAGGACGGTTCCTCCTGGGCTCTCAAGTGGTCGGGGCGAGAAGATTTGAACTTCCGACCTCCTGCTCCCGAAGCAGGCGCGCTACCAAGCTGCGCTACGCCCCGACGTGGCGATTGCCGCAGGGGACAGAGGATACCGGGGGGCGGCGGGAGCCCATGAATTGACTGGGCGGGGGGGTAGATCCGGCGTCAGGCTGCTGGATGCGCCGGAGGGCCGAATCGGATAGGCTCCCGCGCTCGCGAGTCCCCCGTTTCCGGAGATGCCATGCCCCGCTCGTTCCGCGTGACCTTCCAGATCGCCCTGGCCCTGATGGCCAGCCTCGCCCTCGGCGCCTGCGGAGACGCCGGCAATGGCGATGGGGGGGGCGGCCCTCCGACCAAGGCGGACGTGGTGAGCCACCTCGAGGGCCTGCTCGCGGCGATCGAGGCGAAGGATTGGGACGGCGCCGGCGCGCACATGCTCCTGAACGAGAACGCGCCGCCGAAGGAGAAGTGGCCCGACGTGTTCGCCGGCATGGTCTCGAAGAAGGAGATCTCGAAGGCGGGTATCGCGATCCTCGCGGAGAAGGGCAAGTTTGGCCCGCTGAAGGAGATCTTCGAGGGCCGTGGCGAGAGCTGGGCGAAGCGCGCCGGCGTGCCGGTCGAGGAGTGCTACGCGCTCGCGCACGACGGCGCGGAGGTTGCCGTGATTCGCGGAGCAGGCGGTCTCAAGCTGATCCGTCTCGACGACGTCGGCAAGCTGCGCTAGGCCTCGGCGCCGCGCTTGGCGAGTCGCATCGTCAGGCGGATCTCGTTGCCCGAGTCGTTCCAGCTCACGTCATCCATGTAGTGGCGGATGAGCGTGATGCCGCGACCGTGGAGCGCGCTCGTGTCGGCGACGGGCTTGTTGAGCTGCGCCTGCGGGTCGAAGCCGGGGCCCTCGTCGCGGACGGCGTAGGCGACGGCCTCCTCGGTGTAGTCGACGCCGACGTGGATCTTGCGAGAGCTGAGGCGCTCGTCGGCCAGGCGTTCGTTGATCAGGTCGAGGATGCCGGCGGGCTTCTCCATCGCCTGCGTCTTCTGGTCGAAGGTGATCTCGAGGTTGCCGTGCTCGAGGGCGTTGGCGAGCGCCTCGTAGAGGGCGAGCTTCACGTCGGTGAGCGGGATGTCGTAGCCGGGATAGTTGTTGGTCAGCTCGCGGCCTAGATAGGCCACGATCTTCGAGAGCAGGCTCGCGTCGCTGGGGAACGAGATCTCCGTCGCGCGCCGCCCGACGAGCTGGAGCACGTCCTGGATGCTCGCCTCTTCCTCGATCGCGCGGTAGATGCGGTCGAGGACGAACTGCACCTCCTCGGCGTCGAAGGGCTTGTGGACGAAGTTGGCCGCGCCGAGGGAGAGCGCCTCTTCGAGGGTGTCCTCGTCGCTCTCGGCCGAAATGATCACGACGGAGACGTTGGGGTCCTCCTCGCGGATCTCGCTCAAGGCCGTGAGCCCGTCCATGTTCGGCATGCGGATGTCGAGCAGGATCAGATCCGGCTTCCTGGAGAGCGCGAGGTCGAGGCCTTCCTTGCCGTCGGCGGCCTCGATGACGTCGAAGCCGCGCCGGCTGGCCAGCGCCTTGAGGATCGTGCGCGTGTCCGGCGCGTCGTCCACGATGAGGGCGAGCGGCGTGCGTCGTCGTTGCGCTTGGATGGCGAAACCCTCCCGTCCACAGTTCCCGCCCACCGGGGGCACCGGCATGGTGACGCATCGGCGCCTCATGGCAAGGCGCTTATCAAGGCCATGTTCCCGGAGCGCGCATCGAAACATGCGCCTCCGACCCCTCCAGCGGGGTGGCCCGCGCCCTCTGGCCTGCGTATCCTCGCCGTCCCGCAGGTGGACGTACGAGGCATGGGAGGACACGCGTGAGCGATCAAGACGCCCGCGTGGCCTGTCCCGCTTGCGAGACCCGCTTCCGCGCGCCGATCGAGTCGGTGCCCGAGGGCTCGGCGGGGCTCAAGGCCCGCTGCCGGCGCTGCGGCGCCACGTTCCGCGTGTTGAACCGGGACGGCGTGCTGAACGTCGAGCTCGTCGAGGCGGGGGAGGTGGCCGAGGCCGCGCCTGTGCCCGCCGCGCCGACGACAGAGGGCTCGCTCGCGGTTCCCTCCGGCTCGTCGTCGGCGGGGGGGCTCACGACGGGCGTGCAGGACCTGCCGATCGGTGCGTTCGAGGTCGGCGACCGCATCGGCCGCTACGAGGTGGAGAGCATCCTCGGGCGCGGCGGGATGGGCACGATCTACAAGTCGTATGATCCGGCGGCCAACCGCCAGGTCGCGCTGAAGGTCCTGCGCAAGGACACGAGCCCGCTCGACAAGCTGCGCTTCGAACGCGAAGTGCAGGTGCAGGGCAACGTCCAGCACCCCAACATCATGCCGATCCTCGACTCGGGCACGGTGGGGGACCAGCGCTACTACGTGATGGAGCTGCTGAAGGATCCGCTCGACCTCGCCTACATCGTCGAGCAGGCGCGCAGCGACGAGATCCAGAAGGACCCGATCCTGCGGCCGCTCGCGCGCATCGAAGGGCTGATCGAGCGCATCATCCTGCCGCTCTGCAAGGCCGTGCACTACGCGAACGTGCACGAGGGCGTGCTGCACCGCGACATCAAGCCGACGAACATCCTGCTCGACCGCAAGGGCCTCGTGCCGAAGCTGATCGACTTCGGCGTCTCGAGCATGCTCGACAAGAAGAACGCGCGGCTTGCGCACCTGGCGCGCGAGATCCCCATTCCCCTGAAGGGGGACGGCGTGCGCGTCACGGGCACGCTCGTGTTCATGCCGCCCGAGCAGGCGCGCGGTGACGCGGATCGGCGCGGCGACGTGTGGGCGATCGGCGCGCTGCTGCACTATCTCGTCACGGGGCAGCCGCCCTTGGAGCAGGCCGTGCGTCCGCTCGTCTCGAAGGCGGAGCGCATCCAGGGGCTGAAGCTCCTGATCCAGATGGCCACCGAGGAGGGCCGGCTCCAGGAGGCGGGGGACTTCCGCAAGAAGATCCAGGAGATCGAGCTGGGCACGGAGCGCACGGTCGCGGACCTGCAGCAGGACGTGCTCAAGGGGAACTACCTGCCTCGGCCTCCCGGGATGTCACGTGAGCTGGACGCGATCATCCGACGTGCGATGGCGAAGAAGCCCGCGGATCGATATCGCCACGCGATGGAGCTCCACGACGACCTCGTGAACTGGCTCGCGAACCTGCCCGTGCAGGCGCGGGTGAAGAGCTCGGGCGCGGCCGGGGGCATGCTCTACCGCGGGCGGCTTCTCGTGCGGCGCCAGTGGCGCTTGGTTGCTGCCGTGGCGCTGCTGGCGGTCGTGGGCGCGCTGTTCCTGTTCCAGGACAAGGAGGTCGGGCCCGACGCGGCGCGGCTGTCGGCCGAGAAGCTCGAGGCGGCGCAGTCCAAGGAGCGGTTGGGCGAGTACGACGCGGCCTACGCGTTGGCACGCGAGGCGATCACGCACGATCCGGGCAGCGACGAGGCCTTTGCGTTGATCGACCGGGTGCGCCAGCGTCAGCGCCTCGACCAGGCCCTGAAGCGCGCGAAGGCGCTTCGCCAGAGCGCGGCGGAGGCCTTCCTGGCCAAGGACGACGCCACGGCCGAGCGTGCGCTCGCCGCGCTCGACGAGGTGCTGCGGGATCAGATCTCCCCGAACCTGCCGGACGACGTGGACCCCGAGGTCGTGGCACAGGTCGAGCGCCTGCGTGCTGCGGCGGCCGATCTCCAGCCCCTGACGATCGAGGGCGCGCCTGCGCTGGCGACGCTCCGCGTGGGGCCGATCGATCGCGACGGGCGCATCGACTGGCTCGAGCAGGTTCAGATCGACGGGTCGACGTTCCAGCTGCCCGGGGGCTCGTGGCTGCTCCAGGTGACGGTGCGCGACCGGACGGTGTACGTGCCGTTCCGGATGCCGCGCGGCGGCAACGGCATGACCGTCAAGGTCGGGTTCGATCCGGCGCGACTCGACGCCGACATGGTCTACGTCGGGCCGGGCCGCGTGCGCGGTCCGCTCGGCGAGGTGAACGTGAAGCCGCTCCTGTGGGACGCGGTCGAGGTGAGCTGTGCGCGGTATGCGAAGTTCCTCGACTCGCTCTCGCCGGAGGAGCGCGCCCAGCGGGTGCCGCGCACGGTGGGGGCGTTGGGCTCTCCGGTGATTCCCCTGTGGGAGAAGGACGGCGATCGCTTCAAGCCGCCGCCGGGCGGCGCGACACTGCCCGTCGAGGGGATCTCGCTCTACGACGCGCGCGCGTTCGCCGCCTTCGAGAAGAAGCGCCTGCCCACGGCGGGCGAGTGGGCGTGGGCGGCGACGGGACCTGACGGGCGCGTGTGCTCGGTGGGGCCCGCGAAGGACCTGTGGTCCGGAGCGGCCTTCGTGGCGCGTCCGAAGGAGGGACCGGGCGTGATCCGCGGGAGCAGTGCGGATCGAAGCCCCTTCGGCCTCTTCGACATGGCCGGCAACGTCGCGGAGCTCACGAGCTCGCTCGCCACCGTCGAAGGCCGCTCCGGGTGGGTCGTGATGGGCGGCGGCTATCTGACGGATCCCGGGCGGGCGATCGTCACCAACGCGATCACCGTGCCCGGGTGGTTGCCGCTCGAGGGCGTCGGCTTCCGCTGTGTGAAGCCGACGCCCTGAGGGCGGTTTCGATCTAGAGGATCGAGAGGACCTCGCGCGTGAGGTCCGTGCTGGCGCGGTAGTTCACGTTGATCGAGATGCGCGAGAGCGAGGGCACGGGCTCGAGGTCACCCACGATGCCCAGCGCGGCGCATGCGACGGCGCGCGTGTAGGCCTGCTCCTTGCGCTTCTCGCTGCGGACGATCGCCACCAGGGGATCCACCGAGCGCTCGTCGCCGATGCGCGCGAGCGCGAGCACGACCTGCGCCTTGGCGGACAGGCTGCGCGACTGCTCGAGCTCCTCGAGCAGGAGCGGCACGGCGTCGCGGTCGTGCAGGAGGCCGAGCGCGGTCGCGCACTGGATGCGCATCTCTTCGGAGCGGCGGTCCTTGAGTGCCTGGCGCACGGCCTTGATCACGCTGGTGCGGCTGTCCTTCAAGAGGCCCAGGGCCAGTGCGGAGTAGCCGCGCAGCTCGTGGCTCTCGTCCTTGTCCTTCACGATGTCGAGCAGCGTGTTGGCGTGCGTGGTGGCGCCTGCCATGCCGACGGCGATCGCGTAGTTGGCGCGCTCGCGCTTGGTGAAGCGCTTGCTCGAGATGCCCGCGCCGAGGACCTCGAAGATCTTCGAGCGCAGGTCGCCGTAGGCGTCGACGGGCGGCGTTTCACCGATCTCGCGCGCGACGACGGCCAGCGCCATGCCCGCGTAGTTGCGATCGCCCTTCTTGCCCTTGGTGGCGGCCTCGATCAGGAGATCGGCGGCCTTGGTGTGCTCGATCACGTCCGCGCGGCGCGACTTCACGTCGTCCCGGATCACGTAGCCCAAGGAGATGTAGGCGAAGTGGCGCGTGCTCGCGTCACGCGTGCGCTTGCCGAGCATGCTGATCAGGCCTTCGGCCAGATCCACGCGGTCCGCGCCGCCGACCAGGCGGCTGAGCTCGCCCAGGCCGATGGCGGCCGAGCGGGAGAGCCGGTCGTCCTTGCCGACGCGCAGGCGTGAGGCGCGTTGCAGGACATTGATGTCCCGCGCCGTGCCGATGCGCCCGAGCGTGTGCGCGGCGAAGGCGCGCAGCAGGGCATCGACCTCACGTCGCTCGATGCGACCGCGCAGGACCATCTGGCGCAGGATCTCGCGCTGGCCGTCCGTGACGGAGCGTGCGTCCTGCATGCCGATGGCCATCAGCAGCGCAACGTTGAGGTCCGCGGAAGTGTAGCCCTCGGCGAGCAGCTCGAAGAGGCGCGCCGTGGCAGCGCTGCCGCCGTCCGTCGAGCCTTCGGCCGTGTGGCCCGCGGGCTGGTCGCCCAAGAGGCCGACCGAGAGCGCGGCGAAGCCGCGAACGCGGATGCCGTAGTCCTTGTTGCCGAACACGTCGAAGAGGTACTCACGCACGCGGTCGAGCTCGGTGCCGGTGAACTGCTCGGATTCCTTCGTGCGGCGCAGCAGGCCGAAGCTGAGCGCGGCCGCCTCCTGCACCATGATCGGCTTCTTCGCCTTGCTCGAGAGCGCGAGGCCCTTCTTGAGCATCTCGATGTGGGCCGGCTCGGTGGCGATCTTGCCGAGGCCGATGTAGGCCGCGGACTCGATGTCCTCGTGCAGGTCGCGCTTCGGGTCCATCACCCACATGAGCGTGGGCAGGATCGTCGAGCGGACCATGCCGCGGATGTCGTGCATGTTGTCGCCGGTGTTGCCGGCGCCGCGACCGAGCATCTGCAGCGGGTTCTCGGAGGTCGTGTTGTGGTAGATCGCCTCCTTGAGCATCAGGTAGGGCGCCTTGTTGTAGCCCCACCAGAAGGACGCATCCGTGAAGTCCATCCCGCTCGCGCGTCGCGTCGGCCGGTTCGGGGAGCTGCTCGGCTGGTTCGGCGTGTTGGGGGTCGGCGACGTCTCCGGCGTCTTGGGGATGCTCGGCCCGGTCACGTCCGGCGTGGTCGGGTCGGGCGTCGGCGTCGGTGTCGGCGAGGGGGGCGGCGGGGGCGTCGGGTCGGACGGCTCGCGCATGCCCGGAGGCACCTGGCCGCCCGGGCCGCGGAACTGTCCGCCGTGCGCGAGTGCGCTGGGTGCGCACAGCCCCAAGAGGAGCAGCGTCGTGATCGCGGCGCTGAGGATTCTGTGGTTCATGGTTCTTCTCCCTTCAGAGGCCTTTCGTTTCCGCATGCGCGGTGCCGCGAGGCTCGGGATGGAGAAGGGCGTTGCCCGTGCAGGTCGTTCGTGTCGCGCGCGCTGCGTCGTGCGGGAGACGGCGACGTACGAGGGAGACGAACAGACGCCTCCGGGTGCTACGCCGCGGTGGCGATCGGAACGCGGGGCCACGCCGCGCCGATTGGGGCTTCGCTACGGGCCTGTAACGACGTTTCCCGGAATTGAAGAAGGGCCGTCCCTTGCGGGACGGCCCTTCGTAGGTCGTTACCGGTTTCGGCTGTCGTCTAGATGATCGACAGCACCTCGTTGATGAGGTCGGTCGAAGCGCGGTAGTTGATGTTCTTGCTGATGCGCGAGAGCGAGGGGATCAGCTCGAGGTCGCCGATCACGCCGAGGCCGGCACAGGCCAGCGCACGGGTGAGGTCCTGCTCCTTCTTGCTCTCGTTCTTGAGCAAGGCGACGAGCGGGTCGACGGCGGACTCGGTACCGATCTTCGCGATGGCCAGCACGACCTGGCCCTTCACGCTCTGGCTCTTGGCGCGCTTGAGCTCCTCGAGGAGGAGGTTGATCGCCTCCTTGTCCTTCAGGAGACCGAGCGCCGTGGCGCACTGCTGACGCATCTCTTCGGAGCGGCGCTCCTTGAGGGCATCGCGGATGGCGGACGTGACCTGCTTGGGAGCGTAGCCGATCAGGCCCAGACCCAGGGCGGCGTACCCGCGGAGCTCGTGATCTTCCTTCCGATCAGCGACCAGCTCCTGCAGGGCCTTCACACTGCCCTCGTCCTTGATGATGCCCAGCGAGCAGGCGAAGCCTGCACGGCCGCGCTTGTCGAGCTTCTTGCTCGACAGGCCGGCGCGGAGCGTCTCGAGCGACTTCTGACGGAAGTCACCGTAGATCGCGAGGTCCGGCGTCTCGCCGATCTGCTTGCCGCAAAGGGCGAGCGAGAGCGCGGCGAAGGGGCGCTGGAGGATGCGACCGCTGGAGGCTTCCTTCATCAGGAAGTCAGCTGCCTTGGTCTGCTCGATGACATCGGTCTTGTTGGCCTTGATGTCCTCGATCAGGAGGTAGCCGAGCGAGATGTAGCTGAAGTTGACGGCGCTGGCGTCCTTCACCTTCTTCTTCTGGATCGCCGTGAGCAGCACGTTGGCGACGTTGACCCGCTCCTTGCTGGGGATCAGCTTGGAGAGGACGCCGAGGCCGATGGCGGCCGAGCGCTGGATGTTCACGTCCGAGCGACGCGACGTGAGCGCGCGCTCGAGGTAGGTCACATCCTTGGCGGTGCCGATGCGGCCCAGCTGCAGGGCGGCGTACGAGCGGATGAAGTTGTTGACGTCGTTCTTGAAGAGCTTGCCCTTGGTGACGCACTGACGCAGGACCTCGCGCTGCTCCTCGGAGATCGAGTCCGCGCGCTGCAGGCCGATCGCCATCAGGAGACCGATGTAGAGGTCCTGGTTCGAGTAGTTGCCCTTGAGCAGCTCGAAGAGACGGCTCGACGTGGCGGCACGAGCGACCTGGTCGTCCGTGGCGGCGTCGGTCGAGGACGTGACGCCCTCGATGTAGTCCTTCGAACCCGTGGGCTGGTCACCGAGGAGACCGATCGCGAGCGCGCAGAAGCCGCGCGTACGCGTCTGGTAGTCCTTGCTCTGGAAGCAGTCGAAGAGGAACTCGCGGACACCGTCAAGGTCCTTGGCGGTGAACTGGTTCTCTTCGTTGGCGCGACGGAGCATGCCGAGCGCGAGCGCGGTGGACTCCTGGACGATCAGGTCCTTCTTGAGCTTCGGGTCGAGGCCCTTCTTGATGACCGTGATGTCGTTCGGGTCCTTCGCCATCTTCGCGAGCGCGATGTAGGCGGCGGACTCGGTGTCCTGGTGGCTCGAGTTCTTCTTGTCCATCGCCCAGCGAAGCGCGGGGATGATCGCGCTCTCGACCTTGGCCCGGATGTCGTGCATCGCGTCCGAGCGGTTCGAGCGGCTACGGCCGCCGAGGTCGAAGATCACGCTCTCCGAGCTGACGCTGCTGTACAGCGCCGACTTGAGCTGCTCGATGTCTTCCTTGTTGTTGTGGTACCAGAACACCCAGTTCTCGAAGCCGAGCGAGGCGGGGCCCTTGGGGCCGCCCTGCGGGCTCGCGGGCGAGCTGGGGGTCGGGGTCGTGGGACCGGTCGTCGGCGTGCTCGGCATCGAGGGGCCGGGGCCCGACGGGGTCGTGGGGGTGCTCGGCGTGGTGGGCGGACCGCTCGGAGGCGGGGGCGGCGGAGGCGTCGGGTCGGACGGCTCACGCATGCCCGGAGGTACCGCGCCACCCGGGCCACGGAACTGTCCGCCGTGGGCCCAGAGGTCGCCGGCAAAGATGGCCGTCGCGAGAAGGACCGCGAAGACCGTCAAAGACGTGCGCTTCAACATGAAATGTGCTCCCAAAATGAGCGTCCGCAACTCACGGACGCGGGCGGCAGAGGAACCGCCTGAGATGTCGAACGCATACCGGGTGCCACTGACTTCCCGGGATGACGCTCGATCGCGATCGCGATTGGCCGATCGTAACCCCATACCGCGACTCGGGCTATGGGCGGGGTGGGCGGTTCCGCCGCCGTGTCCGGGCAGCTGCCGGGATTTGGGGCGTAACCCCCTGGTAGCACCGCCCGAGGATCGAAACGGAGACCTACCCCCATGAGCCGCTCCCCTTGGCCGCCGGTTGCGGGTAGGAGAAGGGCCCGGGCCGCCCCCCCTGGGCCCACGCGAGGTCACGCCGGATGTACGTAACCCCCCAGAGTCAGGACGGTTGGATTCGCGCCGCGAAGGACGCCGGCGACGACGCCTTCGAGATCGAGGTGGTCTTCCGGGTCTCGACCGCCTTCCGCGAGCTGGTCGAGGGCCGCGAGGCCGAGGTCACATTCGCGGCCCGCAGCCGGCTGGCCCGGCTGGGGATCAACGTCGTGCCCCAGGGCGACCTCGTCTGGAACGGCCACGAGGTCGGGCTCACGGCGCGCGTCAGCGCGATCGTCAACGCCTACGACGTGGGGCGGTTCCTGCCCAAGCTCCTCTCGCCCGGCCTGCCGGTGGGACGCCTCGTGTTCTGCCCCGCGGAGCGGCGGCTCACGGGCGAGGAGATCTTCCGCGCCGTCAAGAAGAACGAGCTGCAGCTGCCCGCCGACTACTCGATCGACGGGGGCGGCAGCTTCCGCATCCGTCCGCGCGGGCACGTCTTCGACCTCGCGCAGCCGTTGACGTTCGAGGACCTGGTCACCGTCGCGATGCGCGCGGACGGCAAGGACATGCTCAACCGCCTGCAAGTGCGGCGTCCGGTCGACCAGATCGAGCTGCCGCCGGGTGACGGCGTGATCACGTCGTGCGCGATGTTCCTGCACAAGCACTACGTCGTGCTCGATCCGCTGGAGGGGCCCTTGGGGCGTCACCTCGAAGCGGTCGTGCTCGACCCGATCACGACACGCGGCACGGACGTGTTCCTGGAGTTCGCGAACGAGACGCAGCATCCCATCGTGAACCCCGCCGTGCGCGCGGAGCTCTACCACGCCTATCCGATCGTGAGCGAGACGCGACGCTGGTACGGACGCGGCGTGTCGTTTCCCAAGCAGGCCGACACGGTGGTGGAGCAGCGCGCGCTCGAGTACGACGCGCTGGCGAACGTCTTCGATCGGCTCGAGGCGGACGCCACCACATCGCGCTACTCGCACCGCACCGTGGCCGTCGTCGACGATCCGATTGCGTTGCTCGACGGCGCGGAGCCGCGCGCGTTGTGGTGCGGCCCCAAGAGCGAGGAGCACTCGGCGCCGCTGATGGACGTGAGCTCGAGGAAGCCGGACGGCATCGAGATCGCGAGCGATCGCTCGCGCGGCACGGCCATGCTGGCCGACCTGCCGCCGGGGACGGGCGCCACGCTCCTGCTCGGCTACTTCCCGAACCTCGTCGAGCATCTCGAGATCTCGGCCGCCGCGCTCGAAGGACGCATCAAGCGGATCATCTTCCGGCGTGCCTCGTTCGAGCACGGGTCCTTCCTGTCGTCGCGCGACCACGGGCGCCTTGCGGACTACGAAGGCCTCGGGGTCGAGGTGTTCTGGTGCAACGACGCGCGCAAGCACGTCGTGCGCCACGTCTTCCGCGGCCTGCGCGGCTTCTTCGTCGAGGCGGAGAGCGTCGAGCGGTTCCGGACGAGCCTCGTCGTGGCGGCCTATGGCTCGGCGAAGCTCTTGCCCGACGAGCAGCAGCAGCGCATGCAGGACCTGATCACGCGCCTGCACGACTTCTTCGGCGGGAGCCTGTCGATCATGACGGGCGGCGGCCCGGGCGCCATGCGCCAGGCCACGGACCACGCCCAGAGCATGGGCATGCTCGTCGGGGCCAGCTACATCGAGACGGTCGACCAGCCCACGAACGAGGTCAGCAACTTCTACCAGACGTTCCAAGGCCGCAGCCGGCAGGCGCGCCAGCGCTGGTTCGAGATCGCCAGCTTCCACCTGTTCATGATGGGCGGCGTCGGAACGCTGGAAGAGGTGGGCCTGACGCTCACCGACATGAAGCTCGGCGTGATCGAGCTCTCGCCGCTCGTCTTCTTCGGCGTGCACGGCGACAAGACCTACTGGGATGACCAGCGCAAGCAGTTCGAGGTCATGGTCAAGGAGCAGCGGGCGCCCGAGTGGCTGCTCACGCACTCCTTGATGACCGACGATCCCGACGAGGTGATCGACTTCTACAAGCGGCGGTTGACGTTGGGGTAGGTGACATGCAGCACTACGTGGGCGTCGTTTGCCTGGCACTGATCGTCGGTGGGACGCTTTGGTTGCGTCACGAGAACCCGCCGGAAGCGCCGGTCGCGTCCGAGCCCGAGGCAGAGCCCTCCGCTGTCGCGGAGGCGCTGGTCCGGTCCCTGTGGGCCACCGCGGAAGTGCAGATGGAGCGGATTGGCCAAGCCATCGACATGTACAAGCTCATGCACAAGTCCGTGCCGGATTCGCTCGATCAGCTCACGGAGCCGCAAGAGGACGGAAACCGTCTCATGGACGAGCTCCCCGACGATCCCTGGGGGAACGAATACGACTACCGACCCGACGGCCTTCGTCGTTTCCACCTGAGTTCCGCGGGGCCGGATGGGCTGCTCGATACGGACGACGACATCGTCCACGGCAAGTAGCGACGCCGCCTACTTGGGCAGCTTCTTCTTCGCCTCGGCGTTGAGGTTGAAGAGCGCCTCCTTGAGCTGGCGCCACTTCGCCTCGCGGATCTCTTCGTCTTTGCGGTTTATCAGCGGATCGGCGAGCGCCTTGGCCGTGACCTCGTGGGCCAGCGCGTACTCGCCCTTCTGCAGGAGGTAGCTGCCGAAGCGGTAAGCGGACTGGAGGAGCTTCTCGCCGCTGACCAGCTTGGCCGCGATCAGGGCCTTCGCTGCGCCCTGCACGTCGTTGCGCCGCAAGGCGAGATCGATCTTCGACTCCTCTTCGATGATCTCGGCGAGCATCTTCAGCTCGGGCAGCGACTTCGCCTTCTGGATCCAGCCGTTGTAGCCCGAGTACATGTAGAGCAGCGGGCGCGAGGACTCTTCGGCCAGGGCGCGGAACGTCGCCGCGAAGGTGGGGGCGTCGCCCTTGGCGCCCATCGCCACGAGCTTCTTGAGCGGCGCCGCACCCTTCGTGGCGCTCTCGACCTGTTGCTTGAAGCTCTCGACGGTCTGGCCGACTTCGTAGCCGAGTCGCGCGTACGGATGGCCCTGCATCGTCGTCAGCACGACGGCGGGCGTGTCGTTGAGCGCGAACATGCCCATGAGCTGGCGGATCAGCGGCAGCTCCGTGGCCTTCGCTGCGGCTGCAGGCGTTTTGGGGTGGTCGAGGTAGACGAGCACGTACGTCTTCGCGAGCTCGGTGAGGAACGCCTCGTCCTTCAGGATCACCGTCTCGAGCGAGTAGGGAGCGCTGCTCTGGTCGGTCGAGGTGAAGAGGAAGAGCATGTCCTTCTTCGCCTTCAGCGCGGTGGGCAAGGCCAGACGCGGGTTGCGTAGCCAGGGGTCGAACGTGACCGGCTTCTCGGCCTCTTCCTCCTCCGGCGCCGCCTCTTCCTTGGGCGGCTCCGGGGGCTTCGGCTCGTCCTCCGCGAACGCGACCGGGGCGCCGAGAACGAGCATCAGGAGCAGGAGGACGATGCGCATGGTGGGGGTCCTTCCTGCTCAGGCGGTCGGCTGCGCGACCTCCACGATCTGCCCGCGCTCCAGGTGCACGCGCTGGGTGCCGCGTGCGGCGGCTTCGGGGCTGTGCGTCACCATCAGGATGGTCATGCCGTCGCCGTTGAGGGCCTCGAGCAGGTCGAGGATGTCGCGGGCCAGGCGCGGGTCGAGGTTGCCCGTCGGCTCGTCGGCGAGCACGAGATCGGGCTCGTTCGCGAGGGAGCGGGCGATGGCGACGCGTTGCTGCTGGCCGGCCGAGAGCTCGCGCGGCAGGTGCGCGGCCCGGTCGGCGAGCCCCACGCGGTCGAGCAGCTGATCGGCGCGCTGGAGCTGGTCCTTGCCGACCTTGCGGCCGAGCGCGATCGGCAGCGCCACGTTCTCACGCGCCGAGAGGTAGGGCACGAGGCTGAAGTTCTGCATCACGAAGCCCATGTGGTCGCGCCGGAAGGCCGCGAGCTTCGCGTCGGTCAGGGCCGTGAGCTCCGTGTCGCGGAACTGGATCCGCCCGGCCGTCGGCGTGAGCAGCCCGGCCAGCGTGAGCAGGAGCGTCGTCTTGCCCGAGCCCGAGGGGCCCGTCACGGTGACGAACGCACCTTCCGGGATGCCGATGGCCACGTTCAAGAGTGCGTCGACGGCGACCTCGTTGCGCTCGTAGCGCTTGCAGAGGTTCTCCGTGGTGAGCAGCACCCTAGAGCTCCTGCATGTTCGTGCTCGGGTCGAACTGCGAGGCCAGATAGGCCGGCAGGAGCGAACCGATGAGCGCCACGGCCGTGGCGAGCCCCAGCGAGATGAGGAACCAGCCGGGCAGCACGCCGACGTTCAGGCCCAGCGTGCCGGGGCCCATGCCCACGACGAACACGGTGCCGAGCACGTAGCCGAAGAAGCCGCCCGCCACGCCGAGCACGACGGCCTTGAGCATGAGCATGCCGATGATGCGCGAGCGCGAGGCGCCGAGCATGCGCAGCACGCCGATCTCGCGCCGGCGGCGGTTCACGTTGGCCCACATCGTGTTGCCGATCGAGAGCCCGCCGATCAGGAGCACCAGGAGCAGCACGCCCCAGGAGATGCGGTCCATCATCCGGTTCGTCTCGATCTGCGTGGAGACGATCTGCGCGATGCCCGTGACGCGCGTGTCGGGCAGGACGTTGCGCAGCTTGCTGAGCAGGCCGTCGGAGATCGCCGAGCAGCAGCCCATCACCTCGATGGCGCTCACCTGCGAGCCGATGCCGAGCAGCTCCTGCATGACGTGCAGGTGCATGAAGACGCGGTCGTCGTCGACGGTGCCCGTCGCGGGCAGGATCTTCGAGACGCTGAGCTTCGTGCCCTCGACCTCGAGCGTCCCGCCGGCCTGCACACCCAGGCGCGTCGCGGCGTCCACACCCACGAGGCACTCGTCCTCGCAAAGCGTCTCGATCACCTCGCGCTTGAGGCGCGGGTCGGCGTTCTGGCCGATGTCGCCGGCGCAGTTGTGCTCGGGCGTGATGTTGCCCTCGATCTGCCACGTCGGCTTCGAGGCCACCTCGTTGTCCGGCAGGATGCCGGTGAGCACGACCTTCGTGTCGTCGATCTTGATGCGCCGCGTGAGCTTGGGGGAGATGTTCTCCACGCCGAGCAGCGCGGAGCTGATCATGCGCTCCACGTACTCCTCGGGGAACGTCGGCGCGTCGATGTCGGCCGTGTGGTAGTCGTCGACCGTCGCGCCCTGGGGCAGCACGAGCACGTTCGCGCCCAGGCTGTCGAGCTTGACCGCGACGGCGTGCTCCGACGCCTTCGTCACGGTGCGGATGCCGACGATGACGGCGATGCCCAGGGTGATCGCGATCAGGCCCGAGACGAGGCTCGAGCGCCGGTGGCAGATCTCCTTCCAGGCGACGCTGACCAGGTTCATTGCGTCCCTCCCGCGAGCGCTACTTGTCGCTGCAGCCGGCGCAGGACGGATCGTCGCAGCACGGCGCCTTCTTCGAGGCCGTCTCGACGATCTTCAGGGCCGTCTGCGTGCCGACCAACCGGCCCAGGGGCTGGCCCTTGGGGTTCATGATCATGATGGTGGGGCGCACCGACTTCATGGGCACCTCCCACTCGTCGATGAACTTGCGCTCGGCCTTGTCGTCGAAGTCGACCAGCACGAGCTGCGCCTTGTCCTTCAGCGTGCGCATCGCCTCGGTGAGGTTCTCGAAGAGCGCGCTGCGCTCGACCATCTTCGGGCGATAGAACACGACGATGGCCGTCTTGCGCTGCTCGAAGGCGAGCATCATGTCGGCCTTCTTGGGCGTCGGGACCATCTTCACGAGACGCTCGGTCGCGCCCTTGTCCGCGCGCGACGCGCCGACGGCCACGCCGTTCTGTGCGATCACGAGCACGAGCGGCACGGGGGCTGCCTGCAGCTTGTAGCGCTTGACGATGGCTGCGTTCGCGGCCTGCGAGCGGTCGAGCTCGACCACGGTGCTCGCCTTGACCTGCTTCTGCGCCTCGTTCGCGGCCGTGCGGGCGGCGTCCACGTTCTTGGCCGACCCGTCCGTCAGCACGAGGAAGACGACCTGGCCGGCCTTGTTGGCGGAGGCGATCGCCTCGGAGGCGGAGGCCTTGGCCTGGACCGGCGCCGGCGCGAGGAGGAGGACGGCCAATGCGATGGATGCAATGCAGGCAATGCGCATGGAGTGGCTCCCGAAGACCTAGACAGGGAGAGGTTAGCGTAGGGTGCGCGCGGGACCGTGAAAACCCGTCCGAGCGGGCCTCCTGTCCACGCTCAGCGCTGCTGGGCTTCGCGCTTCTTCCTCCGCAGCACCTTGCGCCGCTCGACCTCCTTGAGCAGCCGCTTGCGCAGGCGCAGCGACTTGGGGGTGACCTCGAGGAGCTCATCGTCTGCGAGGAACTCGAGCGCCTCTTCCACGCCCTTGCGAATCGGGGGCGGGTACTCGGCCTTGTCGTCGGCGCCGGCCGAACGGATGTTCGTGAGGTTCTTCGCGCGGCACGGGTTGACGAGCACGTCTTCCTCGCGGCGGTGCTCGCCCGTGATCTGGCCCTCGTAGACCTGCTCGCCGGCATCCACGAAGAAGGGACCTCGGTCCGCCAGGGCGCTCAGCGCGTAGGCGCGGACCTGCCCCTGCTCGCTGGAGCACTGGCTGCCCGTCTTGCGCCGCGGCAGCTCGCCGCGGTGCTTGGCGTAGCGCTTGAAGATGCTGGAGAGAACGGCCTCGCCCTTGGTGGCGGAGAGCAGGCGCGTGCGCAGGCCGATCAGGCCGCGCGAGGGCGCCTCGAACTCGAGGAACGAGAGGTCGCCCTGGGTCTTCATGTCGAGCAGCTCGCCCTTGCGGCGTCCGAGCATCTCGATGACCTTGCCCGCGTCGTTCGGCGGCACCTCGACGTGCACCGTCTCGATGGGTTCCATCAGGCCTTCTTCGGTCTCCTGCATCAGCACGCGCGGCCGGCCGACGGCGAACTCGTAGCCCTCGCGGCGCAGCGTCTCGATCAGGATGCCCAGGTGCAGCACGCCGCGGCCGCGCACCTCGAAGGCGTCGGTCTCGTCCGTGGTGCCGACCTGCAGCGCGACGTCCTCCTGCGCGGCCTTGAGCAGGCGCGCGCGCAGGTGGCGCGAGGTGACGTAGTCGCCCTCGGTGCCGGCGAACGGCGAGTCGTTGACGCGGAACTCCATGCCGAGCGTCGGCGCCTCGACCTCGAGGTGCCACGGCTCGACCGGGTTCTCCGGGTCGGTCACGGTGTCGCCGATGGTGACTTCCTTGAAGCCGCCGATCGCGACGAGGTCGCCGGCGTAGACGACGTCGGCCTTGGCGCGGCCCATGCCCGCGAAGACGAACGGCGTGACGGGCCCCTTCTCCTTCACGGAGCCGTCGGACTCGATCACGGCGATCGACTCGCCGGCCTTGATCGTGCCGGACTCCAGCCGGCCGATGGCGACACGGCCGTGGTAGCGATCCACCTCCACGTCGCAGACGGGCAGGCCCACCGGCGCGGCCGGATCGCCCTTCGGCGCCGGCACGTGCTCGAGGATGCCGTCGAGGATCGGCAGGAGGTTCGGCTGGATGTCGTCGAGGGTCGTGCCCGAGATGCCGTTGCGGCCGGAGGCGTAGAAGACGGGGAAGTCGAGCTCCTCGTCTTCGGCGCCGAGATCGATGAACAGGTCGTAGACGAGGTCGAGCACCTCGCCGGGGCGCGTCTCGCGCCGGTCGATCTTGTTGATCACGAGGATCGGCTTGAGCCCGTAGCCCAAGGCCTTGCGCAGCACGAAGCGCGTCTGCGGCAGCGGGCCCTCGTAGGCATCGACGAGCAGCAGCACGGCGTCGGCCATGCGCAACACGCGCTCGACCTGCCCGCCGAAGTCGGCGTGGCCGGGCGTGTCGATGATGTTGATCTTCACGTCCTTGTAGGTAAGCGTGCAGTTCTTCGAGAAGATCGTGATGCCGCGTTCGCGCTCGAGGTCGTTGCTGTCCATGATCAGCGCCTCGTCCTCGGGCAAGGACGAGACGATGCCCGCGGTGACCAGCAGGCGATCCACCAGGGTGGTCTTCCCGTGGTCCACGTGGGCGACGACGGCAACGTTGCGGACGGCTTCGTTCATGAAGCCGGGCAGGGTACTCCCGATCGGTCGGGGCCCTTACTTCGGCAGCCCCCAGAGAACCCACGCTCCCCAGTAGTAGGGGTGCTTCCAGTCGGGGTGCTCCGGGTGGTTCTTGACGAACGCCTGCGCCTCGCGGAGCGCCTCGGCGGGCGGCTTGCCGGGCTGCGCGTCTGTGCCCAGCCAGAGGGCGTAGAAGCGCTCCATCAGCGCGCGGGTGGCCTCGTCGTCGACTTTCCACAGGCTGCAGATCACGCGCGGGGCGCCGGCCACCATGAAGGCCCGCGTCAGCCCGACGATGCCCTCCGCCCGCACCACCTGGCCCTTGCCCGTCTCGCAGGCGGAGAGCACGGCCAGGTCCGTGGGGATCGAGCGGCCGATCACGTCCAGCACGGTCAGCATGCCGTCGCTGTCCTTGGTGGGGGTGAGCGCCAGGGCCGAGCGCAGGGGCACGTCGGCGTCGATCAGGCCGTGGCAGGCGAGGTGCATCGCGCGCCAGCGGGGGCGCTTTGCGATGGCGGCGAGCAGGCCGGCCTCCGTGGCCTTGTCCGAGAGCAAGATGTCCGTGCCGATCGCGCCCGCCTCGGCGCGGGTGCCGGGGAGGCGCGGCAGCGTGCCGTCGGCGTAGGCCGGATCGCCGAGCGCGAGGATGCCCTCGCCGGGCTTCGGCGCCTGCTTCGAGAGCAGGACGTGGGTCGAGCCCGAGGGCGCATAGGCCACGACGCGATCGGGCAAGAGCAGCGCGAAGGGCACGTAGGAGAGCGCGCCCGCCGGGGAGACGAGCACCGTCTTCACCGTGGCGGGGAGCTTCAGGCGGTCGACGACGCGCGTGCGCAGTGCCTGTGCGGGCGGCTCCCAGACCGAGCCGGCCTTGGTGAGCAAGAGCGCGTTCGCGAGGCCTTCGACCTCGCTCGTCTTGCCGAGGTCCACGATCTTCGCCGCGGCCTTCGTGATCACGACGGCGAGCGTGCGGCTGCGCGTCATGGCGTAGAGCACGAGCGCCTCGTCGGCGGCCAGGGCCTTCTGGATGTCGGCCAGCGAGGCGGGCTCGGGATAGACGAGGCTTGCGCCCGCCGCCGTCTCGAGCTGAATGCGCTCGACCACGCGCTCCACCTCGGCGCGGGCGGCGTCGAGCGCCTTCTTGGCGTTGCGTCGCACGCGCCGGCGCATGCTCTTGGCCGCGTCGCGGTAGCGAGCGAGGGCGCGCGCCTCCCGTGCGCGGGTCTCGGTTGCGCGCTCGAGCAGCTCGCGGGGCACGGTCGCGCGCTGGAGCGTGTCGCGGCCACCGAGCGACTCGAGCAGCGAGCCGGCGCGACCGCTCTCCAGGAAGAACATGGCGTCCGCGGGGCTCTCGAGCTGCCACGCCGAGAGCGTGGCCGCGTCGAACAGGCTCGCGTTGCGCGCGCGGACGGTGGCGCTCTCTTCCGCGGCCAGGCCGCCCATCACGCGCGGCACCCAGGGGAGCGCCCGCTTCGCGGCTGCAAGCGAGCGCTCGTGCCGATCGGCGTTCGTGAGCATGACGACCAGCGCGCGATACGCGCTCAGCGCCATCTCCGGCATCTCCAGCTGCTCGGAGAGGTCGCGCGCCCGTTCGAGCATCCGTACGCCCTCGTCGAGGCGGCCGACGGTCGCGAGCACCTGGCCGTTGCTCAGGAGGATGCGCGCACGGCCGTCGTCGTCCATGCCCCGCTCCATCGCTTCGATCGAGCGCTTCGAGGCGGCCAGCGCCTCGTCGACGCGCTTCTGCTCCGCGTGGACGCCGGCGATGTTCGCGTTCGCGATCGCGATGCCCGGGACGAACTCGTTGAGCGCGTAGAGCTCGAGCGCGCGGGTGAAGGCCTCGAGCGACGCCTCCGGCCCGTCGAGCTCGCGCTGCAGGTTGCCGAGCTGCAGGAAGATGCTCGCGACCAGGAGCGGCGCGCCGCGCTCACCGATCAGGTCGATCGCCTGCTCCATGTACTCGCGCGCCTTGCGATCGTTGCCGAGCAGGCGGTACGTGGCGCCGATCTGGCTCAGCACGAAGGCTTCCTGCTTGATGTTCTCGAGCTTGCGCGTGAGCGCGAGGCACGTCTCCAGCACGCGGAAGGTGCGCGGGTACTCGGCGAGCTCGCGCCACAGCATCGCGATGCGGAAGCGCGTCATCTCCTCCAGCGCAGGCACGCCGCCTTCCTTGAAGCGCTCGGCCGCCTTTTCCGCGAAGCGGATGGCGGTGCGCGAGTCCCCGCGCTTCTCCGCGATGTTCGAGAGCAGCTTCTCCGTCGTAGCGAGGTTGGCCTCGAAGCCGAGCTTCTGGGCGGCGTCGTAGGCCTGGTCCGCGGCCACCTGCGCCTCTTGGTAGCGCCCCATGCCGACGTAGCACCGCGCCAGGTCCTCGCCGGCGCTGTGCGCCATGAACCAGTTCTCCTGGGCGCGGACCTGCGTGACCTGCTTCGCGAGCATGGACGCGGCGCTCTCGTACTCGCCCAACCCGATGTTCATCTTCGTGGCGTTGGCGAGCGTCATGTGGAAGAGCATGTTGTCTTCGTTGTCCGCGCGCAGCGCGTCGAGCGTCGCGCCGGCCTCGGCGGCCAAGGTGCGCGCGGCGTATCGCCAGCCGAGCATGTCGGCCATCTGGGCCGCGTCGACGATGCCCTGGGCGCCGCCGACCAAGCCGTCGGCAAGCAGGGCGCGGCCGCCCACCTCGAGCAGGTGCACCGAGGTCACCGACTTCGCGTGGAGGTCCTGGCCCATGTAGACCTGCTCCATCCGGATCAGCCCGTCGACGGCCTTGAACGCCTCCTCGTAGCGCTTGGCGGCCAGGTGCGCGCGGGCTTCCGCGAGGCGCTTGCGGTGGAGCTCCGGCGTCGGATGGCGACGCTGGGTCTCGATCCAGCTGGGCAGCTTGGCCACGTCGGGGCGCGGCATCGCCTCGGCGAACGCAATGGCGGCGTCGAAGTGGCCCTTCGCCACGAGGTGGTCCGCGACGAGCCACGGATCGGGCGGCTCCTCCGCCGCGAGCTTCGCCATCGCGCCCTCGGCTTCGGTCTCGAAGGCCGCGAGCACGGCGTCCGCGAGCTGCTCGGGCGTACGGCCCGGATCTTCATCCTCGGCTTCGACGCCCAGGGGCGCGAGGGCGAGCAGGAGGAGCAAGCAGAGGGCGCGACGCACGTCCGGCTACTTCGTCGCTTCGGCCGGCTCCTTCTTCGCCGGCAGCTTGTCGCCCTTCTCGAGCTTCCGGACCTTGTAGCCCTTGGCCTTGAGCAGCGCGATCACGCCCTTCTTGCCGGGGTAGTGGCCGGCGCCCAGTGCGACGAAGCGGACCACGTCGGGCTCCGCCTTCATCTTCGCGATCAGCGTGTCGACCATCTTCACGTTGCGGTCGAAGAGCATGACGCTCTTCGCCTTCTCGTTGAGGGCCTCCTGCGCCGTGAGGTCCGCCTCCACGAACTTCAGGAGGGCGTCGTAGTCGCCTGCGAGATACCACTTGAGCGTCTGCTCGAGGCTGTCGCTGCCGTCCCTCTTCTCGCGTTCGTGCTTCGCGACGGTCGCGCGCAGCATCTCGACCTGCTCCTCGCGCGTGAAGGCGTTGATCACGTTCAGCTGGTCTTCGACCGTCTCGAGCGCGTCCGTCTTCTTCTTCGCCTTCTGGAACCGCTTGTGGAGCGTCATGTCGAGCGGGAGGCGCCCCTGCAGCATGGGCTGCATGTAGCGGCCCATCTCGATCAGCGACATCACGGCGAAGGGGCTGAACTGCCGGTAGAGCATCTTCGGCATGGCCGGCGGGAAGGCCGCCACGACGCGCTCGTAGAGCTCCGCGCCGAGGGCCTTCTCGAGGTTGTCCCCGGCCGGCAGCAGCGCGGCGCGCTGGGCCTTCATCTGGCTCGCCATGTCCATCGGCATCTCGCCGACGAGGACGTCGCTGGCCTCGATCGCCTGATCGACGATCTCCGGCAGCTTCATGATGCGCGGATCGGGCACGTGCATCGTGCCGAAGAGGTACGTCGGGACGTCGCCCTCGATGACCCAGAGGGGCGCCCGGTTCTCGTCCTTCGCCTCGGACGCCTTCGCACCGGTCTCGTCCTCGGCCTGGGCCGTCGGCAGCCCGATCAGGAACGCCAGGGCCAGGACCAGCGCGAGCCACACCGCCTTCGCGAGCTTCGACATCCACCACCTCCGCGAGAATCGCCTCGAGCCCGTCACAGGTACCGAATGCGGCGGGGGTGGGCAAGGGGCACTAGAGACAGATGTAGATCTGAAGGTGCCGAAACGACCTGGGTAGACTCCGCGGGGTGAGCGAAGCGCGCACCAAGATCCTCTGCACCGTCGGTCCGGCCTGCGCCGGGGAGACGATCCTCGCGCAGCTCATGGCGGCCGGCGCGGACCTGTTCCGCGTCAACGGCGCGCACGCCAAGCCCGAGGAGCTGCGCGGCTGGGTCGAGCTCGTGCGGGCGGCCTCGCGGCGCGCGCGACGGCCGGCCTCGGTGCTGGTCGACCTGCCCGGCACGAAGCTGCGCGTGGGGGAGCTCGAGGGCGGCCAGATGGAGCTCGAGGCGGAGAGCCGGGTGCACCTCGTGCCGGACACGCGTCTCGACGATCCGGCCCAGGTGCCGATCCGCGGCATCGACGACCTCTCGGGCGTCGCCCAGGGGCTGGAGGTGCTGCTCGCCGACGGCCAGATCCGCATGCGCGTGCTCGAGCACAAGGACAAGGGCCTGCTCTGCAAGGTCATGGACGGCGGCACGCTGCTTCAAGGCAAGGGCGTCGACTTCCCCGGCGGCCGCCTCGAGACCAATGTGCCTACCGAGCGGGACGAAGAGCTCGCGCGCGCGGCCGTCGAGGCCGGCGTCGACTGCCTCGCGCTCTCCTTCGTTCGGCAGGCCGGCGACGTCGTGCGCTTGCGCAAGCTGCTCGACGAGATCGGCGCGCGGCACATGCCGGTGATCGTGAAGATCGAGCGCGAGGACGCGGTCGAGGCGCTCGACAGCATCCTGGCGAAGGCCAGCGGCGTGATGGTCGCGCGCGGCGACCTCGGCGTTGACGTGGGCCCGGAGCGCGTGCCCAGCCTGCAGAAGCAGATCATCGAGATGGCCACGCGCTACGGCCGGCCGGTGATCGTCGCGACGGAGATGCTCGAGTCGATGGTCGAGCGCCCGCGACCGACGCGCGCCGAGGCCGGCGACGTCGCCAACGCCGTCTTCGAGGGCGCCGACGGCGTGATGCTGTCGGCCGAGACGGCGGTGGGGGAGAACCCCGTACTCGTCGTGCGCACCATGTCCGGCATCTTGTCCGCCGCCGAGTCCGACCCGCACGCGCCGTACGCGGGCACGCACCGATTCCAGCGCCCGGCGAGCCTGCGCGGCCGGCCCGACCAGCACGTCGTGCACGCCGCGGTGTACCTCGCCGTCGAGACGCAAGCCGACGCGATCGTCGTGTTCACGCGCACCGGGGCGTCGGCGTTCCGGCTCTCGAAGGAGCGCCCGCGCGCGCCGATCTTCGCGTACACGCCGACCGAGGAGGTCTGCCGCCGCATGACCTTCGCGTGGGGCGTGCGCCCGCGCTACCTGCCGATGGCGGAGGGCACGGACGCGACCGTCGCGCGCGTCGTAGAGGAGCTGCGCGAGACGGAGCGCCTGCCCCAGGGCTCACGCGCCGTGCTGTGCATGGGCTCCGCGCGAGACACGGCCGGCACCACGACCATGATCCAGCTGCTGACCCTCTAGAACACGTAGTTCAAGAGCACGATCAGCAGCACGATCCCGACGAGGATCAGGATCGGCACGACGGGCAGGCCCGGCCCGCTCGACGCATCGGCGTCGTCGTCGTCCGTCGCCTCGACCTCGTCGTGCGGCGCGTCCTCTTCCCAGGCCTTCACGACCTCGCTGAGCGGCATGCGCACCGTGTCGCTGCCGGGCTCGGCTTCGGCGGCGCCGACCTTCTCGATCTCGCGGGTCGTCATCTCGGGCTCGTCGTCGAGCTCGATCACGGGGATGTCGTCGTCGGCTGGATCCGGTGCAGGTGCCGGCTCGGGTTCGGGCTCGGGCGCGGGCTTGGGATCGGCCGGCGGCGGCCTCGGCGTCTTCGCCGGCGTCTCGGCATCGTCGTCGAGCACGAAGGACTTCGTCGTCGGTGCGCCCGCTTCGGCCTTCGCCGGCTCGAGCTTGGCGCCGCAGGCGTGACAGAACGCGTCCGTCGCTTGGACGGCTTCGCCGCATGCGTGGCAGGTCTTCGTCTCGGCCTCGCCCATGCCGGGATGCTACCGCCCGGCCCCCGACCCCGGCGAGGCAAAGAACGTGGATGCGCTCTCCGCGTGCGGCAGCGGCTCGGGGATGCCGAGCACCGGCTCGCTCTTGATCCACCACGCCTGCGCGTCCTCCGGCGTCCACGTGGCGCAGTCGGGGCACTGCTCCAGGGCGTGGAGCAGGGCGTTGGCCGTACCGGGGCGCTCCCCGGGCTTCTTCGCAAGGCACTGGAGCAGCAGCGCCTCGAGCGTGGGCTC
>JASJAY010000130.1 GCA_030066775.1 Planctomycetota bacterium
GACCAGGTGCCCTCGGACACGCCGCGGAACGCGTAGAAGCCGTCGTCGTCGGTCTGCGTGACCGTCGGCTCGAACCAGTTCTCGAAGAGCGTCACCTGCCGTCCGGGGATGGGCTGGCCCTCGCGGTCCTTCACGTGGCCGCTCACCACGGCGCCGCCCGCCATGCGGACGGTCAGCTCCTTGGCCTCGCTCGCCGGCTTCGCCTCGGCCTCGAGCTCGGTGTCGGCATACCCCGCGTGCGACACGCGCAGCTTGACCGGCTCGAGGGTCAGGCCGCTGACCTCGAACTCGCCGTCGGCGTTCGTGCGCGCGTACTGCTCGCGCGACTTGTGGGGCGGGAAGCCGCCGCGGCGCACGTACACCTCGACGCCCGGGATGTGGTTGCCCTGCTCGTCCGTGACCACGCCGCGGACGACGCCCGTGCGGGGGATCTTGACGGTGATCACGCGCGTCTCGCCGACGATCACGTCGGCCTTCACGTCGCCCGAGAGGAACCCATCGGGCGTCTGCACGCGCACGGCGTAGTTGCCGTTGGGCAGCTTCAACTCGCAGGAACCGCCCGCGTCATCGAGCTCCTCCACCATGCTGTAGACGTAGCCGAAGCCCATCTGCACTGCGAAGGGCCGGACGGTCGCCTTGGTCACGGGCGTGCCGTCGGACCACTCGACCTTGAGCCTGATCGTGCCGGTGCCGCCCAGCTTCATCTTCACGCCCGTGCCGGGCGAGACCGCCTGCGACTGCACCTGGCCGAAGTCGTCGTGGAACGCCATCAACGTGTAGTTGCCCTTGCGCAGGCCGTCGAGGACGAAGTCGCCGTTGGCGTCGGTGAACACCGCCGTGGCGCTGTGGAAGCTCGGCAGGTGGAAGCCGCCCACGTAGACGCGCTCGGCGCCGCGCCCGTCGGCCGTGACGACGCGACCGCGGATCGACTGGCCTTCCATCATCCGCACGCTGAGGTTGCGCGTGCGGTTCTCGGTGACCTGGATCTTCTCGATGCCTTCCGTGATGTAGCCCTTCATCGTGATGGCCACGTCGTAACGGTCGGGCTCCAGACCCTCGAGCCGGCACATGCCGTTCTCGTCCGTGCGCCCGGCCTTGAACCGGACGTCCTTCACGCCGGCCATCTCGGGCCCGATCGAAAGGTGCAGGTCCCACTGCAGCGTCGTCGCGAGCACGTTCGCGCCGGGCAGCGGGCGGCCGAAGCCGTCGAGCGCCTTCACCACGATCGCGTTCGTGCTCTCGGTGCGGCGCGCGAGGTCGACCGTCTCCACGGCGGCGCGCACCTCGTTCGCGGCCTTCGCCTCTTCGGTCTCGCGCGGCTGCGCGAGCAAGGGCGCCACGACGGTCTGCCCGACGTACTCGTCGGCGGTGACGCGGATCTCGTGCTGGCCCATCGGCAGCCCGCGGATCTCGTAGGTGCCATCGGGCTTGGCGCGCACGCCCAGGCCGTAGCTCGGCGGCGGCAGCACGGCGCGGACGCGCGCGAGCGCGAGCGGCTTGCCTTCGCCCAGGACCTTCCCGGTCAGCACGCCGGATCCCAGCTTCAGATCCAGCACACCGACGGGCTCCCCCTCGTAGGACTTCAGGTCCTCGAGCGCCACGCCGGTGCCGCGCCCTGCGAGGCCGGGATCGTCGCTGTCGATCGGGTCGAACTCGGCGCTGCTCGTGCTGTCCGGGTCCACGTCCTTGAACAGGCCCAGGGGGTCCACGACGAACAACAGCGCCACCAGGACCGCAACGAGCGCGATCGCTACCCACATGCTTCGAGGCATGGTCCGGTCTCCTTCGCCAAGGCCAGGGGTGTCGTCAGGCTATCGGGGGGGGAGGGGCGGCGCGAGCCGATCACGGGACGGCCGCCGGGGCGGTATGCTCACGCGCCCGGGAGGACGCCCATGGCCGCCAAGCCCACCACCGTGAAGCAGTACGTCGACAGCCTGCCCGAAGACCGGCGCAAGGCGATCCGCGCCGTGCGCGCCACCGTCAACAAGCACCTGCCGAAGGGATACAAGGAGGGCATCCAGTACGGGATGATCGGGTGGTTCGTCCCGCACCGGCTCTTCCCCGACGGGTACCACTGCGATCCGAAGCAGCCCGTGCCCTTCGCCGGCCTCGCGAACCAGAAGAACTACATGTCGCTCTACCTGATGTGCATCTACGGCGACGCCAAGCACCGCGCATGGTTCGACAAGGAGTGGGCCAAGTCCGGGAAGAAGAAGAACATGGGCAAGTCGTGCGTACGCTTCAAGACGCTCGACGACCTGCCGCTCGAGCTGATCGGCGAAGCCATCGCGCGCGTCCCGGTCGACAAGTTCCTGGCGCTGTACGAGGCGTCCATCCCCAAGAGCGCCCGCAAGAAGAAGCGGTAGGGGGCGCCCGGAGGCACCCATGCGCATGTGGCGTGCGGCACCCTTAGCCTTCCTGCTCCTGTTCGGCCTCGGCGGCTGCGGCGACGACGCCGCGCCGACGGATGCATCGGTCCCGCTCGAGCTCGTTGCCGAGTCGAAGCGCCAGTGGACCGGTGTCGCGGTTTCCCCCGACGAGCGCATCTTCGTCAACTACCCGCGGTGGTCCGACGACGTGCCGATCAGCGTGGCGGAGCTCATCGACGGCCGCCCCGTGCCGTATCCGAACGAGGCGCTGAACGCCTGGGACGCCGAGAAGGACCCGAAGACGCACTTCGTGTGCGTTCAGAGCGTGACGGTCGACAGCGCGGGGACGCTCTGGATCCTCGATCCGGCGAACCCGAAGTTTGCCGGCGTCGTGGCCGGCGGCCCCAAGCTCATGCAGGTCGATCTCGCCACGAACGAGATCGTCAAGACGTACCGCTTCGACGACACGGTCGCCCTCTCGGGCAGCTACCTCAACGACGTACGCGTCGACGTCGAGCGCGGCGTGGCCTACATCACGGACAGCGGCGACGGCGCGCTCGTGGTGCTCGATCTCGAGAGCGGAAAGAGCCGGCGCCTGCTGGATGGCCACGCCTCGACCCAGGCGGAGCCGATCGACATCACGATCGAAGGCACGGCCTGGAAGCGCGGGGGGCAGACGCCTCAAGTCCACGCCGACGGGATCGGGCTCTCGCCGGATCGTGCGTGGGTCTACTACCAGGCCCTTACGGGCCGGACGATGTACCGCGTCCCGACGGCCGCGCTGCGCGACGCCTCGCTGAGCGCAGAGGACCTGGCCGCGAAGGTCGAGCGGGTGGGACGCGCCGGTGTCTCCGACGGCTTGGTCTTCGATGCGGCGGGGAACCTCTACCTGTCGTCGCTCGAGAAGAACGCGGTGCGTCGGTTCACGCCGAAGCACGTGCGCGAGGACGTGGTCACGGATCCCCGCTTGGCGTGGCCCGACTCGTTCGCGCTGGGCACCGACGGCTGGATCTACGTCACGACGGCCCTGATCCACCGCGGCGCCGAGCCTCGGGACCCGTACCGCCTCTGGCGTTTCAAGCCGAAGCCGTAGCCGGCCCTACCCCAGGGCGAGCATCCGCTCGACGGGCGCCAGCGCGCGCTCCCGGATGTCGTCCGGCACCGTGACCTCGGGCTCGAGGTCGCGCAGGCAGAGATAGAGCTTCTCCATCGTGTTGAGGCGCATGTAGGGGCACACGGCGCACTCGCAGCCCGAGTCGGGCGGTGCGCCGAGGAGCTTCACGCCCGGGCGCTTCTTACGCATCTGGTGCATGACGCCCATCTCGGTCGCCACGATGAACGTGTCGTACTCGGTCGTGTTCACGACGTGGTTGATGAGCTGCGTCGTGCTGCCGATGAAGTCGGCGATGTCGAGCACGGCCTGCTCGCACTCGGGGTGCGCCACGAGGCGGGCGTCCGGGTACTCGGCCTTCATCTTCAGCAGCCGGCGCGCGGTGTACTGCTCGTGCACCACGCAGAAGCCGGGCCACTTCACCATCTCGCGCCCGAGCTTCTTCTCGACCCAGCGGCCGAGGTGACGGTCCGGGGCGAAGACGACCTTGGCGTCGGGGCCGAGCGACTCGACCACGCGCACGGCGTTGCTCGACGTGCAGATGATGTCCGACAGCGCCTTCACGGCGGCCGACGTGTTGATGTAGCTGACGACCTTGTGATCGGGATACTGCTTCAGCCACTCGGCGAAGACGTCGGGCGGGCAGCGGTCCGCGAGGCTGCAGCCCGCGTCCGTGTCCGGCATGATGACCTTCTTCTCCGGGTTGAGGATCTTGGCCGTCTCGGCCATGAAGTGCACGCCGCAGAACGCGATCACGTCGGCGTCGGTCTGCTTGGCCTGCTGGGAGAGCCCGAGGCTGTCGCCGACGTAGTCGGCCAAGTCCTGGATCTCGGAGTCCTGGTAGTAGTGCGCCAGGATGATTGCATTCTGCTCCTTGCGCAGGCGGTTGATCTCGGCCTCGAGATCGAGCGTGGGATCGATCGACTCGCGATCCGGGATCGGCATCGGCAGCGGGATCACGGGCGCATCGGATTCGGGGCTCATGGCGGCTCTCCGGGGGGCGAGGGCAAGGATAGGAGGGCGGTGCTTTCGGGCTTCCTTTTGGAGCGCCCCGGCCGAAACGACCGCCCGACGACGCGGCGGCACATCTCGCGGGGCCGAATGGCCGACAGAGGTTCATGCCCCGTTCACGTCGACGTCGTCCTGCGTACTCATCCCGACGCTCCTCCTCGAACGGAGGCGCCACGACCCTGATTCTCCTGGCCGCCCTGCTCGTGGTGTGCGGCATGGGTGTGGCCATCCAGTCCAAGAAGCGCGCGCACGCGGCGCCGATGCCGCCGCCGCCGCCGGCCGCCACACCCGTCGTCGCGCAGCAGCCCGTCGAGCCGGCGCCGGTCGCCAAGGCGCCGACGTCGCTCGTGCGCACGATCAACACCACGGTGAAGGACGCCGAGCGGACGCTCCGGTCGCTACGCGGCAAGAAGCGCGACGCGTCGTTCACCCGCATGCAGACGGACGCCATGGCGTCGCTCTCCAAGGCGCGCGAGGAGCTCGGCGCCTGGCTTGACGAGCACCCGAACGACAAGCGCGCCAACACGCTGTGGGATCGCCTGCAGCGCGTCTACATCGCGCTCAAGAAGCTGTAGCGAGATCGGGCAGCGGCCCGCTGACGAACGGGCCGCCGGGCAGGATCGAGCCGGCGTGCGCGAGCAGCACGTCGCGCACGTCCGCGAGCTTCGGCGCGCCGCCCAGCAGCGTCGCCATCGAGATCATCACGCGCCCGTCGAGACCGCACGGATTGAACGTCTCGAACGCGGAGAGGTCCGTGTCCACGTTCAGCGCGAGGCCGTGCCACGTGACCCAGCGGCGCACGGCGATGCCGAGGCTCTGGATCTTGCGCTCGCCCACCCAGACGCCGGTGAGGCCTTCGCGGCGCACGCCCTCGATGCCGAAGTCCGCGAGCACGCGGATGCCGATCTCCTCCAGGTCGCGCTGGAACTCGTGCAGGTTGCGCCGCGCCTGGGTGAGGTGGACGATCGGATACGCCACGAGCTGACCCGGTCCGTGGTACGTCGCCTCCCCGCCGCGCTCGACCTTCACGACGTCGACGCCGTCGGGGTAGGCGGCTTCGTCCGGCGTGCGCCGGCCGAGCGTGATCACGGGATCGTGCTCGCCCGTGAGCAGCGTGTTCGGGATGCGCCCCGCGACGCGCGCGTCGAGGAGGCGCTGCTGCAGGGCATGCAGCTCCAGGTAGGGGGCGCGGCCCCAGTCGTGGTGAAGGCCGACCGTGGTCATGCCCGGGTGCGGGTGAACGCCGCTTCCTCGACCTTGTCGACGAACGCGTCGGGATCCGTGCGTGCGTTGCCGGCCGCCACGCCGAGCTCCTGCTCGACGTACTTGATGCCGACGCTGTTGTCCGTCGCGGGGCCGGCGATCACGTCCAGCGAGAGGTCGTTCTCCGCCATCCAGCGCACGCCGCCCCAGGCCGCGACCAAGTCGTTCGCGGTGAGCACGTGGGCGCGGATCCAGGAGCGGAACTCCGGATCGCGCAGGATCGTCTCGACGCCGTAGCGTCCGATCACGCCGTCGCCCATCTCTACGACCACCACGTCGAGCTCCTTGCCGGCTTCGGCCTGGATCGAGCGCAGCACGCGCTTGGCGATCGGCGCCACGTCCTCGAGGCCCGACGTGCTCGGGTGGCCCACGTCATGGAACGTGAGCACCGGTCGCGCGCCGTGGTCTTCCATGTTGAGCGGATCGCGCACCGCGGCGACGCCGGTCAGCTTGGCGCCGCCGACGGTGTAGCCGCGCTGCGTGAGCCGCGCGATGATCTCGCACGCGGCGTAGGTCTTGCCGCTGTTCATGCACGTGCCCGACACGACGATCAGCGGCGGCACCTGCGCCTCGGCCGGCGGCTCGGGGATCGCGGCGTCGGCGATGTTCACGCCCACGCCGTCGCGCGTCACCATGCCCAAGACCTCGCAGCGCAGGGGATGCCCCACGTCGCGGTTCTCGCTGACGGCGTTGCCGAGCAGCCCGCCCAGGTTGAGCAGGTTGATCGTGTCGCCCGCCTTGATCGACTCCGGGATGCGTCCGACGAAGCCCTGCAGCGCGTCGCGACGGCCGAGGCAGCCGACGATCACGTCGCCCTTGCCCACGTGCGCCATGCGCCCCGTGGTGAGCTCCATCACGTCGTAGATGCGCTTCTCTTCGAGCGCGCGCACGACGAGCACCTGGCCGTCGCGCACCTCGACGCGACGCGAGTACGTCACCTCGGGACCGAGGCCCAGACGTCGGACGACGCTCGCCAGCTTGTGGGGGCGGATCTTCACGCGGAGCCTCCTTCCTCGGCCCGGTCGGCCGAGCGGCGCGCGAGCATGGAGGCCATGCCGTACAGCTGGGCGAAGCCCTTGGCCTCCTCACCCGTCCATGCGCTCGCGCCCTCGCCGTAGACCGCGACGTTCGCGTCCATGAGCGAGTAGGGCGAACGGGTACCCGTCACGGTGACGCCGCCCTTGAACAGGCGGACCTTGACGTCACCGGTCACCCGGCTGTTGGCGCTGTCGAGGAACGCCTCGAGGTCGCGCATGACCGGGTCGTAGTACTGCGCTTCGTGGAGCAGGTTCCCGTAGAAGCTGCCGAGCGTTTCGCGCCAGTACGACTGCCAGCGCGTCTGGACGAGCTTCTCGAGCTCGCGATGCGCCTGGATCAGGATCAGCGGGCCGGGGGCCTCGAAGGCGAGGCGGCCCTTCACGCCGAGGATCGTGTCGCCCACGTGCATGCCGCGCCCCACGCCGTGGCGGGCCGCGCGCTCGTTGAGCGTGTCGACGAGGGTCACGCCGTCCATGGCTTGGCCGTCGATCGACACGGGAAGGCCCTTGGCGAAGCCGAGCGTGAGCTCCTCCGCGTCGTCGGGGCCCTCGGTCGGCGCGATCGTCGCGGTGTAGGCCTCTTCGGGGGGCATGGCCCACGGGTCGTGGGTCTCGCCGCCGCCGATGGTGGTGCCGAAGAGCCCTTCGTTGATGGAGTAGCGCACGGTCTTGACGGGGACGTCGACGCCGTGCTCCTTCAGCCAGTCCGACTCCTGCTGGCGCGACCAGCCGAGCTCGCGGATGGGGGCGTGGATGGTCATCTCCGGGGCGAGCGTGCGGATGGCGACGTCGAAGCGGATCTGGTCGTTGCCCGCGCGCGTCGAGCCGTGGGCCACGCCGGTGGCGCCGATCTCACGTGCCACCTTCACCACCGCCTCGGCCTGGGCGGTCCGCTCGGCACCCACGGAGACGGGGTACACGCCGCCACGCAGGCAGTTGCCCTTGATCAGGTAGGACACGAACCGGTCGTAGACCACCTGCTTGGCGTCGACGGTCCGGTGCTCGGCGACACCGAGGCGCCCGGCGTGAGCGGCGATCTCGGCCAACTCCTCGTCGGAGAAGCCGCCGGTGTCGACGCAGACCGTGACGATCTCCGAGCCCGTCTGCTCGCGCAGCCAGATGGCGCAAAACGTGGTGTCCAGGCCGCCCGAGAAGGCCAGCACGATCTTGGACATGGGTACACCGCTCCGGGCCGGGCCGGCCCTCGCCTGCCGGGGGCGCGGATCCACAGCCAAACGCCAGATGGTAGTCCCCGTGCCCTCCGGGCGTCGCCAAATGCCCCGTAGCGGGCTGTTCCGCGGCTCCTCTGCGCTCCGAGCCCTCGCTTGGCGTCCCAACCCCCGGCGTGTAATGTCCCACCCCTCTGACGCTGCGTGCGGGCGTAGCTCAATTGGATAGAGCACCTGACTACGGATCAGGAGGTTTGGGGTTCGAATCCCTACGCCCGTACCACCCCCTCTCTTCGCGTCCGCTTTCTCAGCCGATTCACGCCCTCGGACTGCGAACCCCAAACCGGGTTGGGGGAGCGTGAGGGGTTTGGGGGGAGCGTGAGGGGTTTGGGGGGGTAGGCATCTAGCCCCCCAATGGAGCAGCGGAGCTGCGACACAGAGTC
>JASJAY010000131.1 GCA_030066775.1 Planctomycetota bacterium
CGCCGAGCTCGGCCCGGATCGGCGCGAGCACCTCGCGCTCGAGCTCGTCGCGATAGAAGAGGTTGTAGGTGTCGAACGGGATCAGGCGCCCGTCGGGATGCGCGATCTGCACGCACGCCTTGCGCACCGCGCGCACGTCGAAGTCGTGCGCGTCGAGGAACTGCATGATCACGACACGGAACACGTTCTCGTAGCCGAGCTCGTCGTCGACGGCCACGCGCGGCAGGCAGCAGAGCAGCTCCTTGAGCGCCTCGGCGCCGGACTCGGGCGAGTGGTTCGTCGCGAACGCCTTGATCAACCCGGCCTTGAGCGCGTCGTCGCGCTCGTACGTGATCGTGTTGCTGCCGCCTTCGAGCAAGACCTCCGGCGGCACGAGCCCCGTGAGCGGCACCACCTCGCCCTCGAGCTTCAGCGCATACGCCATGGCGAGCCCGTCGGGATGACAGGGCACGGGGATCACGTCGGCGGGCGTGAAGAGCGAGGACTGCTCGAGGATGCGGCGGCGTACCTCGGTCAACGTCAGCCGATCGCGCGCCGGATCGAAGCCCTCGAGCCGGCCTGCGGCCTGCACGGGCTGGAGCGTGACGCCGCGCACGCACGGCTGCTTCACGGCGTAGTCGAGAATCTCGCCGATCTCATCGTCGTTCTGGCCGCGCATGAGCGTCACGACCAACGTCGTCGAGATCCCGAGCGCGTTCAGCCGCGCGATCGCCTGCTCGCGCACGTCGCGCAGGTCCTTGCCGCGCAGCGCGATCTGTGGGCCCGCGCGCAGCGAGTCGAACTGCAGGTACACCTCGAAGCCGGGCATGTAGTCCGCGAGCCGCTCCGCGAACGCCGCGTCCTTCGCGATGCGCACCCCGTTCGTGTTGAGCATCAGGTGCTTGATCGGGCGTGCCTTGGCGGCGTCGAGGATGGCGAAGAAGTCCGGGTGGATCGTCGGCTCGCCGCCGGAGATCTGCACGACGTCGGGCTCGCCCTCCGCCTCGACGATCGCGTCGAGCATCTGCTCGATCTGCGCCAGCGACCGCGAGGTGTGCCGCTCCGGTCCGCTCTCGGCGTAGCAGATCGGGCACGTCAGGTTGCACCGGTCCGTGACCTCGACCAGCACGAGGCAGCCGTGCTGCTCGTGATCGGTGCAAAGCCCGCAGTCGTAGGGGCAGCCGTACTCGACGGCGGTCCCGTAGCGGCGCGGCATCTCGGGCGGCTTCAGCGCGTCTTCGCGCATGCGCCGGTAGTAGGCGACGTCGTCGGCGATGAGTACGCGTTCACGCCCGTGCTGCGGACAGCGCTTGAGCAGGTAGACGGCGTCGTCCTGGAACACGATCTTCGCGTCCACCTTGCGCAAGCACGTGCTGCAGATCGACACGGTCGCGTCGTAGTACAGGTAGGGCCGGTTACGCCGGGTCATCGGGCTCCCATCCGCGTCGCAGGACGACCCGTGGAGCCTCGCGCAGGTACACCAGCACCGTCAAGAGGGCGGCCCACTGGATCGTGGCGAGGCCGGCCCACCGGGGCCCCGGCTTGATGCCGTCCACGGCGAAGCGCCAGGTCATGTACGCGAGCAGGAAGAGGCGGAAGAGGTCGCCCTCCTTGTGCGGCAGGCGCGAGCGCCGCTGGATCCAGATGCCGATCAGGGTCAGGGCAACGATGCCGTAGAGCTGGGTGGGATGGCGCGCGACGCCGTCCCCGAAGTCGACGCCCCACGGCAGGCTCGTGGCATACCCATGGGTGTTGTCCTCGAGGCCCGTCAGGAAGCAGCCAATGCGCCCGATGGCCATGCCCACCACGAGCGGGATCGCGAACAGGTCGCCCGTGGCCACGCGCACGCCCAGCCGGCGCTTGACGAACTCGACCAGCGCGATGCCGCCCATGAGGCCGCCCACGATCGTCTTGCCGCCCATCAGGTAGCCGGGGTCGTCGAGCCGCGAGAGCGTGAGCGGCGGGTCGATCAGCCAGAAGAGCAGCTTGCTACCAACCGCGGCGCCGATGATGGCGGCGACGACGATCGCCCAGCGCGTGCGGGTGGGCAGGAGATCACCGACGCGCCGGCGACGAACGAGATAGAGGCGAAAGCCGATGAGGTAGGCCAGCGCCTCGAAGACCGGATGCGGGTGGAGCGCAAGCGACCCGATCCGGATGATGACGGGGAACTCCACGCGCGCGCTCCTGCCTATAGCAGGATACGGCGCGGAGGGGCAGGCGCGGGTGCGCTACTTGGCGCTAGCGCGTCGGGACGCAGGCTTGACGGTGCCGCGCGCGGCCGTCTTGGGCGTGGAGCGCTTGCGCGCAACGGTGCGCGTCTGCTTGGAGAGCTGGCTCGACTTGAGCCCCATGCCGAGCATGATCTGCCGCGGCGACGCGTGCGCCGGGCCCTTCCAGACGTAGGCCTTCCCGCTGACGAACGTGGACCACGTTCCGGGATCGCCTCAGCAGCCGCCGGGCAGCCACAGGTAGCGCTGACCGCTGGCGCCGGTCTTCTCGATCAAGTTGACGCTTGTGCTCGGGGCCGCGAAGACGGGGATGGCGGCCCCCAGGACAACGGCGAAGGCGACGCACAGGGCGAGCCCCTTCGAACGTGCCGGGTTCATGTCGAACACTCCTCTCCTACCTCGTTCGCCGGTGGCGCTGCCGTGCCCTCCCCTGCACGGAAGACGACCAGTTCCCTGGCGAAGCGCGGCGTTCTACGGGCATCCCGAAGGCCTGACCCGAACAAACCCAGGGCGTGTAGCGGGGCATTTGGCGCATCGGACGGCTGGCCGTCCGATCTCCTTTCGACCCGCGGTCTTACGACGCTGCGGACGGGTCCCCGTCGCCGCGTTTTGCGCGCGTCCTCCCCAATTCGGGCCCGCCCTGAAATCGGCTGGAGGGGCTGCCCAAGAAGGGGGTGACGCAACCCGGAGAGAGACACGAGCGGAGGCCCCCATGCGCCCGATCACCTTGAACCCCACCCTGGTTCCGACCGAGACGCGCACGGCGGATGCCCGCCCCGCGATCCGCGCGGCGGGCATCGCCACCGCAAGGCACGCACGCGCCGTCCTGACGCACCTGCTCTTCCTGCCGCAGGTGGTCGTGGCGCTGCCCTTCCTCGCGCTCTCCCGGCTGCTCGACGGCCCTCGCTAGGTCGCAGGACCCGGCACCCCACCCCGAGTACCAGGAGACGTTCCATGTTCATGCCCCGACGCACCCTCTGCGCCCTCGCTTCGGCCCTGTCGCTGTTCCTCGCCGCTTGCGGCGGCTCCGGCAGCGCACCCGAGGAAGCGGACACGCGCACGTTCGTCGTCGACGCCTTGAGCGGCAGCGACAGCAACCCGGGCGACACGGTGAAGCCCTTCGCCACGCTCACCCATGCGCTCGCGGCCGCCGGGCCGGGCGCCACGATCCACGTGCGGCCGGGCCTGTACGACGAAGCCCACGGGGAGCGGTTCCCGCTGCAGCTCTTGCTCGGGCAGCGCGTCATCGGCAACGCCGACGCCCGCGGCCTCGGCCCCCAGCCGACCGTGATCGCCGGTGAAGGCCAGACGGCGTACAACGTCTCCGCGACGCTCCTGATGGCCCACGGCTCGTGGCTCGTCGGCTTCGAGATCCGCGGCGCCTCGAATCCGAGCTTCCACTACGGCATCGTGCTTCACGGCGTGAACGCGCACGTCGAGAACAACACCTTCGCCGGACCGATGTACGGCGGCGTCTACGCCCAGCACCCGGCCGGCAGCCGGATCGAGCGCAACGACTTCTACACCACGGCCTACGGCGCGTACCTGACCGCGGCCGCCGGTCGGCTCAACGTGAGCCACAACCGCTTCCACACGCCGGCCCGCGGCATCCGCATCGACGACGCGGACGAGAACGTGCGGATCGACGCGAACGCCTTCCTGGGCCAGAACCAGATCGGCGTCAGCGTGGAAGCCGGCCGCCCGCGCCTGCGGCGCAACACCTTCGCCGCGCCGTACGCCGTCGAGGTCCACGGCGGCGCGCCCGACCTGGGCACTCCCGCCGACCCGGGCCGCAACGACTTCTCCGGTACGTCCCGGACCGTCATCAACCACGGCGGCGCCGCGACGCTCCCGGCCGTTGGCAACACCTGGCCGGGCCAGGCCCCCGCCGCGGGCGGCCAGATCCAGGTGGGCGGGGCCGGCACCGTCGTCTGGGGCACCGAGGCAGAGCAGCGGGTCAGCGCCCTGAGCCCCTTCGCCGCCCGTTAGGCGGGCTCGCCTCTTCCACTGACAAGAACCCGGGGGTGCATGCGTCCTCCAGTCGACCCGCTGGAGTTCGTCATGCACCCCCGTTTCCTCGTTCAGCTCGCCACCACGCTCGTCATGGCAGCCGTGCTCGCGGCCTGCGGCGGCTCCGGCGGCGGCTCGCTGCCCCCCGGACCGCAGGCCGTCGAGTACTGGGTCGACGCCCAGGCTGGCAGCGACCAGGCACCGGGCACCCAGGCCCAACCGTTCAAGACGCTCACCCACGCGATCAAGGCCGCCGGGCCGGGCACGACGATCCACGCCCTCCCGGGCCTCTACGACAGCGCCAACGGCGAGGTCTTCCCGCTCGAGCTCCAGGAGGGCCAGCAGCTTCTCGGCGACATCGCGAACCGCGGCCTCGGGCAGGTCCCCACCACGATCGCCGGCGAGGGCGCCACCCCCCACAACGTCGAGGGCACGCTGCTCATGGCCGATTCGAGCCGCCTGGCGGGATTCGAGATCGGCGGGGACCAGAACCCGAGCTTCCACCACGCGGTGCACGTGCGTCACGTCAGCGCCGAGGTCGAGCACAACACGTTTGCCGGCCCGACCTACGGCGGCGTCTACGCCGAGTTCTCGGGCGGCAGCACGATCGCGCACAACGACTTCCACACCTACGCGTACGGCGCCTATCTAACGGGCCTCCCCGGCGGCGTGACGATCGCGAGCAACACGTTCACCTCGTCCCTCCTCCCCATCCACATGCAGGCCGCGACGCTGGAGGTCGTGGTCACCGACAACTACATCGTGGGATCGGGGCAGGTCGGCATCCTGGTGTGGAGCGGGACGGCGCTCATCACGGGCAACACGTTCAACAACCCGGCCGGCTACACCTACGGCGCCATCCGCACGGCCACGCCCTCGAGCACGCCGGTGATTCGGTTCAACACGTTCATCTGCACGCTCGCCGTACTGATCACAGACGGCCAGCCGGACCTCGGGACCGCCATGGACCCCGGCGGCAATGTTCTCAGCGCCGTGACCGGTGCCGCGATCCAGCACGAGGGATCGAGCGCCGTGAGTGCCATCGGCAACACCTGGCAGAACACGCCCCCGACGAACGGCGGCGACATCGTGATCACCGGCACCGGAACCGTGACGTGGGGCACCGCGCCGGGCGAGCAGTACTAGCCTTCTAGCAGACCGCTAGAAGCAGCTGCCACCCGCTCACCCGCCGGCGCAGCCGGACAGCACGACGGTGCAGAGCAGAGCGAACAGGGCGATCGCGAATCGACGCATGGATGACCCTCCGAGGTTCTCCATTCATCGGACGCGACCGGGGCGTCCTGCACGGTCGTCAGTCGACCGAAGGTCCCGGCACCGTCAGGTGCTCCCCCAACCAGGACACGAGGGAGGCGAAGAACGCCTCGGCGGCGTGTCGCTCGAGCCAGGGCTCGTGGCCGCAGGCGGAGAACTCCTCGTAGACGAGCTGCGGCATGTGCCGCCGTAGCACCTCGAACGTGGCGCGTCCGGGATGCGGGTCCTCGGCGCCGTGCAGCATGAGCACCGGCACGCGGATTCGCTCGAACGCGGCGGGCTCGATGCCCTCGACCTGTAGCCGCAAGACGTCGCGCCATGTCTCCTGGTACCCGCGCGGGTCGTAGGCGACGACCTCGTCCTCCGATAGCACGGCGTCGTGCCGCTGCGCCGCGGACGCGATCCAGCCGAGCTCGGCAAAGACCTGTGCCGCCTCGTCGTCTGCGGCGGCGTCCAGGTCCGCCTGGAGCTCGGCCACGCGCAGCAAGAGTTCGTCGCCCAGACGCTCCGCCATGGCCGCCTGGTACGCCGCGCGGCTGTCGGGGTCGTACGTGCCGCACCCCACGAGCACGAGGCCCATCACCCGCTCGGGATGCGCCGCGGCGAACGAGAGCGCGAGCATCGCGCCCCACGAGTGCCCGACGAGCACCACCTTCGCCGGCAGCGCCTCCGCCATGTCCGCCACGTGCCGCGCGACGCTTAGCGGCTCCGCCCCGCCGGCCCGCTGCAGCGGCTCGAACACGGAGAAGTGCTGAGCCAGCCGCCGCGCGAGCGGCGCCAGGTAGCCGGGCGCCCCGGGGCCCCCGTGCACGAGCACGACCGGCCCCGGCCCTTCGCCGTAGGTGCGGACCTCGATCGGCTGCGCCGCGCTCATGCGCGGAGCGTACGCCGGGCTAGTGCGCGTTGGCCATCAACCAGTTGAGAACCCGGGTGCGCTCGGCCCCGAAGAGCCCCGCGCGCGGCCCGTACTTGGTGACGGCCGCGGGCCAGGCCTCCGCGGGCAGGTCGGTCGGGTGGAAGGGGTCGTGGCACTGGGAGCACTTGCGCAGGTAGATCGTCCGGGCGCCGGCATCGGCGGCCACGGACGGATCGACCTCGCGCGGCGCTACGGGATCGGCTTCGGCGAAGACCCAGTCGCTCCCCCCGCGCAACTCGGTGTTGAGCCCGGGATCGGCGGGCACGGCCCAGCTACAGGCGGAGGCGGAAAGGAGGACCAGCCCGGTCAGAAGCCGGATGTTGCGGGTACGGCGTGCGGTGGTCATCGGGCTGGTCCTCTAGAAGAACGTCGAGAACGACAGGGTCAGCTCGCGCTGGTCGCTCTCGCGCTTGGCGTCGAGCCAGGTGTGGTCGATGCGGAACACCGAGGACTCGGTGATGCGGTAGTTGAGCGCGACCCCGTAGCCGGTGAGGTCGTCGTTGAAGTGCGCGCCCGTGCGGTTGTCGTCCAGGTCCATGACCTGGTAGCGGAACGCCAGCGTGAAGTGCGACGTGGGCTGCACGATGCAGTTGCGGCAGCCGCACATGAAGGTGGGGAAGAAGTGGTAGCCGAGCTCGGCCCACAGCGCGTCCTGCCCGCGGATCGCGTCGACCGGGTCCATGGCATTCCGGTCGTAGTCCATCCGCACCCACTCGAAGTGGAGTTCGAGCGGCCCCTTGCGGGCCGTCAGGTCGACCGCATAGCCAAACAGGTCGTTCTCGTCCGCGTCGTCGTAGCGGCCCCACGTGCCCGAGAGGCCGGCCTCGAAGAAGTCGAGCGTCTTGTTGTTGGTCAGGTACGAGAGCCGGCCCCAGACCTGCTTGCCCTCGTTGTTGTCGCTCTTCCAGAACTGGCGCGCCTTGCGCGTGCCGTCCTTCGCCGTGAACTCGTCCTTGTAGCCGTGCGTCAGCACGACGTCGTAGCCGAGACGCGTGTTGGGCCCCGCGTTGAAGATGCCCTCCACACCGATGCCCGGCTGCCCGAACCCCGTCGGCACCAGGTAGCGCGCCGTCCACGGCCGCTTGGTGAAGTCGTTGTACGGATCGTCGTGGTACTTGTTGAACCGCGCCATCGGGATCAAGAGCGCCCCGACCTTCGGGTTGAAGCAGTCGGCCATGCGGAACACGACGTCCATGTGTTCGATGACGACCTCGCCGTCGAACTTGTCCGCCGCGCCCCCGTGCTCGATCTCGATCTCGCACTTCATGTCGATGCAGTCCGAGATCTGCGCCTGCGCATCGAGGATGAAGCGGTGCAGGTCGATGAAGCTGTTCTTCTCCGAGTTCGCGATGTACTCGACCGTCAGGTAGCCGCCCCACCGGATGCCCGAGAGGCTCAGGCCCTTCCGCGAGAACAGCGCTCCCTCCGTCGCCGACTGGACGAGCTTGTCGTCCAGCCGCCGGTCCCGGAACGCGACCGGCGCATACGGGTCGAACGGCGCGCTCACAGACGCCGGCGGCGGCGCCGCCCGCGCGGCGGCAGGCGCGGGCGCGGGCTGGGGGGCCACGACGCCCTCGGTCCCTCCGGCGGCCTTCAGCGCCCGCAGCTCCGACTGCATGCGCTCCAGCTGCTCCGCCTGCTGCCGCAGCAGCGCCTCCAGCTTCGCCAGCCGGTCTGCCTCGCCCTCGTCCGCAGCGGCCAGACCGCTGCCCACGAAGGCCCAGAGCGCGATCGCCGCGCCCAGGGCTCGAATCTTGCCCATCGGGTCCCTCCTTCGATGAGCGGGCCTATATATTGAGAATCATTCTCAAAATCAACAATTGCCTGGGACCTGCTCCCTGAAGCTCGTCGTACGCAGTGAGATCGGGCCCCTGGCGTCAAGGAGGCCGCTGCTGGAGCCGCTGCCTAGATCGACGCGGTACCGCGCGGGCCAGCCCGACCGTCTAGGCCCGGCCGGTTCTACGCTTCGACGACCCGTTCG
>JASJAY010000132.1 GCA_030066775.1 Planctomycetota bacterium
CGATTCCTCCGACCCGCCGGCGGTAGCCTACGCCTGCCGCACGAGGGCCCATCGGAACATCGCGGCGGGATTCACGAATCGTGAAGCCCGCTCCGATGAGGACGGGATGAAGACGCGGGCGCGCGGAAAAAGCGGGCTCACGCCTCGCAACTTCTTGCACTTCGGCGCGACAATCTCCCTGTGACGTCGCGCTGGCCGCTGCTGATTCCGATCTTCGCTCTCGTGGTGATCGGCATCCTGGCGATGGCACAACCGCCGCACCTGCCGCCCGAGGATCGCACCCCGCCGGAGGAGGCAGACGAGCTGCCCACGACGCGGCCTGAGCCACCCGAGCGGACGCAGCACGCGCTGCCGCCCGCGCGCTACACCGATGCCGACCTTCCGGGCTATGTCGGGGACGTCCTCGACGGGGGCACGCGGTTCCAGCGACGCGTGGCATCCGCCGCGGCCCTACGGCGGCTGACAGCCGACGTGCGAGCGAGGCGCGTCTCACCCCGCAGCGCCGCGGCTTCCGTGAATCGGCTCGTGGCCCTGCGTCTCCAAGCGGAGCACCGACGCCCTTGGCCCCCCCCGTTCGATCCCGAGCAACCGGTGCCGGGCCGCACGAAGGTGCTGGACATCCTCGAGGTCCTGCGAGCGGGGCCCTTCGAGCCGGAGCGGCTCCGTGCGCGGAAGAGTGCCGACGACAAGGCGGCGATGCGCGATGCACCCAATGTCCGGGTCTGGGCCCCGCTCCGGTCTCGCCTCGCGAAGTCGGCCATCCGATCGGGCGCCGCCCTCCTCCACCGCCTCGATCAGCGGGTCGGTGTGACGAGCGACGACGGCTTCGATGTGCTGCACGCCCCCGACTGCGGTCGTGCGATCTTCCCGCGACTGCGAATACGCAGGATCTGGGTCGGCGTGTTCCTGTTCGCGGACGACTTCGGCATCGTCGACTCGGATCTCGCGCCGGGCCACTGGGAGATCACGCTCCGACACGAGCTCGTCCATGCATGGCAGCACATGCACCTCGCAGACTGGCACAACCGGTTCATCTGCGAGGGTCTCGCGACGTACCTCTCCCGGCTCGAGTCCGGCGACGACGGCTTCGAGGTCCCGGTCGAGCGGCTGCGCAACAACTTCAAGCTGCTGCTCGAAATGGTGGATCGCCTTGGCAAGAACGGCCGCGGCATGAACGCGTTCCGCCTCGAGCGCTTGATCCACGCCGACCCCTGGGAGTTCTACGAGCTCGGCTACTTCAGCTACCTGGTCGCGCAGGCGTGCATGGCGTACCTGGACGCGAAGGTCATCGGGCACGCGCTCTGGAGCGGACAGGAGGACGACCTCCGCCTCCCGCTCGCGCGCATCGGCTGGACCGAGCTCCTGGCGTGGGTGCGCTCCCAGGCGGCCGGCGGCACGGCAGGCAACGCCTTCGTCGTCGGGGACGACGGCGATCCCATGGACCCCGCCGAGGACGCGGCGGATCGCCCGCGCTTCCCCCATCGCGTGCTGGAGCGCATGGGCGTCGTCATCTCGCCGAGCGGGGCACGTGACGCGCTCCGCCTGGGCGACGACGCGCTCATCGACAACGACGCGCACGTCGGCCGCGTGATGGCCGAGATCTTCGCCCGGGACGGGAAGGGCCCCGTGACGTTGGCGTGCGATGTCTCGCCGGCCATGGACGAGGCGCGCGGCCCCATGGTGCGGCCCCCCGAGGAAGCTCGCTTGCGGTTCAACGTCCCGCGGCGAGAGGGGACGCCGCGCGCGTTCATGAAGCGCTTCCTGGCGCTGGCTGCATACCGGTTCCGGGAGCGGGACCTCAATCTCCTGGCGGTGAGCGACCGGGTCGAGGCGACACGACGTCCGCTTCCGGTTAGTGACGAACCCCTGAACCGGGCTGCCGTGCCGTGGTACCTGCGCTTCAGCGAGCCGCGCGCGGGTCCCCTGGTGCTGTTCTTCGCATCCGAGGCGGAGCCCGGCGTCGAGGAGGAAACGCGCGTCACCGATCTGGTCCACGCGGTCCAGCCCCTCCCCGAAGGCCTGGGCCCCTACCTCGTCGTCGACCTCGGCAAGCAGCCCGGGTACGGCCGCGATCTCGCGAAGGCGATCTACCGCGCCGGGCGCGCGAAGGGCGTGCGCGTCGCCTACTGGCATGCGGCCGAAGAGGAGTAGACCGACCCTCCCCACCCGTAGAGTCACGCACAGTTGATCTGGAGGTGTGTCGGTGTCGTTCGTGCTCGCCCTCGACCAGGGCACGACCAGCTCGCGCGCGATCGTCTTCGATCGCGAGGGCGCGGCCCTCGCGTCTGCCCAGGAGGAGTTCCCGCAGCACTTCCCGCAGCCGGGCTGGGTCGAGCATGATCCGCACGCGATCTGGGACAGCCAGCGCCGCGTAGCGGAGCAGGCCCTCGCCCATGCGGGGCTCACGGCCGGCGACGTCGCCGCGATCGGACTCACCAACCAGCGCGAGACGCTCGTGGTCTGGGATGCGGCGACGCGGGAGCCGATCCACCCCGCGATCGTGTGGCAGGACCGGCGCACGGCGGATCGCTGCCAGGCGATGCGCGACGCAGGGCTCGAGGACGGCATTCGCGCCCGCACGGGGCTCGTGCTCGATCCCTACTTCTCGGCGACCAAGCTGGCCTGGATCCTGGATCACGTTCCGGGGGCGCGGGCGCGCGCCGAAGCCGGCGAGCTACGGGCCGGCACGATCGACACCTGGCTGATCGACCGCCTGACGGAGGGTGCCGTCCACGCCACGGATGCATCCAACGCGTCGCGCACGCTGCTCTACGACCTCGCGTCGGGCACGTGGCACGCCGAGCTCCTGGATGCCTTCGGCATCCCGCGCGCCTTGCTTCCCGCGATCGTCCCGAGCAGCGGGGTGCTGGGCGACGTGCGCATACCCGGCCCGCTCCAGGGCATCCCGATCGCCGGGGTCGCCGGGGACCAGCAGGCCGCGCTCTTCGGCCAGGCCGCGTTCGAGCCGGGCATCGGCAAGTGCACGTACGGCACCGGGTGCTTCATCCTGCTCAACACGGGCGGGGAGATCGTGCACAGCGAAGCTCGCCTGCTCTCGACCGTGGCCTGGGCCCAAGAGGGAGCGCGCACCTTCGCACTGGAAGGCAGCGTCTTCGTCGGCGGTGCGGTCGTGCAGTGGCTGCGCGACGGCCTGGGCCTGATCGAGCACTCCCGAGACGTCGAAGCGCTCGCGGCCAGCGTGCCCGACACGGGCGGTGTCGTGTTCGTGCCCGCCTTCGCCGGCCTCGGTGCGCCCCACTGGGATCCCCACGCACGCGGGCTCCTCGTGGGCCTCACGCGCGGCACCACGGCGGGGCACATCGCGCGCGCCGCCCTCGAGAGCATCGCCCTGCAGGTCGCCGATGTCGTCGATGCGATGCGGACCGACGGCGTGGCCCCGTCCGAGCTGCGCGTCGACGGCGGCGCGGCGGTCAACGACGCGCTGATGCAGCTCCAAGCGGACGTCCTGGGCATGCCCGTGCTGCGGCCGGCGGTTACGGAGACGACGGCGCTCGGCGCGGCGTTCCTGGCAGGCCTCGCTGTGGGCGTCTGGGACAGCCCCGCCGACGTCGCGGGCACGTGGCGGCTCGCCCAACGCTTCGAGCCGGCCATGCCCGCGGATCGCGTCCGCCACCTGCGCGAACGCTGGGCCGCGGCGGTCGAGCGCGCGCTGGCGTGGGCGACGAATCCGGCCTGAGGCGGGCCGACGGATTCTCCGGTCTCCACACGTGGAGGCGCGGCAGTTGGGTCCCAAGACCACCCCACTTGGAGACCCCATGCGCTATCTCGTTCCCATTCTGCTCGCTCTCGTCTTCGCGGCCCCCGCCGCCGAGGCCGGTGAGCGCTCCGCCAAGCAGATCCAACGCGGCAAGCAGGCTCAGGGCCTGATCGGCGTCTACCCCTCTCGCAGCGTCAAGCAGGAGCAGCCGAAGAACGCCGAGGGCATCTACCCCCCGCGCAGCGTCAAGCCCAACCAGCCGAAGGGCTTCGGTTACGACTTCGCCCCGCGCGGACTGAAGATCCCCGAGACCGGCCGCGCGAAGCAGGCCAAGAAGCCGAACCAGTTCCTGCCGGACATGGATGCCCCCCGCAGCGCGAAGGGCAGCCAGGCGAAGGGCCTGTTCCCGTCCCGCAACCTCAAGCTCCCCGAGACGGGTCGCGCGAAGCGGGGCAGCCAGCCCACGCGCATCCTGCCCGACATGCTCGCCCCGAAGGGCGTCAAGAACGGTCAGCCCATGGGTCTGTTCCCGTCGCGCAACCTGAAGCTGGGTGACAAGGGCGGCCACGGCAAGCGCCCGTACATCACCCTTGGCGACGACATCTACGACGCGAAGCTGAAGGCGGCGCGCTAGCCCCCGACGCCTCCTCCCCTCTCGATCCGCTCCGGGCGGCGCCGCACCCGCGGCGCCGCCTGTTCGAACTCCCGGGCAGGGTCGGCGTCAGTCCCCCGCAGCCCAGGCAAGCGCGGCACGCCACACGCCCCGGGCATCCACCGCGATCCGGTGCGGATCGTCCATGCGCGACAGGACGGCCCCGCGCGCCCCCGCTTCCCCTGCGTACGCAGCGCGCAGGCGCCGTCGCTGCATCTTCTGGGGACGCCGAAGGCGGCGGCCCGACGCGAAGAAGGCGTCGAGGCTGGAAGGGAACCAGGGGGCGACCCGCGCGCGCTCTGCCGGCTGGTGCAAGCACGCGAGGTGCAGCGCGACGAGCGCAACGGCGCGGTCCGATGAGGTCGACCACTCGGATACGGTCGCCCACCCCTCGCCGAGCGCGCCCGCACGGACGAGCACCAAGGCGGCGGCGATACGCATCTCCTGCCCAAGGTCGCCGCTCTGCACGAGGCGGCGCAGCCCGTCGAGGCTCTGCGGAGACGCCGGATCGATCGCCAGGAAGGCCGCCATCATCTCGCGCGCATGGGCGCTCGTGCGCGCACGTGCCAACAGGGCGGGCAGGGCCGGGCGCGCAACGGGGCCGGCGCGTGCGAGCGCGATGAGAGCAAGTCGCGCAACCTGCTCGTCGTCGAGGGCGGCCATGGCCGGCTCCACGTCGGCCAAGGCAAGGGCCCCGAGCAAGCGACCGGCGGCCCGCTCGAGCATGCGATCACCGTGAGCCGCCCGCAGCGGCTCGAGCGACCGGTCGCTCTCCAGGTGTGCGGCCAACCACACCGCCGTAGGCCCTCGCAGGAGCCGGCGCACCGCCTCGCGCTTGTCCTGCAGACTGCTCTCGAACATGCGGACGTGGACCAGCTGGAGCTCGAGCGCCAGCAGGGCAATGGCCTCGTCGCTGGGCCCCGGAGCGATCGTCTGCTCCGCGTCGAGCACGAGGGACAGTGCCGCCTCGCGTAGCGGATCCTCCCCGAACCAGTCCACGCCGTGTTCGAGCAGGCGGCTGAGGCGCTCCTCCTCCTCGCGCCCCGGGCTCTGCCCGACGCCACCGACGGGAACATCGGCGCCAAGCGCAGGATGCCCGGCCCAGACCTCTTGCAGCGCGACGAATGCAGCTCGTCGGACGTCGCGTGCCGGATCGATGACGGCGCGCACGAACACGATCGCGGCGGCTTCCGGCGACGACCCGATCGTCGGGGTCAGTGCTTCGACGACCAGCAAACGCGTGCGGGCGGCAGCAAACGAGATTCGGTGCAGCGCAACCGGCAGCGCCAACGCCGGATCTTCCTTCAGCGCGGCGCCGAGCGGCTCCAGCTGGTCTGACGAGCTCCGCGCCGCCGAAATGGCGTAGATCACACGCTCGACGATCTCGTGCCGATCCGCGCGCAGCTCGGCCAGCGCCTCGATCCGTCGCTGTGGGTCCGGATCCAGCAACATCCGGGCACGGGCGAGCCGCTCCGTGCGCGGCGTCTCCTCAGGCGCGGGCTCGGCGAGAGCGACCTCTTCGGGAGCGGGCTCCACCCGCCCTGGAACCGGCGCCGGTACAGGCCCTTCGGGATCAGCGGGGTCCCCCCACGAGATGACGACGAGCACGCACGCCAACGCGAGCGCTGCGAGCAAGGGAAGCGGCTGCCAGGCTCGTTCGGTCATGGGAAGTCCTGGGGCCGGACCGTCCGGTGTCGACGAACACGATGCGGGCATCGAGTGTAGCGCGAGGCCCGCGGTGCGACTTACAGACGTGCCGGCACCCACTCGAGCCGGCTGACACGCTGCCCTTGCAGCAGCACCGAGACCGGGGCGGTCTGCGCGACGCCGTTCACCTCGATCGTCAGGTCGAACGTGATCTCGATCCGCGATCCGACGCGCGGAAGCTGGACGCGTACGGTGGCCTCGTCATCGGCGCGGGCTCGCTCGGGGCGGCGGACGACACCGTCCCCATCCGTCGTCTCCCAGCCGAGCTCCGCGCGAAACGCGGCGTCGGACAGGGCCTGGCCGTCGACGAGGACCCGCAGCGACTCGGCGCGCACGTTGAGGGGCCCCGCTGCGGGCAGCGGAACGATGATGCCGACGTCGTAGGTGTGCTTCGCGCGCTGGGTCGCGAGCAGCGGCACGAGCATGCTCGTGCCCCGCCCGGACGCCACGTAGACGCGCGCCCGGCCGTCGTCCTCGAGCGCCTCGCTGGCCTCGACGACGTCGAAGCGGGGGCCTACGTAGACCTCGTAGCGACCCCAGACCAGACCCACGGCGCTCGCGATCCAGGCAACGGCGATCGCGATGGCGATCTTCGGTCGCCAGGCGCACGCGACGATGGGCACCGCGACGAGCACCAAGGCGAGCAGGAGCGGGCCGACGGCCAGACCCCGGGAGAGGTCGTAGGCAAACAGCACCAGGGCGAACACGCCAAGGGCGCCCGCCAGGCCGGGAAGGCGAAGCCCCGCGCGCCCCTGGGATCGGGCCGGACCGACCAGGCACCAGAGTCCGAGCACGAGGGGCAGGGCGGCGAGCAGGAGGATGACGATGCGGATCGTTGCGTAGGACATGGGCACCTCGCCATGCCTGTACGGATCCGCGGCGCGGCATCGCAGGCTCTCCAACGAAAGCGCAGGAAGAGCGCGTGACCAGAGACGCCGCCCGAACGAGGTAGGGGCGAATCCCCTACTCGAGGAGGCGTATCATGGCCTGGGTGACAGGCATCGAGACACGCCCCCGCGCGACCGTCGAGGACTACCTCGCGCTGCCGGACGACGTCCGCGCCGAGCTCCTCGCCGGGGAGCTCGTCTTGACGCCGGCCCCGAATACCGATCACCAATTCGTCGTCGGCGCGCTCTACGCACACATGCGTGCCCACACGCGTCGCACAGGGGTGGGCCGGGTGCTCCTGTCGCCCGTCGACGTCCACCTTCCCACGGGCGACGTGGTCCAGCCGGACATCGTCTTCGTCCGCTCGGGACAGATCGGCGTCATCCGGGACACGCATCTGGCCGGTGGGCCGGACCTCCTGGTCGAGGTGCTCTCACCCTCGGGCGTCGTGCGCGATCGCGTGTTCAAGCGCGACGCGTACGCTCGGAGTGGCGTATCGGAGTACTGGGTCGTCGACGTGTCCGAGCGGACCGTCGACGTCTACCGGCGCCGGGGCGAGGCGTTCGCGGACCCCCTCGTGCACAAGCCGGGGCACGTGATCACCTCCTGGGTGCTGCCGGACCTGAAGCTGCCCGCGGTCCACCTCTTCGAGGACCTGGACCCGGCCTGACGGCCGCCTGCCCCGACAATGTCGGCAACCTCTGGGGGTGGGGCTGGCCCCCCGCACGGGCAGGAGTACAACGCCCCCCGTGCGTCTTTCCCTCGTCTTCTATGCCTTCATCGCCCGGATGGCGATCGGCACGCTCATCGCCCTGATCCCGATCTGGGCGATGCGCCCGGCCGAGCGCCACATCCGCTTCCAGCTCTTGCTCACGCTCGTGCTCGCGGCCGGCGCGGCCGCGCTCTACCTGCCGGCGCTGGGCGACGCGAACCCGGAGTGGCCGCGGGGCATGGCGGCGTTCACCTCGCTCGAGGGCGGCATCCCGGGGATGCTCCTGATCGTGTGCGTGCTCTGCCTCGTAGCGAACGCACTCTTCGGCACGTTCAAGCGCAAGGCCGCGCGCATCACGCTCGCGATCGCCGCCGTCGTGGGGCTGGTCGTCGTGTTCGGTACGGCGCGCCTCGCCCCCTACCCCGGCACGACGAGCGGCCTGCTCGTGCTGACCCTCTCGGGGCTCCTCGGCGGGCTGGTCATGGCCTCGATCAACGACGCCATGATCCTCGGCCACTTCTACCTGATGATCCGCGGCCTGCCGCTCGCCGCGCTCAAGCGCTCGGGCATCTTCGTCGCGGTCGTGCTCATCGCGAAGATGGTGCTCTTCGGCCTCGTGCTCCTGTTCTGGGAGGGCGCCGCCGACGTCTTGCTCGGCCGTGAGATCGTCTGGACGACCTGGCGCATCGCGTTCGG
>JASJAY010000133.1 GCA_030066775.1 Planctomycetota bacterium
TACGACCGCATCCGCAAGGCGGCCCCGTCGCGGATCAGCGTCGCGTTCATGGGCGAGAGCGGGACAGGCAAGGAGCTGCTTGCCCGCGCCCTCCACCACGAGAGCCCGCGCCGCAGCGGCCCCTTCGTCGCGCTCAACTGCGCCGCCGTTCCGCGCGACCTGCTCGAGTCGCAGCTCTTCGGCCACCGTCGCGGCGCCTTCACCGGTGCGGTCGACGACCAGGCCGGGCACTTCGTGCACGCCGACGGCGGCACGCTCTTCCTCGACGAGATCGGGGAGATGGACCCGGCGCTGCAGGCCAAGCTCCTGCGCTCGCTGCAAGAGGGCACGGTGCTGCCCGTCGGCGCGGAGCACGAGGTGGACGTCGACGTGCGCATCGTGGCCGCGACCAACAAGGACCTCCACGCGCTCGTCGAGGACGGTGGGTTCCGCGAAGACCTCTACTACCGCATCGTGGCGTTCCCGATCGAGGTGCCGCCGCTGCGCGAGCGCAGCGACGACGTGCCTGCGCTCGCATTCCACTTCCTCGCGAAGCACCGCGCGGACGCCGGCCGGCCCGGCATCGAGTCGATCACGCCGGAAGCGGTCGACGCCTTGCGCAACTACGACTGGCCCGGCAACGTGCGCGAGCTCGAGAACGTGATCCACCAGGCGCTGCTGCTGACGTCCAGCGACGACGCGATCGGCCTCGATGGCTTGCCGACCGAGGTGCTCGCGGGCCCGGGTCGCCACCTGGGGCTCCTGCCCCCCGCCACCGGCCAGCGCGGGTGGTCACCGGCCGCGACGAGCGGCTTCCACGACCCGCGCACGGGTCAGCTGATGACGCTGCGCGAGATCGAGGACCGCGCGTTCCGCTTGGCGCTCGAAGAGGCCGGCGGCAACACGACGCGTGCGGCCAAGATGCTCGGCGTCGCGCGCGCGACGTTCTATCGCCGTCTCGGTCCGAAGAAGCGCGCCGCGGGCTAGCCCCCCGTACGCACGCGACCGACGTACCAGGTCCCCTGCGCACGCGCGATCACGTCGCCGTCGGCATTCGTGCAGGTGCCCTCGAGGTAGGCGATGCGGCGCCCCTTCTTGGTCACCTCGCCGATCGCCTCGAGCGGCTCGCCCGGGCGCACGGCCTTCTGGAACTGCAGCGAGAACTGGGTCGTGCTGCAGAACTCGCCGGGCTCGAGCAGGCTGTCGAGCGCGTGCCCCATGGCCGTGTCCATCAGCGCGAAGGGGATCGAGCCGTGGATCACGCCCTGGATGTTCTGGTGCGTCTCGGCGGCCGTGATGCGGCAGCGGATGCGTCCGGGCTCGAGCAGCTCCTCCTCGATGCCCATCCACTCGAGCAGGCCGCGCTTGCGTTCGTTCGCCATCCGCAGATGCCCGCCTCGCCCTACCGGCTTCCGGCGGGGTCGTCGAGCCGGCGCTTCGCCGCGTCGCGGCGCTGGGTCTGCTCTTCGGTCAGCTGCAGGCCCTCGCCCGTGAGCAGCGTGTAGGCCCCGCCGGCTTCCTGGGCGCGCTTGCCGAGATCCGTGCTGCCGCTTTCGGCCGCCGCATCGAGCGCGGTGAGCCACCAGACGACGCTGTCGTCGGCGTCCTTCGCGCGCTCCATCGCGGTCTCGTAGAGCGCATCGTAGGCGGTGCGCACCCACGACTCCTCGCCCTCGACGCCGCGCTTCGTCGCCTCGGTGTACGCGGTGATCGCGGTCTCGAGATCCTTGGCGCGTGCCTCCTTGGTGGCGGTCTCCGCGCCGGCGCGCCAACGCAGCTGACGCCCCTTCCAGAACCAGGTGCGCGCGCGCGGCGCCTTCTCGGCGATGTGCGCGGTGAGCTCGACGGCGAGGTCCAGCTTGGGCGCCGCGCTCATGGTCTGCAGCAGCTGATCGATGTTCCGATCGAGGGCTTCATCCTGGGCCTCCGCGAGCGCCGCGAAGTGGGTCTGCAGCAGGGTCGTCCAGGCCGCCACGTCATCGGATCCGGCGGCGAGGCGCCGCGCGACGAGCGCCGCGAGCACGGGCGCGCGCCCATCGCGAAGCGCGGTGGCCGCGCCTGCGGCGCGCTGCACGACGGGCTCCGACCACTTCGCGTCGCCTTCCGGAGCGAGCACGGCGAGCACCGTCTCGAGCGCCTTGGGACGCGCCTTCTCAGGGGCCTTCTCCAGCTCGGCGAGCGCACGCACGAGCACCGGTTCGGCCGGTGCGTCCGTCGCGACGAAGAGGCGCGCGAGCGCGTCAGCCGCGTCGATCTCGGCGTCCTTCTGGCGCTGGAGGATCCGGCCGAGGGTCTGGACGGCGAACTCGGCTTCCTTGACGTCTTTCCCGCGCGCGACGGCGAGCAGGAGGTCGAACGTCTCGCGCTCCGGGTAGTGCTGCAGGCTGCTGAGGAGCGCTGCGCGCACGGACGCCTCGGCCTCCTGGGGCGTGCCTTCAGGCAGCAGGGACCCGACCGGCATCCCCTCGCCGCTGGAGCCCATCAGGAGGTACCGCAGGAGCGCGGCGGCCGGGCCGGCGTCCCGCTTTCGGATCTGGCTCTGGCCGAGCGCTTCAGCGGCCGTCCGCCGCACGTCCGTCGGCGCCGGCTTGCCTTCGTTGCCGGCGTAGTGCTTCGCGATGACCGCGGCGCGGGCCCCGTCCAGGGCGCCATAGCGCCGGAGGAGCAGGACGTAGCTCTCGAGCTGCCCCTCGATTTGGTCCTCGAGAACGAGCGTCTGCACGTCATCGAGTGCCGCCTCGATGTTGGTGCTCGTGCCGAGCGCCATGAGCGTGGTCACCAGCTGCTTGCGGTGCTCGGGCCGATCGGTGGCCGCCTTCCAGCGGAAGCGCTCGAGGATGCCCTGGACGAGATCGTCCGAGTAGTCACCGTCCTCGCGCTTCTGGAACGACTGGCCCCGCAGGATGTCGAACAAGCCGCCGATGACCGCCGGCTCTGGCTCCCCACCGAGCACGTGGTTCACGAGGTCGACCCACGCCTTCGACTTCGCGTCCGGTCCGATGGTCGCTGCACGCCCGATGGCGTAGGCACGGATCTCGACTTCGGGTGTGTCTTTCAGCGTGAGGTACTCGAACAAGCCCTCGGGATCCGTGATCGTGTCGATGTGCCGCTTGGCGTACGTGATCATGCGCGCCGCGTGCTTGCCGCGTAGCTTCGTGCCTTCACGCAGGAGATTGAAGTAGCTGCGCCACCGATCGATCGCTCGCGCCTTCCGACGTTCCTTGGCGGCGTCGAGGATCGCCTTCTGCGGACCGGTCGAGAGCCATCCGACGGCGGCCTTGACGTCCCCGAAGCGGCGCAGCAGGAGCCGCTCGAACGCGTCCAGGAACACGTCCTCGCGCAGCTTCCCGGGCGCGCCGATCCACTTCCGCGCGTACGGGAGCAGGATGGCGACCGACTCCGCGCTCCGTCCATTGGCTTCGGTGGACAGCAGCCAGATGCTCTGCTTGCGCGTCTCGTCGGTGCTCTGCTTCGCGTCGAGCACCTCTTCCGCGTAGTCGCGCAAGGACTGCCAGCCCGGCTGCTCGTCATCCCGGTCCAACGTGAGCTTCTTCTTGACCGCGCGCACGAGCTCGAGGTCGTCGTACACGCGCTCGAGGATCAGGTGGGCGAGTACGGGCGGCTCGGTGGGCTTGCGATCGAGCACGCGCACGATCAGCCACGTGAGGACGGCTCGCTTGCCCTCCTCGGTGAACTCCTCCTGCTCCAGCAGGCCCCGCGACTCGAAGATGTAGCGCAGCGTCTCGCGCAGCTCCGTCTCGGGATCGGGGCTCGCGAGCATCTCGTTCCACGCCAGCTTCCACCGGCTCTCGTCGTTGCCTCGCGTGGCGAACTTCTCTCGCCAATCGCTTCGCTGCGCTTCATCTGCGGCAGCGCACGGGGCGAACGTGAGGACCAGAGCAGCGAGAATCAGGTAGATGACACCACGCTCGGACACGCGTTTCCTCGGGGTCGCATCACAGGGTCGCGGCCCGTCGGGAGAGCGAAGCGCCCCGGACAGGCGCCTCGTTTGGAGGCCTGTGTGATGCGGAATCGAAGTCTACGAACGGCAAGGGCACCGTCAAGCAGCACCCCTTGAAGGACGCGTTACGCTTCGACGTTGTTCGCGAGAAGATCGGAGATCACCGCGAGCCAGCCACGCGTCGTCGCACGCACGACGTCCTCGCGCGCTCCCTCGGCCTCGATCCGGAACGTGGCGACGGCGCGGTAGCGAGGGTCTCGGCGCTCGTAGGCGACCATCGATTCGTCGGCGTCGGGTGGCACGCCGGGCAGGCGCGGTCGCTCGGTCTCCGCCTCGGCAACACGCGCAGCCGCCGTCGCGGGTGCCACGTGCAGGTAGGCGACACAGGGCAGGGCGCGAAGCTGCTCGTAGGCCGCACCCGTCTCGATCAGGCCGCCGCCGGTGGCAACCACGATCCCGCGGCGATGGCGCACGCGCTCGAAGAGCGCCGCCTCCTTCGCGCGGAATGCGTCCCACCCCTCGGCGGCGATGAACGACGCCGGCGTGTGCCCGGTCACGCGCGTCAGCTCCTGGTCGAGGTCGACGAACGGTCGACCCAGGCGACGCGCCACGAGTGCCCCCACGCTCGACTTGCCGCTGCCCCGCAGGCCGACGAGCCAGAGGTTCGGCGGCGGACGCAGGCCGAGCCCCATGACGAGCCGCAGCTCGTCTTCGTCCAGGCGCGAGCCGAACGCACGCGCCTGGTGCACCGCCTGCTCCAAGAGCAGCGTCCGGCCCTCGACGATCGCGCGCGCGTCGTTCTCCTCCGCGCGCGCCACGAGCGCCGTCGGTCCGCCGTCGCGATACGGCGCGTCGAACACGACGAGGTCGTGGAGCAACGCGTCGCCGAGGAACGAAACGTCGTCGTCGACGGCCCCTGCGGGGGTCGCGTTGAAGAACACGCTGTCCGCGTCGTCGCGGATGTAGACGGTGCCTGCGAAGGGCAGCCCGATGTCGTCGGCAAGCGCCTTGCCTCGCTCCGCGTTGCGCGCGCCCAAGCGCACGTCGTAGCCGCGGGCGCTGAGCGTCGCCGCGGCGGCCCGCGCATAGCCACCGGCTCCGTACACGAACGCCCCGGTCTCCGGCGGGCGCGCGCGACCGATCAACGAGCCGATCGCGCGCGAATCCGTGTCGAGCCCCAGCCAGGTGTGGTCGTCACGCCGCACGAGCGTGTTCACGATGCCGGTGCGCTTCGCGCTGGCGTCGTGCTCGGTGGCGACGTCGAACGCCTCGCCCTTGAACGGCGTCGTGACGCTGAAGCCGTTGAACCCGAACCCCATTGCGTCGCGGGGCGACAGGCGACCGATCGGCACGTAGAGCGCACCCCGGTTCTCGCGGCGGAAGACGCTGTTGTGCATCGCGGGCGAGGGCGACCACGCAGGCGGCGTGCCTACGAGCCCGTAGTGCTGCTCCAGGCCGTGGACCTCCCCGGCGCGCAGCTCGTCGAGCAGCGCACACAGGGGCGGCTGGCCCTCCGCCGCGGGCGAGTCGACGGCGGCGGCGCCGAAGAGCAGACCCTGCGCGTGCGAGGGGGTCGCGAACGTCCCGCGCAGGCAGCTCATGGCGCCGTACGGAACGACGAAGCCTCTGTGCCTCGAAAGGTGCTGGGCGCGTTCGAGCTGGTCCGGCGTGTCCACGGGCACGGCGCGCTTGCGGAAGCCGCCGCCGGCGCGGTCGGCGTCTTCCCATGTGTGGCTCGAGCGGATGACGACGGCACCGCTCGCCCGGTACGCGGCGCCATGCATGCTCGGCTCGAGGTCGATCGCGCGCGCGCCCGCCTGCGCCGCCGCCCGCAGGAGCGCAAGCGCCTCGTCGGACGTGCCGGCGAAGCGGCCGCCCTCCGCTTCACTCCGAACCGTCGCGATCACCGATCGCGGGGATGCCGTAACCCACGCCGCCACGTCCGCGGGATCCGTCACACCGAGCAGGTCGAAGCGCAGCTCGATCAGGTCGGCGCAGCCCGCGATGGCCGCGAGGTCCTCAGGCTTCGTCACGGCGGGCGGCGCCGCGGTCACGACGTTCAGCCAGAGGGGCAAGGTGGGTCGATGCGCATCGCTCACGGAGAGAGGGTCGCGACGACGCGGCGTCCGGGCAAGTCCGCGAGCGCATCGACGACCTTCGCGGTCAGTCCCGGTCGCGGCAGGTCGTAGAGCGCGGAGCCGCTGCCCGAGAGGCAGGGCGGATAACCGAGGCGACGCTCGACCTCGGCGGTGAAGCGCGCCAACGCGGGATAGGCCGCGAGCGCGGGAACGGCCAGCGCGTTGTAGTGCGCCTCGCGCAGCATCACGGGGTCGCCCGTCTGCAGCGCGAAGGCGGCGCGCTCGAGCCCGCTCTCGGGGGCGGCGCGTACGCGCGCGCCGAGGTTTCTGTACACGACCGGCGTCTCGCACACGATCGGCGGCAGGATCAGCACGACCTCGATCGCCTGGGCAGCCGAGAGTCGCTCGATCCGCTCCCCGCGGCCGCGCCCGAAGGCTGCGCCGTCGGCGAGGAAGAAGGCGACGTCCGAGCCGATGGCCGCTGCGAGCTCGGACATCGAGGCCGCGGCCCGCGGATGGAGCTCTTGGAGCTGGCGCAGCACCGACCCCGCATTGCCGGAGCCCCCTCCGAGTCCCGCCCCGATGGGGATGCGCTTGTGGATCGAGATGCGCACGCCGGGGGCGTCGGGCACGGCCTCACGCCAGGCCGCGGCGGCGCGCCAGGCGAGGTTGGTCTCGTCCGCGGGGACGGCGCCGTCGCCCTCGACGGTCAGCTCGACGCCGTCGAGCTCGGGGTCGAGCCGGACCTCCAGGTCGTCGCCCCAGTCGAGGGCCGCGTAGAGGGTCTCGATCTCGTGATACCCGTCATCCCGCGCGCCGAGCACGTCCAGGAAGAGATTCAGCTTCGCCGGGGACAGGCCCACGGGAAACGTCTCCTCTCGCTAGTGCGCCACGTCCGCGAGGGCGGCGATGCGGTTCTTCTCGTCGGTGAAGACGACCTGCGGCTTGAAGCCCCGCACCTCGTCGTTCTCGACCTCCGCGAACGCCATGATCAGCACGCGGTCGCCCACCTGACAGTGGCGCGCCGTGCCGCCGTTCATGCCGATGATGCCGCTGCCGCGCTTGCCCTCGAAGGCGTACGTCTCGAAGCGCGCGCCGTTCTCGAGGTTGACGATGAGCACCTTCTCGTTCGGCACGAGGTCCACGGCCTCGAGCAGGTCACGATCGATCGTGATGCTGCCCATGTAGTTGAGGTCCGCCTGCGTGACGCGGGCGCCGTGGATCTTGGACTTGAGCATGGTTCTGCGCATGACCCGGTGATGGTACGGGGGGCCCTAGGGCCACCCCACGAAAGCCGGGAGACGCGGTCGAACGACGGTTCAGCGGTCGGGTCCGTCGTCTTCGGCCGGTGGCGCCTTCGGACCGCGTTGTTTTTCGCACCACGCACGCCACTCTGCCTGCGCCGCGCGCCGCGCCTCGAGGTCGGCCTCGGGGTCGTATCCGCCCCGGCGGCCCGTCAGGCGGAACAGGCTGTCGATGGCGCCCCGGCGCACATCGGGGGCCTCGTCGAGCAGCGCCTCGACGAGCGCGTCGGTAGCGCGCCGCACGTCCTGTCCGGCCAGCGCCCGTGCGGCGGCCTGGCGCACGACCGGGTCGGCATCGCGCGCCTCGCCCGCCAGGGCGCCCGCCAACGCCTGCGCAGCCACACGCTGCTGCACACGTCCGAGCAGGTGGGCCGCCGCGGCGCGTACGCCCTCGGCGGTGTCGGCGCGCAGGAGACCACACACCGTGCGCAGGAGCACGGCGTCTTCCTCCAGCCGACGGCGCAGCCATGAACGCATGTACAGCCGGAGGACGCTCACGCGCACGCTGGCTTCGGCATCCTCGAGCACCAGCCGCAGCAGCCCCTCGGCCTCGGTGTTCTCGAGGCCGGCCAGTCGATACGCGAGCGCCCGGCGCGTGTCCGGCTCGGGACTCCGGCGGAAGGGCCGCAGCGCGTCGACCGTGTCGGCGCGCTGCATGAGACCGAGCTCGGCCTTCTGCCACTTCTCGCGCACCTTGCGGCTCGTCGCGTGCGCGGGCTCGTGGCGGATGAGGTTGCGCAGCACGACCAGCGCTTCGTCAGGCCGGCCGTTGTCGAGCTCGAGGTCGGCGAGCGCCACGGCGAAGGGCTCCGCCGTGGGCTCCCGGTCGAGGGCACGACGCAGGTCGGTCCGCGCCCCTTCCGGATCGCCGCGTCGCACGCGCAGCGCACCGCGGAAGAAGAGCGCACGTGTATCCAGGGGATCGTGATACAGCGCCCGATCGAGCGCGGCCATGGACGCCGCCTCGCGCCGCTCCACGCGGTAGACGGCGAAGCGCGCGAGCGAGAGATCGGCGGAGCCGCCCTCCGCATCCTC
>JASJAY010000018.1 GCA_030066775.1 Planctomycetota bacterium
CCGACCCCGGCGAGGCAAAGAACGTGGATGCGCTCTCCGCGTGCGGCAGCGGCTCGGGGATGCCGAGCACGGGCTCGCTCTTGATCCACCACGCCTGCGCGTCCTCCGGCGTCCACGTGGCGCAGTCGGGGCACTGCTCCAGGGCGTGGAGCAGGGCGTTGGCCGTGCCGGGGCGCTCCCCGGGCTTCTTCGCGAGGCACTGGAGCAGCAGCGCCTCGAGCGTGGGCTCGATCTCGCGGCCGGCGCGCTCGGAGGGCGGGACCGGCTTCGCGCGGATGTGCTGGCGCAGGATCTCGATCTCGTTCTCGTGCGTGAAGACGTGCTCGCCCGTCAGCATGAAGTAGCCGATCGCGCCGACGGCGTAGATGTCCTGCCGGCCGTCGTGGCGGTACTTGGGCATCAGCGCCTCGGGCGCCATGTAGAGCGGCGTGCCCGTGATGTGTTCCTCCGCCTCGAGCTTCTCCTCGAGCTCGCTGCCCACCTCCTTCACCAGGCCGAAGTCCACGACCTTGAGCCAGTCGTAGACGCCGCCGCGCACGCAGAGGATCAGGTTGCCGGGCTTGATGTCGCGGTGGATGAGGCGGATGCCGTGGGCCTCGTTGAGCGAGCCACAGAGCTGGCGCAGCACGTGGATCGTGCGGCCCTCGTCGAAGGGGCCGGTCGCGCGGAGGATCGCGTCGATGGGCGCGCCGGTGAGGTACTCCATCGCGTAATAGAAGCGCCCGTCGTCCGTGCGGCCGTAGTCGTAGACCGCCACCGTGTTCGGGTGGCGCAGGCTCGCGGTCAGCTGCACCTCCTGCTCGAAGCGGGCGATGCCCTCCTCGTCGGCGGCGTCGACGCGCAGGGTCTTGATCGCCGTCGGGCGGCGCAGGCGCGCGTGCCGTCCGCGGTACACCTCGCCCATGCCGCCCTCGCCGATCAAGGCGTCGAGCGTGTACGGGCCGAGCTGCTGCGGCGAGGCGGATCCGGCTTGCTCCATGGCCGCGGATCATACGCACACGGCCGATTCGCCTCGCGCTCGTCGCCTTCGTTTCGTCGTGCGACGCGCATGTTCATGCCTTTACGGCTCGTGAACAGGTCCGAAGCGCGGCCGCAACGACGCCCTCATCCAGCGTTCACAGGTCCTGATTTCGGTGCGTAGTGCGACATGTGGGCTGCCGAAAGGAGCCCCAGATTGGTTGGAAGCATGCAGGACCCGAGTCGGAACCAGCAGAGAACGCCTCGAATCACGCAGGGTGTGAGACGCGCCCCCCGTGGTGGAGGGCGAGGCGACAGAGTGGACGCTCTCGCGACGGGGAAGCGCGATGGGCATAGGGGGAAGCTCTTTCATCTGCAGACGAATCGGGTCCCTCGGGCAGCCGTGAGAAGGGACGACCGTCGCACACACCGGTTGTCTCAACGGAGAAGGGGAACGGCTCCGGAGATCGCCGCGAGGTGGCTGGACACCACCTGGCGGGAGGAAGCGATCTTCACGAGCCAACCTCGGCCGCAGCTCAGGCTTGTCTGGCACCGCGGCCAACCTCGCGGAGATGAAGGGGATCCGAGACCCTCGGATCCCTCTCCCTGGGACCACGGGCGGGGGGCCGCTTAGGCCCCCCGTCCACTTTCCCTCACGGCGCTAGAAGACGCCGATGAGCCAGAGTCCCCCGGCGATCAGGCCGAGGGCGACCCCCGTCGTGATCAAGCCCTGCTTGACCGCCTTCTCGCTCGTTGCGATCAACCCCAAGAGCACGAGCGCCATGCCGGTGAGCGTGACGATCACGCCGATCACGATCGAGAAGACGTCGAGGAAGCCCGCGAGGATCACGCCTTCGCCTCCGGCTCCGCGGTCTTGCCGCGGATGCGCGCCCACATCTTCTTGAGCCACTCCCCATGTGGTTTGGGTGTGCTGCGTGGCATGCCTTCGATCTCGTGCAGATAGAAGCGGAAGCACGACTGGATCAGGCTCATCGTCGGGACGGCCAGGAGCGCGCCCCACACGCCGAACGAGTGCTCGCCGGCGAGGAGTGCGAACACGATCACCACGGGATGCATCTGGGCGTGGCTGCCCATGATCATCGGGTTGAAGACGTTGGCTTCGACCATGTGGATGAACACGATCCACAGCAGCGCCAGCACGCCCTTGTCGACGCCGTCCGTCGCGGCGATCAGCACGATCGGAATCGACGAGACGATCGTGCCGAAGATCGGGATCAGGCTGAGCACGGCCGCGACGAACGAGAGCACGAGCGCGCCCTTGACGCCGAGCAGCACGAGGCCGATCCAGGTGAGCACGCCGTTGACGAGGCAGATCACGAGCTGCCCGCGGATCACGCCCGCCAGGCCGTCGTCGATGTAGGTGACGAGCTTCAGGTACTCGGGCCGGTACTCCTTCGGCGTGAGGTTGGCGAAGAAGCGCGAGATGCCCTTGCGGTCCGTGACGATGAACGCCGTGAGCATCAGGATCAGGAAGAACTCGTAGATCGAGAGCGCGATCTTGCCGGCGAACTTGAACGCGCCGCTGCCCACCTTGTCGGGCAGCGTCTCGCTCCAGACGGCCGTCTTGTGCGAGAGGAAGTCGCGCACCGTGTTGGGCGTGACCGCGATGCCGAGCTTGTCGAAGTTCTCGACGATCGGCGTGATCAGCTCCTCTTCGATGCGGAGCTCGAGGCCGGTGGCGGGCAGGCCCATCTTCCAGGTGGTCCGGATGTCCGCTTCGCCGTCCACGATCAGTGAGAGCGACGTATCCGCAGCGGGTACGCGCACGCCGTTCGTGGCCCGCTCGAGCAGGACGCTGACCTCGCGAGCGGCCTCCTCGATGCGCACGGCGTGGACCGTCTTGAACTGCGCGCCCTTGCGGAACGTCCCCTGGAGGAACGACCCCCGGGGCACATCCACCGGAAGGTCGGAGGCGCGCAGCTCGCTGACGCTCACGTAGGCGCGGGGGACCTCCTCCTCCGCGGCCGCGGTGATCGACTTCGCCGAGGATCGGACGTAGGTGGCGGTGGCCGTGAGGCCCTTCCACGCGCCGAAGACGCCGCCGCCGATCACGATCAAGTAGATCAGCACGATCGTCGGGCCGCGCGTCCAGCGGATGCCGAAGAGCTTCGACTTGGTCACCCACTGCACGACGGGCTCGACCAGGTAGGCGATGAACATCGCCATCAGGAAGGGGAAGAGCACCTCCCGGAAGACCACGAGCAGCAGCAGGAAGACGCCGAGGAACGCCAGCAGGACCACGACGTTGGGGCGTCGGCTGCCGGGAGGCGTGTGCTCCTCGACCCCGTGCGCTTCGTGCGGCGGCAGCTCGGCCTCGGGGCCTTCCGCCTGCGGCTCGTCCTCACCCATGGGCGGTACGATACGGAACCGACCGGGGCGAACCAGCCTCGCGTGCGTTTTCAGTCAGAGAGCCATGCGTCCCACGCGCGTCCTCCCCGCCCTGCTTGCCGTCCTGTTCGCCGGGCTCCCGGTGCAGGCCGACGAGACGCCGGCCCCGGCCGACGTCGTCCGGCAGGCCCTCGTGCGTCTCGGTGACGAGGATGCGAAGGCACGCGCCGACGCGTTCCAGGCGCTCGAGCTCGTCCTGGCCGACAACCCGGCGCTGGGCCCACGCTGCCTGGGTCGCCTCAAGGCCGTGCTGCGCCGGTGGGGGCACGTCGACCGGTCGCGCGTGATGACCCTGCTCGGCGTGATGGCCGGCGAGGAGGCGCGCGCGCTCTGGCTCGAGCGTCTCGACATCGAGGTCGAGCCCGACGAGCGCGTCCTCCAGGCCGCCGTCGACGCCGCGCGCTACCGCAAGGGCGACACGACCACCCAGCGCGAGCTCGTGCGCCTCGTGCGCGCGAACCGCATGGCGCCCACGCGCCGCGCCCTCTTGTACGAGACGCTCGGCCACTTCGACGGCCCCGTGGTGCTGGTCACGCTGGCGCAGGGACGCACGCCCGAGGAGGGCGCGGAGCCGTGGGTCGAAGCTGCGGGCCGCGCGCTCGGGCTCGGCAACCGCCGCGACGAGGCGTCGATCCCGCCGCTGCTCACGCTGCTCGAGCACGCCGACAAGGCGGTGGTGATGGCGGCGTGGGAGAGCCTCGTCTCGCGCACGGGCCAGCAGCAGCACCCGCCCGAGCCCGCGCCGTGGCGCGCGTGGTGGAAGGCGCACCAGGCGGCGAAGGCCAAGCCCGAGCCCGCCGAGGAGGGCGAGGATGGCGATCGCTACGCCCCGCCCAAGCACGTGCACGTGCCGACGTACTACGAGGTGCCGATCCCGCGGCCCGGCAGCAAGGTCGTGTTCTGCATCGACGTGAGTCAGAGCATGTACGGCCACGGGATCCAGGACGCGCGGCGTCACCTCTCGAAGACCCTGCGCGAGCTGCCGATCCGCCACGGCTTCGACATCATCGCGTTCAACCACAAGATCCAGCCGTTCGCGCGTCGCGTGGTGCAGGCGCATCCGGTCATGAAGTGGCGCGCGCTCCAGTGGTTGGCGCAGCTCGAGACGACCTCGCTCACGAACCTGTACGACGCGGTCGAGACGGCGTTCCAGTACATGGGTCGCGGTCGCGTGCCGGCCGCGGATCCGGTCGAGCTCGACATGGTCTTCCTGCTCTCGGACGGCGCGCCCAACCGCGGGCGCTACCGTGACGAGGACCGCGTCGTGAAGCACATTGGCCGGCTCTCGAAGCGCGACGTGCCGGTGCACACGGTGGCTGCGGGCGAGCGCGTGTTCGACCTGCTGAAGCGCATCGCCGAGGCGACGGGCGGCACGTTCACGGACGCGTTCGAGTAGCCCCGCGAAGGCCTCGCGGTTCTTGCGCTTCCCTGGGTGCCGCGTAGGGTGCCCCCATGGCCAGCGCATCCGAGATCAAGAGCACCCTGAAGGACCTCCGGGACCGCTTCGAGCGCGTCCGGGGGCGGCTTTGACCTCGCCGGGAAGCGCGACGAGCTGAAGGCGCTCGAGGAGAAGATGGGGGGCGCCGGCTTCTGGGACGACCAAGAGGCCGCCAAGCCCGTCATCCAACGCGTCAAGGTGCTGAAGGCCGTGATCGAGCCCTGGTCGAAGTTCGAGGGCTCCCTCGACGACGGCGACGTGATGCTCGAGATGGTCGAGGAAGAGTCCGACGACGCGGCGCTGGGCGAGCTCGACGGCGACGTGCGCAGGCTGGCCAAGGATCTCGAGGCGCTCGAGGTGAAGGCACTCCTCTCCGGCGCTCACGACGCCAGCGGCGCGTACCTGCAGGTGAACGCCGGCGCAGGCGGCACGGAGTCCTGCGACTGGGCGGAGATGCTCCTGCGCATGTACATGCGCTGGGCCGAGCGCCTGGGCTTCGACGTGCGCCAGGTCGACTACCAGAGCAACGACGAGGCCGGCATCCGCTCCGCCACGATCGAGATCCACGGCGCCTATGCCTTCGGCTACCTGCGCAACGAGACGGGCGTGCATCGCCTGGTGCGCATCAGCCCCTTCGACGCACAGAACCGGCGCCAGACGACCTTCGCCTCCGTCGACATCACGCCCTTGATCGAGGACGACACGGGCCTCGACATCAAGGACGCCGACATCGAGATGGAGACGTACCGCGCGGGCGGCAAGGGCGGGCAGCACGTCAACAAGACCGAGTCCGCCGTGCGCCTCAAGCACATCCCCACGGGGGTGATCGTGGCCTGCCAGGACGAGCGCAGCCAGCACCGCAACCGCAAGGTCGCGATGCGCATGCTCAAGGCCAAGCTCGTGCGCCTGGAAGAAGAGAAGCGCAAGGCCGGCGCCGCGGCGCGCTACGACGAGAAGGGCGAGATCGCCTGGGGCAACCAGATCCGCAACTACGTCATGCACCCGTACCAGCTCGTGAAAGACGTGCGCACCGAGCACCAGACGGGCAACGTCGAAGCCGTGCTCGACGGCGACCTCATGCCCTTCATGGAGGCGCTCCTCCGCCAGGACATGGGCCAGGAGGTCTAGGGTTCCCGAATCGCCGTGACCGTCGTGCCGCTTCGACCGAGGTAGGTACGATGGGGCACATGACGACTCACGAACGCCTTCTCACGGTCGACGACGTCCTGTCAGACCCGAAGTACGAGCGGGGCGAGCTGTGGGACGGTGCCTTCGTGGTGCGCGAGCCCTCCGGGGGGGCGCATGGCGCCATCGCAGCGAGCGTCGCCGTGCACCTGCGGCGGTGCGAGGCGCTCTGGCGCTCGGCACGAGTGCTCGGCTCGAGCACCGGTTACGTCGTCGGGCGTCAGCCCGATCGGGTCCTTTCCCCGGACGCCTCCGTCCTGTCGCGCGTGCGCTACCCGAAGATGCCGCGGGTCGAGTTCATCGAGGGCGCGCCCGAGATGGCGGTCGAGATCCGTTCGCCCAAGGAGTCCTGGATCTCCGTCGTCGAGAAGGGCGGTGTGTGGATCGGCCACGGCGCGCGCCTCGTCTGGTGCATCGACCCCTCGTCGCGGACCGTGGTCGCGATGCGTCCCGGGTTCGAGCCCGAGCCGCACGACGGCGACGCGGAGCTCAGCCTCGATCCGATCTGCAACGACACGATCTCCGTGCGAGCGATCTTCGAAGAGATGCGCTAGCGAACCACGCGGCACGCCACGGCCCCAGAACACTGGGGCTTGGAGCCAGGTCGTTCGAAACGGCCGACGTGATCCGGGGACCATCGGTGCGTCCCGTATCATGGGCCCATGGAGGCGGAAGGCAGGCTGATCACGGCGGAGGACATGCTCCTCGACCCTGCGTACGAGCGGGGCGAGCTGTGGGATGGTGCCTTCGTGGTCCGCGAGCCGGCCGGCGTCCCGCAGGGCGTCATCGAGTTCAACGTCTCGGTCCTCCTCCGGCGCTGTCAGGGCCTCATGCGTTTCGCCCGCGTGCTCGGCTCGAATGCCGGCTTCGTGGTGGCCCGGGGGCCCGATCGGGTGCTCGCGCCCCACGGCTCGGTCCTGTCGCGCCTGCGCCAGCCGGAGATGCCGCGCGACGCGTTCGTCGAGGGGCCGCCTGACCTGGCCGTCGAGATCCGCGCCCAGAACGACGCATGGGATGCCGTCATGGAGAAGGGCGGCGTCTGGATCGGGCACGGCGCGCGCCTCGTCTGGTGCGCCGATCCCGAGTCGCGGACCGTCGTCGCCATGCGCCCCGGCCAGGCGCCGGAGCCGCACGACGTGGACCAGCGGCTGAGCCTCGAGCCGCTCAGCGACGACACGATCGCCGTGCGCGCGATCTTCCAGGGACTGCTCTAGGACTCTTCGAGGCACGTTCACGCCCGCGCGCTATGGCTACGGCATGAGTGATCTCGTTCCCGTGCGTCGTGCTCTTCTCTCCGTCTACGACAAGTCCGGGCTGGTCGAGCTCGGGCAGGCCCTGGCCGCCCGCGGGGTCGAGCTGATCTCCACCGGCGGCTCCGCGCGCACCCTGCGCGAGGCCGGCCTCGAGGTGCTGGACGTCTCCGACGTCACCGGCTTCCCCGAGATGATGGACGGGCGCGTCAAGACGCTGCACCCCAAGGTCCACGGCGGCCTCTTGGCCCTCCGCGACGACGCCGGGCACACGGCCTCCATGGAGGAGCACGGGATCGGCGCCATCGACCTCGTGGTCTGCAACCTCTACCCCTTCGAGGCCACCGTCCAGCAGCCCGGGGTGACCTTCCCCGAGGTCATCGAGCAGATCGACATCGGCGGGCCCTCGATGGTCCGTAGCTCCGCCAAGAACCACCGCTTCGTGGCGATCGTGACCGAGCCCGCGCAGTACGAGGCGCTGCTCGAGGACCTCGACGCGAACGACGGCGCCACGAGCGCCGCGCTCCGTAGCGACCTCGCCCGCGCCGCCTTCGCGCGCACGGCGGCCTACGACGCAGCGATCGCGCGCTGGCTGGCCGAGCAGGCCGAGGAGCCGCTGCCGTTGACCTTCTCCTCGGCGAAGCGCGAAGCCGTCCTGCGCTACGGCGAGAACCCGCACCAGCAGGCCGCGCTCTACATCGATCCGCTGGCGCCCGAGGGCAGCCTCGGCCGCGCGCGCCTGCTCCAGGGCAAGGCGATCTCCTTCAACAACTACAACGACGTCGATGCGGCCTGGGCGCTCGTGCGCGAGTTCGACGAGCCCGCCTGCGTGATCATCAAGCACGCGAACCCGTGCGGCGCCGCGATCTCCAACTCGATCCGCGAGGCCTACGAGCGCGCGGTCGAGTGCGATCCGCGCAGCGCCTTCGGCGGCATCGTGGCCTTGAACGAGCCGCTCACGGTCGACTTGGCGATGGCCATGGCCGTCAAGGAGCGCTTCTTCGAGGTCTTGATCGCCCCCGGCATCGAGCCCGAGGCGCTCAACGTCTTCCACACGCCCGATGCGCCCAAGTGGGGCAAGAGCCTGCGCGTGCTCGACGCCGGCACCACCGAGACGCCGACCTTCGGCCACAACGTGCGCAGCATCGACGGCGGCTTCCTGGTGCAGACCCAGGACCGCTCGCCCTTCGGTGACGGCTGCCCGCAGACCGTCACGGAGACGGAGCCCACGCCGCAGCAGGCGCGCGACCTCAAGTTCGCCTGGATGGTGGCCAAGCACACCAAGAGCAACGCGATCGTGCTGGTCAAGGACGGCCAGGCGGTCGGCGTCGGCGCCGGCCAGATGAGCCGCGTCGAGGCCACCCAGCTCGCGGCGCTGAGGGCCCAGACCTACGCCGAGGAGACGGGCGAGAAGCTCGACGGGCTCGTCGCGGCCAGCGACGCGTTCTACCCCTTCAACGACGGCATCGAGGCGGCGCTCGACGTCGGCGCGGTGGCGCTCGTGCAGCCCGGCGGCAGCCGGAACGACGAAAACGCGATCAAGCTGTGCAACGAGCGCGGCGTCGCGATGTGGTTCGCCGGGAACCGGCATTTCCGCCACTAGGGGCGGCAGAGGACCCCGTCAGGCTGGCCGGTCGGGGGCCGCGTGCTACGCTTTTCATCGATACGGCCAGCGATGGCCGGGCCCGGGCGCAGCGTCGGCGCCCCCGAAGGCCGGGTGCCCCCTCGGGCCTGACTACCGCTCGCTGATCCCGCACGTGCCGTTGCCGTGCGGACGATGACGGACGCGACCGGAAAGACCCCTTGGATCCCAAAGACAAGCGGCTGGCGGACTGCCAGCGTGTGATCGGCTACTTCTTCGCCGATCCGACCCTTCTCGAGACGGCCCTGACCCACTCCTCCTTGCGCTCCCCCGATCGGGACTGCAACGAGCGGCTGGAGTTCCTGGGCGACTCCGTGCTCGGCCTGGTGATCACGGAAGAGCTCTACCACCTCCTGCCCGACAGCGCCGAGGGCGAGATGACGCGGATCAAGTCCGCCGTCGTGTCGCGCAAGTCGCTCTACCGGGCCTCGACCCAGCTGGGCCTGGCGGAGTACGCCGACTACGCCCGCGGCGTGGGCAAGCGCGACGAGCTGCCGACCAGCGTCGTCGCCAACCTCGTCGAGAGCGTGATCGGTGCGATCTACCTCGACGCCGGCTACTACCCGGCGCGCGAGTTCGTCCTGCGTCATCTCGGCGACGAGATCGAGGACGTGCTCAACGACCGCGGCGCCAAGAACTACAAGAGCCTGCTCCAGCACGAGGTGCAGCAGAGCACCGGCGTCACACCGCACTACCGCACCGTGGAAGAGGAAGGCCCGGACCACGACAAGATCTTCATCGTGGCGGCCGTCATCCAGGGCAAGGAGTGGGGCCGCGCCTCGGGCGCGAACAAGAAGGAAGCCGAGCAGGACGCGGCGAAGAAGGCGCTGGGCGCCTGGTCGCGCCGTGGCCGCGGTCGACGCCGGCGCCCGCTCGACGAGCCGCTCGAGGGCGACGCGAAGCCCACGCGCAAGCGGCGCCGGAAGAAGACCGCCAAGAGCGAGACGCCTGCCGAGGTCGACGTGGCCGTCGCGGATGCCGGGGCCGAGGCCCCCGAGAAGCCGAAGGCCAAGAAGGCCGCCAAGAAGAAGGCCACGAAGAAGGCCGACAAGGACAAGAAGGCGGAGAAGAAGGCCGAGAAGAAGAGCGACAAGAAGGCCGAGAAGAAGGCGGACAAGAAGCGCGAGACCAAGGACGCGCCCAAGGCGGAGCGCCCGAAGCGCAAGAAGCGCGCGGCGAAGAAGGCCGAGGTGGTCGCCGACGCCGAAGCCGACGCCCCGAAGGCCGAGCCGCGGCTCAAGGCCAAGGCCCCCGCGAAGCGTCCTGCGCGCAAGCGCCGCTCGAAGAAGACCGAGGCCGAGCCGGCCGCGGCCGAGGCCGCCGCTGCCCCGGCCGCCGAGGCGCCGAAGCCGGCCCCCGAGCCGAAGCCCGAGCGGAGGCGCAAGCCCGAGACGACGCCCAAGCGCCTCTCGCCGCAGCCCGTGGCCGAGGCCGCACCCAAGCCCAAGAAGAAGCCCGCCAAGAAGAAGGCCCCGAAGCCGGCAGCCGACTTTGGCGCCGGCATCCTGGAGGGCGACGCGACCCCGGCCGCCGACGAGGCGTCGGTGAGCCCGCTGCTCGCCACCGATCCCGAAGACGCGAGCGTGCACGTGAAGGGGCGTGCGAAGGCGCCTCGACAGGCGAAGCCCGACGACGAGGACGGATTCGCGATCTAGATCGATCCGAGTAGGCTCTGGCGCTCCGTGAGCACGATCACGGCCTCTTCCTGGCAATTGCTCGGGACCGTGGGGGAGCCTCTCGAGCGCCTCCTCGGCGGAGAGCGGTCTGTCGCCATCGGCGGGCTGTACGGCGCCTCGACCGGAATGCTCCTGGCCGCGATCGCAGAGCGCGGCACGCCGCTGCTCGTGGTGACGGCCGATCCCAAGACGCGCGACGCCTTGCGCTTGGACCTCGAGGCGATGAGCGGCGAACCCGCCATCGCGGTGCCGGCGTGGCCGGCGTCCGATCTCGACACCGCGCCCGACGCCGACGTACTCGCCGCGCGTGCGGGCATCCTGCTCGCGCTGCGTGAGGCCCGGAAGGACGGCACGCCGCCGCCGATCCTCGTCGGCACGCTCGAGGCGCTCTCGCAGGAGGTGCCTTCGCCCGAGGTGCTCGACAAGGCCGTCTTGCGCGTGGCCGTCGGCGGCGAGTACGCGTTGCCCGTGCTGCAGGAGCACCTCGCCAGTCTGGGCCTCCGACGTGTTGGCGCCGTCGAGGCGCCCGGCGAGTTCGCCGGCCGCGGCGGCCTGCTGGACCTCTGGCCCTGGGGCCGCGTGCGTCCGGTGCGGATCGACTTCTTCGGCGACGAGGTCGAGTCGATCCGCGAGGTGGACCCGATCTCGCAGCGCAGCGGCGACGCGATCGACGCCGTCGAGCTGTTGACCTTCCCGCCCGAGCGCTACCGCGATCCGCAGACCGAAGGCGCCGCGTCGTTCTTGACGGCGCACCTGCCCGAAGACGCCCGCATTGCGCTGCTCGAGCGGCGCGACCTGATCCACGCCGCGACCACACTGCGCTCCGGCGGCGACCGCGGCATCAAGAACCGCCTGCGTCGGCTCGAGAAGGCGATGGAGCGTTCGCCCACGCTGCTCTTGAGCTCGACGCTCCTCGGCGCGGACGGCGATCTCGACCTCGACGTGGGCAGCGTGGACGCGCTACGCGGCATCGCGCTGCGGCCGAGCGAAGACGAGTCCACGCCCGCCGATCGCGCCGAGCGCATCGGCATCGCCTTCGCGCACCTCGGGGCGCGCGCGGACCGGATCGTCGTGTACCGCCGTGCAGCCGGTGAGGAGGAGCGCCTCGACGAGCTCTTCGAGGCGCACGCGCCGCAGCTCCACGTGGACTATCGCGAGGGCTCGCTCACGCGCTCGTTCCTGCTGGCCCCGACGCGCACGGCGCACATCGCGTACGACGACCTCGCCGACCTGCCGATGCACGAGCGCAAGCCCGACAAGCGGCGCCGGCGCAGTCGGCCGATCGACAACTTCCTCGAGCTCGAGCAAGGCGGGCTCGTGGTGCACCTGCACCACGGCATCGGCCTCTTCCGCGGCCTCGAGACGATCGAGGGTCCCGACGGCGAGGGCGAGTACCTCAAGCTCGAGTTCGCCGAGGGCACGATCGTCTACGTGCCCGTGGCGCGCATCGACCTCGTGCAGCGCTACATCGGAACGGGCCGCTCGCCGCGGCTCAGCAAGCTCGGCGGCGTCGAGTGGGCCACGCGCAAGAAGAAGGTCGCCAAGGCCGTCGAGGAGCTGGCCGACGACCTGCTCGAGACGCAGGCGAAGCGCATGAAGCGCATCGGTGCGCCGCTGCCCCCCGACAGCGACTGGCAGCGCGAGTTCGAGGCCTCCTTCCCGCATGAGGACACGCCGGATCAGGCCACGGCCATCACCGCGATCAAGGGCGACCTCGAGGGCGATCAGCCGATGGACCGCCTGCTCTGCGGCGACGTCGGCTACGGCAAGACGGAGGTCGCCCTGCGCGCGATCTTCAAGGTCGTCACGAACGGCCGGCAGGCCGCCGTGCTCGTGCCGACGAAGATCCTCGCCGAGCAGCACGGGCGCGTCTTCCGCCAGCGCCTCGCGCCATACCCCTTGCGCGTACGCGTGCTCTCGAGCCTCAAGGGCACGAGCACCAACCGCGACACGATCGAGCAGCTCAAGGCCGGCACCGTCGACGTCGTGGTCGGCACGCACCGGCTGCTCAGCCAGGACGTGGGCTTCAAGAACCTGGGCCTGTTGATCGTCGACGAAGAGCAGCGCTTCGGCGTGAAGCACAAGGAGCGGCTCAAGTCGATGCGTGCCGAGGTGGACATCCTGAGCCTCTCGGCCACGCCCATCCCGCGCACGCTGCACATGGCGCTTCTGGGCATTCGGGACATCAGCAACCTGACGACGCCGCCGCTCGGCCGCCATCCGATCGAGACGAAGGTCGCGCGCGAGGACGACGCGATCATCCAGGCGGCGCTCCGGCGCGAGATCTCGCGCGGCGGGCAGGTCTTCTTCGTCACGAGCCGCATCCGCGAGCTGCCCGTGCTCGTCGCGAAGCTGGCCGAGCTCGTGCCCGAGGCGCGCGCCACCTACATCCACGGCCAGATGGAGAAGGAGACCGTCGAGCGGCGCATGTGGCGCTTCGTGCGCGGCGACGTCGACGTGCTCCTGGCTACGACGATCATCGAGTCGGGCCTCGACATCCCGAACGCCAACACCATCGTGATCCGCGACGCGGACCGCTACGGCCTGGCCGAGCTGCACCAGCTGCGCGGGCGCGTCGGCCGCGAGCGCCGCCACGCCTACGCGTGGATCCTCCTGCCGCGCGACCGCACCATCAACCCGGAGGCCAACGAGCGTCTGCGCGCGATCGAGGAGTACTCCGAGCTGGGCGCCGGCTTCCGCATCGCCATGCGCGACCTCGAGATCCGCGGCGCCGGCAACCTGCTCGGTTCGCAGCAGTCGGGCCACATCGCCGCCGTCGGCTACGACCTCTACTGCCGCCTCCTGGCCGAGGCCGTGCGCCGCGCCCGCGGCCTCGAGGGCCCGGCCACGCGCCTCGCCTACCTCGGCCTCGAGCTGCCCGCCGGCGTGCCCGAGGCCTACGTGGGCGACGCGCGCGAGAAGTTCCGCCTCTTCCGCCGCACGGCGGCGGTCGAGGACCAGCCCGAGCTCGCCCGCTTCCGGGAGGAGCTCGAGGACCGCTTCGGGCCGATCCCGCCCGAGCTCGACCGGCTGCTCTTCGCCCAGGCGGTGCGCATCGTGGCCGGCGAGGCGGGGATCGAGCGCCTCGATCCGGGCCCCAAGGGCACCCCGGGCGTGGTCCTGACCGGCGACGTCGACGCCCTCGCCGCGCTCACGGCCCGGGGCCTGGAGCTGCGCCCGCTCGAGGGGCGGCGCGCGTTCCTGCCGCTCGAGGGCGACGACGTCCCCGCCCTGCTCGGTGCCTTCGTCGAGACGCTCGCCGGGTAAGGCGCCATCAATGCGGGCCTGGTGTGCGTAGGGGACCCCGAGCGGAGCGCGGAGGAGGCGACATGGGTTCGATGTCCCGGGTCGAGGCATCGCAAATCGGGCGTCCGGCACCCCCCGTCCGTATCCTCGGGCGGATGCGCCGGCTCCCGCTCCTCGCCCTCGTCCTCGTCTTCGCCGGATGCGAGTCGGACGACATCACGCCCTCGCCCATCCCCGCGAACGCGCTGGCGGGCGCGGCGAACGCCCGCGCCCAGCCCCAGCCGCTCAGCGCGGACGAGCGCGGCACCCGCCTCGACCAGCTTCTGGCCGTCGTCGAGGGCAAGCCGCTCACCATGCGCATGATGATCCGCCGGCTCGGCATCGACCCCGCCGACGTGGACGACCCGGACAACCAGGAAGAGATCCAGAAGGAGACGAAGAGCTGGGCCAAGGAGCAGCTCTACGAGAAGGCCGCCGAGCGCATCGGCCTCCGGCTGCAGGCCGCGCGCGTCGACGCGTTCGTCGAGGAGCGCATCGAGCAGAAGCTCGAGCAGGCGGCCGAAGAGCTCGGGCGCCCCGTCACGCGCGAGGAGTTCCTCCGCACGGAGGGTCTGACCTGGGCCGAGTTCCGCGAGCAGCAGCGCGGCCTGCTCATGCGCCGGCTCTACATCCAGAAGATCCTCACGGGCATCGGCTCGGGCACGCGCCCGCAGATCGACATGGCGGTGAGCCCCGCGGAGGTGCGCCGCATCTACGGCCAGCACCGCGAGATGTTCGACGAGAAGGCCGGCGCGCGCCTGGCGCAGTTCCGGGTGCCGTACGACAAGTACGAAGACGGCGAGCGCGACTTCCTCGAGATCGAGGAGCTCACGACGCGTGACGCCACGCGTCTCGTCGCCGACTTCAAGGCGGGCATGGACGCCGCCAAGATCGCCGAGAAGTACGAGCTCGGCGAAGAGGGCGCCGGCTGGGCCGCCGCCCGCAAGGACCAGTTCATGTCGCAGGCCCCGGACCCGCAGCTCACGAGCTGGCTCCTGGACCCCGCCCGCCAGAAGGGCGACACGCAGACGCTGCCGCTGCCCACCGGCATCCAGGTGATCGGCGTGCTCGAGACGCGCAAGGCGCGTCGCGTGCCCTTCGAGGAGGCCTACCAGAGCATCGTGGACCAGCTCACGTTCGCGAAGCAGGCCCAGCTCGAGGCCACGAGCCTGATCGACCTGCTCTCGAAGGGCCGCGTCGTCTGGCCCGAGAGCCTCGCCGACGAGCTCGTCGTCGAGGCGCGCGAGGTCCTGGCCAAGATCCAGGAGCTCGACCACCTCCGGGGAGCGCGCCTCCGGTGACGACCTCCGAGGCACCCGCTGCGCCGGCGCGGGGCGAGGTCGACTTCGCGCGCCCGCCGCACCTGATCGCGGTGGTGGCCTTCGCGCTGGCGGCACTCACGCTCAAGCTCGGGATCGACATCCTCACCCACGAGGGCCCGCCGCCCGTCCGCATGCAGGGGCTCTACGCCGGCGAGGACGCCGACCGCGCCGAGCGTCTGCTCGGGCGCTTCGCGAAGGCACTCGTCGCGATGCAGCAGGTCGACGGGAGCTTCTACGCCGGCGCCGAGGAGGTGGGGGAGCAGGGCGTGCACGAACGCCTCGCCTCGACCGCCCTCGCCACCGCCGCGCTCGCCCGCCTGCGCACCTCCGGCGTGGCGCTGCCCGACGTGGACCTCGACGGCGCGCTCTCGGGGGCCCTGGCCCACCTGCAGGCGAACCAGACCGACGACGGTGCGATCGGCAAGCTGGCCGTCGGCCCCGAGCAGAAGTTCTTCCAGATCGACGCCACCTCGGCGGCGCTCTACGCCTTCGTCACGGTGGGGGACGTCCAGGCCATCGAGGCCGCCAAGGGGGCGGCACCGGCCCTGGCCGGCTTCGCCAAGGCGGGTCTGCGCAACGGCTGGCCCCGGTCCCTGGCGGCGATGACCGTCGCCCAGGTCTTCGATCAGCGGCGCCAGGCGCTCTTCCCGCGCGAGGCGGGACGGGTCGTCAGGGGCCGCCAGGTGGGGGAGAAGGACGGGGTCGACTTCCAGGTCACCGAGGCCCTGGTGCGCACCGTCCTGCAGCCCGGAACCAGCGTCGTGGACGCCTTCCCGGGCAAGGTCCAGGCCGCCCTGCTCGCGGATCCGCCCTTCTGGCGGACCATGCAGTCCGACGTCCAGCTGTGGTGGATGAAGACCTGGCTGGTGGCCCGCAGCGAGGCGCCCGGGCCCTGGTTCACCGAGCTGGTGCGGACCCTCGAGGAGGAGGCGATCCTGGCCGACGGGCGCGTTCCCGGCGGCTATTTCGCCGACACCCTGGTCCAGACCGCGGCGGCGATCCTCGCGATCCTGGAGGGGTGGGCGTAAGTCCCCGGCCCCCAGGGGCTTGGGCACTTCGGACCCCACCCGTTTTTGGGTGAACCGGCGCCCACCCACCCCGTTGGATCCCAGGTAGGCAATCCCTACAATGCGGGCTTCTTGCCGCGAACGGCGCTTCGGGAGCATTCCCTCGCGGCTCGGCAGGCGTCCGCATTCGGAAGACAGAAGCAGGAGACCCCCGCCCATGGCACGTCACGAGCGACACACCTACGTCGACGCTTTCCAGAATCAGGGCGACTTCAACGAGCAGCTCTACCTCGCGCTCAAGCAGAGCCCGTGGTGGATGATCTCGATCGCGATCCACGTCCTCATCTTCTTCATTGCGAGCATGCTCGACACCTCGAAGGACAAGAAGCCGCTCAAGCCCATGATCGAAGCGGGCTTGCCGGAGATCGAGGACATCGAAGAGGACGTCGAGGAGACCCCGGAAGACACCGAGGAGATCCAGGAGAAGGAAGTCGTCACGGAAGAGCCCGTCATCAAGGACGAGGAAATCGACGACCACGTCGAGACCGACAACGACCTTCCCTTCGAAGAGAGCTTCGGCCAGACCGAGGGCAACTCGGACGCGCCCTTCGAGGGTCCGTCGACCAACGGCACGATCGGTATCGGTGGCGGCGCCGGCGGCGCCTTCCGCGGCCGCGGTGGTAGCGCCGACAAGACGCCCGGTGGCGGCGGCAAGAAGCGCAACGACGCGGTGATGGACGCGCTGCGCTGGCTCAAGGCGCACCAGTCGCCCAGCGGCCAGTGGGAAACGGCCGGCTTCGACAAGTGGTGCGAGGGCAAGCCCGCCACCGGCGAGCGTCCGGACGGCCTCGGCAAGTCGATGTACGACCCGGGCGTCAGCGGCCTCGCGCTCTGCGCCTTCCTGGGTGCCGGCTACACCAACCGCGGCAACCACCCCTTCAAGAACACCGTCTCGAAGGGTCTGCGCTACCTGAAGAACGTTCAGGATCCGGAGGGCTGCTTCGGCGCCCGCTCGGGCCCCAACTACATCTACAACCACGCCACCGCCTCGCTCGCCATGGTGGAGGCGTACGGCATGACCGAGAGCCCGATCTTCAAGGGCTCGGCGCAGCGCTGCCTCGAGTTCATCGGTCTCTCGCGCAACCCGTACTTCGCCTGGCGCTACGGCGTGAAGCCCGGTGACAACGACTCCTCGGTGACGGGCTGGATGATGATGGCGATCAAGTCCGCCAAGCTCATCAACGAGGACGCGCAGAAGCGCGGCAAGCCCGCCCCGCTCTCCGTGGACGACGGCGCGTTCGAGGGCATCAGCGCTTGGATCGAGAAGATGACCGACCCGGACTACGGCCGCGTCGGCTACATCACCCGCGGTAGCGGCCCGGCCCGCCCGAAGGAGCTGGTCGATCGCTTCCCCGGCGAGAAGTCGGAGTCCATGACGGCGGTGGGCGTGCTCGCACGCATCTTCATGGGTGAGGACCCGCGCAAGGGCGAGCTCATGCGCAAGGGTGCGGACCTCATGGAGAAGCTGCCCCCGACGTGGAACCCGTCGGACGGCTCGATCGACATGTACTACTGGTACTACGGCGCGCTCGCCATGTACCAGATGGGCGGCAAGTGGTGGAAGGCCTGGAAGACCGGTCTCGAGAAGGCCGTCGTCGAGACCCAGCGCAAGGACACCGACTACTGCGCCTTCAAGGGCTCGTGGGATCCGATCGGTCCCTGGGGTCCGGACGGTGGCCGTGTCTACAGCACCGCGCTGCTCGCCATGTGCTTGCAGGTCTGGTACCGCTACGACCGCGTGTTCGGCCTCAAGTAAGAGCACTCGACACAACCGACTCACCGGAAGGCCGGCGCACATGCGCCGGCCTTCTTCAATTCTGTCGAAGGTCTGCAAACGAACTTGCCAACGCGTGAACCGCCACATTGCGGTTTCGTTTCAAGAGGTGAGTAGGAAACCAACCCGTTCCAACGAAGCGACGCGGCAGCCAAGCACCTGCTGAGTCACGCTTCACTCACCCTTCCGCAACCAACTGCGGGAGCGGTCTGTCCCCATGGAACGCGTCGCCGACGCGAGATAGGAGACGTGCGTCATCATGTCACGCCACCAACGAACCTTGCATCAACCCGCGTTCGCGACGGATGCCGATTTCAACGAACAGCTCTACATCGCGCTCAAGCAGAGCCCGTGGTGGATGATCTCGATCGCCATCCACGTGTTCGTCTTCCTGATCGCCAGCTTCTTCCAGACGACCGAGCCCAAGAAGAAGCTCGAGCCCGCAATCATCGTGGACGCAGCGCCGCCCGAGGTGATCGAACCGGAGCCCGAGGATCTTCCGCATCACCAGGACACCCCGGTCGATCCCACGAAGATGCCGGAGCCGCAGCTCAACCCCGAGGACCTCGACCTCGACAACAAGTCGGACAACGACCTGCCCAACGAGGAGAACTTCGGGCGCGTGAAGGACGCCAAGTCGAAGGCACCCTTCGACGGCCCGTCCAGCAACGGCTACATCGGCACGGGCGGTGGCGCCGGCTCGGCATTCGGCCGCGGCGGTGACGGCGACGGCGGCGGTGGCGGCTGGCCGAGCGAGAAGCAGAAGGACAGCGTCATGGACGCCCTGCGCTGGCTCGCCGCGCACCAGTCCCCCGACGGCCGCTGGGAGGCCGAGGGCTTCGACAAGTGGTGCGACTTCAAGCCCAACATGGGCGAGCGTCCCGACGGCAAGGGCAAGCAGATGTACGACGTGGGCGTCACGGGCCTCGCGCTCTGCGCCTTCCTGGGCGCCGGCTACACCCACCGCGGCAACCACGAGTTCCGCAAGACGGTCAGCCGCGGCCTGCGCTACCTGAAGACCGTGCAGGATCCGGAGGGCTGCTTCGGCGCCCGTGCCGGCCCCAACTACATCTACAACCACGCCACGGCGGCCCTCGCGATGGTCGAGGCGTACGGCATGACGAACAGCCCGATCCTCAAGGGCTCGGCCCAGCGCTGCCTGGAGTTCATCGGCCTCGCCCGCAACCCGTACTTCGCGTGGCGCTACGGCGTGAAGCCCGGCGACAACGACACGAGCGTCACGGGCTGGATGATGATGGCGATCAAGAGCGCCAAGCTCGTCAACGAGCACGCGCAGAAGCAGGGCAAGCCCGCCCCGCTCGCCGTGGACGACGACGCCTTCGACGGCATCCGCGCCTGGCTCGACAAGATGACCGACCCGGACTACGGCCGCGTCGGCTACATCACCCGCGGCAGCGGCCCGGCGCGCCCCAAGGAGCTGGTCGATCGCTTCCCCGGTGAGAAGTCCGAGTCCATGACGGCCGTGGGCCTGCTGGCGCGCCTCTTCATGGGCGACGACCCGCGCAAGTCCGAGACCATGCAGAAGTACGCGCATCTCCTGCGCGAGCTCCCGCCCACGTGGAACCCGAGCGACGGCTCGATCGACATGTACTACTGGTACTACGGCGCGCTCGCCATGTACCAGATGGGCGACAGCGTCGGCGGCAAGCGCAACTGGACCACGTGGCGCAAGGCCATGGAGAAGGCCATCCTGGAGACCCAGCGCAAGGACACGGACTTCTGCCTCTACAAGGGCTCGTGGGATCCGATCGGCCCCTGGGGGCCCGACGGCGGCCGCGTGTACAGCACCGCGATGATGGCCATGTGCATGATGGTCGTGGAACGCTACGACCTGGTCCCCGGCTCCCGAAACTAGGCCCTCCGCGACACTTCCGTCGCCTCCGCCCGGCCCCGCCCCGGCGCGTCCTCCGCGAGGATGCCTGGGGCGGGGCTGGCGCAATTCCCGCCGTGGCGTTCAATCGGGGACATGGCAATCAGCAACGCAATTCAGCAGGCGATGCAAGGTGCATCGTGGATCCGCAAGATGTTCGAAGAAGGGATCCGGCTGAAGCGGGAGCTGGGCGAAGACCAGGTCGCCGACATGGCCCTCGGCAACCCGATGATGGAGCCTCCCGCGCGCGCCGCGGCCCGCATGGCCCAGCTGGCCACCGACCCCGCGCCCGGCTCGCACCGCTACATGCCCAACGCCGGCTTCCGCTCGACGCGCCGCGCCATCGCCGCGCACCTCGAGAAGGAGACGGGCATCCCCTACAACTACCGGGACGTCGTCATGACGGTCGGGGCCGGGGGTGCGCTCAACGTCGTGTTCAAGGGGATCCTCGATCCCGGCGACGAGGTCATCGTGCTCGCGCCGTACTTCGTCGAGTACCGCTTCTACATCACCAACCACGCCGGCGAGATCGTCCTCGTCCAGACCGACGACCAGTTCCGCCCCGACGTGGCCGCCATCGAGGCCGCGATCACCCCGCGCACCCGCGCCGTGATCGTCAACGCGCCCAACAACCCCACGGGCGCCGTCTACCCGGCCGAGGACTACGACGCCGTCGGCGCGCTGCTCGAGAAGAAGTCCGCCGAGCACGGTCGCCCGATCTACCTCGTCTCCGACGAGCCCTACCGCGCGATCCAGTACGACGGGGTCGACGTCCCGTGGCCGGTGAAGCACTACCGCGACACGATCCACATCACCTCGTTCTCGAAGGACCTGGCGATGCCGGGCGAGCGCATCGGCTACGTCGCGATCAACCCCGAGAGCGAGGGCGCGCTCGAGCTCGCCAGCGCCTTCACCTTCACGAACCGCATCCTGGGCTTCGTGAACGCGCCGGCCTTCCAGCAGCGCCTGGTCGAGGGCCTGATGGACGTGAAGCTCGACACCTCGGGCTACGCGAGCAAGCGCACGCGCCTGCTCAAGGCACTCGAGGAGGGCGGCTATCCCACGGTCCGACCGATGGGCGCCTTCTACATCTTCCCGCAGGTGCCCGATCCCGAGATGGACGACATCGAGTTCGTGAACCTGTGCCTGTCGGAGCGGCTGCTCGTCGTGCCGGGCTCGGGCTTCGGTCGCCCGGGGCACTTCCGTCTCTCGTACGCGGTCACGGACCGCGACGTGGACCTGTGTTGCGAGGCGCTCCTGCGCGTCGCCAACCGCATCGGGGCGGCGTCCTAGCGAGTCAAGCGAGCGGGCGTCGCCCTACAGCTTGTTCACTCGGCGAGCGAGCTTGGCCTTCTGATTCGCGGCCGTGTTGTCGTGGATGATGTTGGCCTTGGCGCACTTGTCGATGGCCTGGTAGGCCTTGACGAGGTTCTCGCTGGCCGCCCCCTTGTCGCCGGCCTCGACGGCCTCGTTCACCTTCCGCACGTACGTACGCATGGACGAGCGGCGCTCCTTGTTGGAGAGCGTGCGCTTGACGGTCTGACGAACGCGCTTCTTGGCGGACTCGGTGTTGGGCATGGGGGTCCTCGACAGTCGCCGCCGGATCCCGGCGGAAGCCCCGGATTTTGCCCCGGGCTCCTCCATCGCTAAGGAATTGCGCGGGAGTTGAGCGTGGCAGGCCCCAGAGGCTAGTTGGAGAGGGCGGAGAGCCGGTTCAGGGCGTCCCGGTAGTTGGCCTCGGCCTCGACGATCTTCTCGAAGATGTCCCGGGCCTTGTCCTTGTCGCCCTGGCGCTCCAGGAGGTCGCCGTACTCGTAGTGGACCTCCTTGGACTTGGGGCTGGCGAGCGTCGGGAAGCTCTGGACGGCCTCCTCCAGCTTCTTCACGGCGAGCCCCAGGAGGTTCTTCTTCTCGAAGCACTTGGCCTGGAAGCGCAGCGAGTCGACCTTCCGGTTCGGGTCCCGGACGGTCTGCTGGAACTCGGCCAGGGCGTTGTCCACGTCCCCGGACTCCAGCTGCCAGCGGCCCAGGTTGAAGCGCTCGGCCAGGTCGAGCGGGTGCTCCTTGACGCGCCGGCCGTGCTCGGCCAGGCGGGACGAGATCAGCGTCTCCTTGGCCGCGGCGAAGGCGCTCTTGGCGCCCTCGTCGTCGGGCGCGGCCTTGAGGGCCTCGGAGGCCTGCTTGTAGGCCGCCGTCACCTTGCGCAGCTTCTTGTCGCCGATGCGCACGGAGAGGTCGTAGTTCTCGCCGTCGATCGTGAGCGCCTTCTCGAGCGTCTCGAGCGCCAGGGCCTCGTCGCCCTTCTGCTCGTAGAGGTCGGCGAGGCGCACCATGAGGCGCGAGTCCTCGGGGTTCTCCTGCACCTGCTGCTCGAGCTTCTCGATCTCGGTCGCGGCGTGCTCGGGCGTGAGCTGCATGCGCACCTCGACCTCGAGCTCCTCGGCCACCTTCTTGTCCTTGATCAGGTCGCGGCTCGACTTGGCCGTCTCGTAGCCCGAGATCTTGAGCGCGCCCTCGGCAGCCAGGTTCTTGCGCAGCTTGTTCGCTTCCTGGTCGCGGGGGTTGATCTCGCAGGCCTTGCGCAGCGCATTGAGCGCCTCCTCGATGCGGCCCTTGCGGCCGAGCGCCATGCCGAGCTGCTTGAAGGGCTCGCTGTCCTCGGGATCGACCTCGGCCGCCTGGTTGTAGGCCGACACCGCCGCGCCCATCGCGCCCGCGTCCAAGGCCGCCTCGCCGAGCGTCATCAAGAGACCCTTGTTGTCCGGCGCCTTGGCCAGGGCGCGGAACGCCTGGTCCATGCGCTTCTTCGGGTCGCGCGCGGTGACGCCGATCTTCTTGAAGACGCCGCCGAACAGGCCCTTGCCCTTGAGCTCACGGTTCTTCTTGGCCGCCTGGAAGAACCCGTCCGCCGCCTCCTCGTCGTCGGGCTCGAAGCGCAGGTACTCCATGTACGCGTCCATCGAAAGCTCGTACTGCTTTCGGCGGAAGAGATCGCGTCCCTTGTTCTTGAGGTCTCTGACGGCCATCGGCACTCCTCGTTCGGGCGGCGCAACATCCTAGGGGGGCCCCGGCCGCGGGTCTATGCGAGCGGGGGGTCGGACGGCCGCTCCCCCCTGAAAACGTCCCGCCGAGGCGCGCTGGTATCATCCTTTCCATGAAGCTCGACATCGTGCTCTGGCCCCATCCGGTGCTGCTCGGCGGCACGGATCCCATCACCGAGGTAGACGACGATCTACGCGCGGTGGTGGGGGAGATGCGTCGCGTGATGTTCGAGCTGCGCGGCGTCGGTCTCGCCGCGCCCCAGGTGGGCGTGGCCAAGCGCCTGATGCTCGTCTGCCCCTCGGGCGAGCCCGGCGACGAGATCGTCGTGATCAACCCCGAGGTCGAGATCCTCGAGAAGGGCGGCACCGAGGTCGGCGACGAGGGCTGCCTCTCCTTCCCCGAGATCTACGGCAAGGTCCGCCGCGCGAAGAAGATCCGCGTCCGCTTCCAGGACCTGGACCTGCGCGGCCGCGAGATCGAGCTCTCGGGCTTCGTCGCGCGCATCTTCCAGCACGAGATGGACCACCTCGACGGCAAGGTCTTCATCGACCGCATGGAGCCCGAGTCCCGCCAAGAGGTGGAGCACCTGCTCGACGCCCTGCGCGAGCGCTACATGGCCACGACGGAGTAGCCTTGAGCGACTTCGTGATCCGTCGTTACGCAGGGGTCGAATCGCTCGACCCTTCGCACTTCACCAACCCCTCCGTCACGGTGGGGATGTTCGACGGTCTGCACCGCGGCCACCGCCACCTCGTCGAGGAGCTCTGCGCCCTCGCCGATCGCATGGAAGGCGACTCGGTGGTGGTCACGTTCGACATCCACCCCCGTGCCGTGATCGAAGGCGCCGAGCCCCGCCGGCTCCTGTCCACCGAACACCGCGTGCATCTGCTCGAGCGCTTCGGCGTCGACGCCGTCGTGCTCCTGCCCTTCGACGAGGCGATGCGCGAGACGACCTACACGGACTTCGTCGAGGACATCCTCGTCAAGCGCATGGGCGTGACGGCCGTGCTGTTCGGCTACAACTCGAGCTTCGGCTTCAACAGCGAGGGCACGCCCGAGGCGGTCAGCGAGCTGGGTGGTTTCCACGGCTTCGACGTCGTAGAGGCCCCCGCGATCACGCTCCACGGCGACCCCATCTCCAGCAGCCGCATCCGCGACGCCATCCAGACCGGCGACCTCGCCACGGCCGCCGACATGCTCGGCCGCCCGGTTGCGCTCTACGGCGTCGTCATCCGCGGCGACGGCCGCGGCAAGCAGCTCGGCTTCCCCACGGCCAACGTCGATCTCGAAGGCGAGCTCGCCCCGCCCTCCGGCGTCTACCAGGTCATCGCCGAGGTGCGCGGGCAGCGCTACGCCGGCGTCGCCAACATCGGCTACCGCCCGACGTTCAAGGAGGGCCAGCCCGAGCCGCTGCTCGAGGTGCACGTCCCCAACATCGACTTCGACTTCTACGACGAGCGCATCGAGGTCGAGCTGGTGCGCAAGATGCGCGACGAGCGGAAGTTCCCCTCCAAGGAGGCCCTCGTGCAGCAGATCCGCGAGGACGTCGCCTCCCTGGGCCACTCCGACGTCTAGAGACGAGGCCGGGTCGAGGAAATGCTTGCCCGCCCCGCGCCCCTCGGGTGTCATCCCTCCCGCGTGGCTAGGTAGCTCAGTTGGTAGAGCACAGCACTGAAAATGCTGGGGTCACCAGTTCGACTCTGGTCCTAGCCACCACTTCTCTCCTTCCCCTCGACCCTCCGGGGTGAGGCGTGGCTGTCGACAAGAACCGCTTCTTCATCTGGGATGCCGG
>JASJAY010000134.1 GCA_030066775.1 Planctomycetota bacterium
GTGGCCTCTGCGCTGAAACGATCACGCGGCATCGGCTTTGACGGAATCTCAAATAGTCCTGTTGTATCGACCTCCTCAACCCACCAGCGGCTGTGGTGCTTTCTTGCCCATTCTTCGTGCTCGCCCGTGAACCGTTCCTTGAGAAGCTGCTCCGCTTCTTCTTTAGTTCTGCGCGCACCCCAACTGTGGTGTTTCCCGTCACTTCGCGCTACTGACCAGACTTCGAATATCTTTCCCATCTACAGGAGGAACTCCGACAAACGGTCGTAGAGACTATCAATACTACCGCTCGGCACGCGCCGCATCGTCAGAATCAAGGCGTAGGCACTTCAATCCGCACCGCCGTCTTATAGAGCGCTCACCCCCATCTCAGCCCTCGCGCATATCGAGACCGAGCTCCTGACCACCGACCCGGGCATCCGTGTGCGTGCTTACAGCTCTCACGCGGTCAGTCGACCTCGCCTTTCGGGCCTACCAGGCCAAACCCGATCGCTCTAGTCAATGGTTGCTCCACCCGAGGGGTCCACGACGCGGCCCACGAAGAGAATCGAGTTGGTCGTCCCGTCCCGGATCAGGAAGAGGAAGGGGCGATCGACGAAGAACTCGACGGGCGGCGGGGGCCGGCTGAACGCCGCCCCAGCGGCCACCGCGATGGCGGTGGAGGCGGACGCTTCCGTCCCCATCTCGTCGACCTCGATGCGCGCTCGATGCAGCACGTCCGAAATGAGCAGCCCCGCTGGATGCGACGTGATGCCTCCGAAGTCGGCGTCTTGGGTGAAGGCGCGGTGGAGACCGAGCGATTGAAGATCCTCGTTGAGCTCGAAACGCGACTCCATCTCGAAGCGAGGCAATCGGAGCGAGACCTCGCGCTCACGAAGGGCCTCCGTCAACGAGTCGATCATTTCTCCGTCGAGCTCATCCTCCAGTTGGTCCAGCGCGCCATCGTCAGGCAAGAGGACGAGCATCGACGTCTCGATGTATGGCAGCTCGAGCACCTGCAGTTTCCGACTCTCGTCGCGCGCGTAGGCGAGGTCCGCCTTCATCCGCATCGTCGGAACGAGGACCTGGCTCCCGTCCGGACGGTTGAAGGGCGCATCCTCCGTGCGGTCGGGATCGAACTGGCTCATCCACTCCGCCAAGAAGTAGACCGCGTTCACGAGCACCAGGCGGGTCGACTCGTCGAGGGTGCCCGCGGGAATCACACCGTCGAGCATGCCCTCTGTCTTCTCTTCTACCCAAGCGTTGATGTGGGACTCCGCAGCGCGCGGTTGGGTGTAGTCGAGCCCGCAGAGCCCCGCGTCGAATGCGGAACGGATCGTCTCGACGTACGCCGCGTCGAACGGGAATTCGCACGCGGGGAAAAGGGCATTCGCAACGTGGAGGCGGAAGACGTTGGACTCGGTCGGCTTGCCTTCGCCGGTCTCCTCGTCGATGTCCCACCCCGAAACGGAGCGCGCGGCGAGGCTCGACAGCAACTCGTCGACGCGGCGCGGCAAGTCCTCGTCGACGACGCCCAGCTCCAGCAGGGACACCAGCTGCTCACGCGTAGCGCCGCGCGCGCCGGGAACGAGCATGGCGAGCGCCGTCGCGATCGAGAACGGAGACGCGAACGCGTTGGTCCCACGAGAGAGCCGCCTCCATAGCCGGAGTCCGAATGCGTTCCATCGCCCGGCCAGCGCGTAGGTCCCCGACGTGACGGTCATGTCCGATCTCCACGACTCCCGGTGAGGAGGACGGTACCAGCGTCCGGCCGGGGCACTCCCGCTAGTCTGCCGGGATGGATCCGGCCGAGGCATACACGGCGCCTCCGGAGGACGTCCGCGGCGGGCGCCTGTGCATGTACGGGGCCGACGTGGGACGGCCGCTCGACATCTGCTACTACCCCGAAACTGCGGTCCTCGAGGACGGCTGCGCGACGATCCAGTTCGACGGCGGCCGCCGTCGGCGAGACCATTCAGAGGTACGCCGGCTAGCGGCTACGCGTCGTCGGGTTCGGTGGCGAGCTCGGCCCAGCGCACGATTGGCTTCAGCGAGCTGTCGAAGCGCTCGTCCAGGGCCGGACGCACGCGCACGCCGACGCCGTAGCGGCCCGAGGCGTCCGCGGGCCAGCTGCCCTCGTACAGGAAGACGCCGTCCCCGTTCTGCTTCGTGACCGCCAGCGGGTGCACGGTGAGGGCCTCGAGCGCCTCGGGGCTCTGGGTCAGTCCCGAGACGATCTCGACCTGGACCTCGTCGGGCTCGAGGCCCGCGAGGCGCACCCGGACGCTCACGTCGAGGTGGTCTCCGGCACGGAGCGCGCGGCGCGCGCCGGCCTCCGCGTCGAGGATCTCGATCTGCTCGAAGCCGCGCGCAATGCGCTGCTGGCGCGCCGACACGTCGCGCGTCGCGCGGAAGCCGCTCCCGGCGAGGTCGCGGGCGTTCGCCGTGAGCGGCGTGTAGGCGCCCTCGACGTAGTCGGAGAGCATGCGGTCGGTGCCGAAGCCGCCACGCGCGGTGCCGATCGCCCGTCGCATCCGCTCGATCCAGGCCGTGGGCAGGCCCTCGCTGTCGCGCTCGAAGAACGCGGGCACGACGTGGCGCTCGAGTACGGACAACAGGTGCGCGCTGTCGAGCGCGTCACGTACGTCCGCGTCGCTGTTCGGCATCGCGTCGCCGACGACCCAGCCGTTGGTGCCGTCGTAGCCCTCGACCCACCAGCCGTCGAGCACGGAGCAGTTGAGGCCGCCGTTTCCGGCCGCCTTCATGCCCGACGTGCCGCTGGCCTCGAGCGGCGGGATGGGCGTGTTCAGCCACACGTCGCAGCCCTGCACGAGCGCGCGCCCGAGCTCGATGTCGTAGTCCTCGAGGAAGAACACCTTGCCGAGGAACCGATCGCTCCACGCGTGGCTCACCACGCGGTGGAGCAGGTCGAGCCCGGCCCCGTCCTCGGGGTGTGCCTTGCCCGCGATGAACAGGCGCACGGGCCGATCGGGATCGTCGAGCAGCGCGGCGAGCCGATCCGGGTCACGGAAGAGCAGGTCGGCGCGCTTGTAGGGGGCGAAGCGCCGCGCGAAGCCCAGGAGGAGCGCGTTCGGGTCGAGCCCCTCGAGCATGCGGCGCAGCACGAGCGGGTCGGTGCGGCGCTGGTCCGCGCCGTCGTTGAGGCGGCGGCGCGCCTCCACGAGCAGCCGCTCGCGCGGCCACGCGCGAGCGTGCCACAGCTCCGCGTCGCCGAGCGCCGAGGGATCGTCGTCGACGGCGGCCAAGGCGCTACGGATCTCGGGCGCCGTCCAGGTCGGCAGGTGCACGCCGTTCGTCACGTAGCCGAAGGGCAGCTCCGCCTCCAGCAGGTCGGGCAGGCACGGATGCAGCTGCTTCCGCACGACCTCGCCGTGCCGGCGGCTCACGCCGCCGATCCACGAGGCCATGCGCACGGCCAGCCAGGTCATGTTGAAGCGGTCCCGCGTGTCCCGGGACTGGCCCAGGCGCATGAACGACTCCCACGGCAGGCCGATCCAGCGCGCGGAGTCGGCGAAGTAGCGCCGCATCAGGTCGTCGTCGAAGACGTCGTGGCCGGCGGGGACGGGCGTGTGCGAGGTGAAGGCCGTGGTGGCGCGCACGTAGGCGCGCGCTTCCTCGAACGTCAGGTGCTCGCCGCGCACGAGGTGCGCGACGCGCTCGAGCGCCGCGAAGGCGGCGTGGCCCTCGTTCAGGTGCAGCACGGACGGCTGGATACCCAGCGCGCTCAGGAGGCGCACGCCGCCCTTGCCCAGCGCGATCTCCTGCTGCAGCCGGTGCTCGCGGTCGCCGGAGTAGAGCCGCCGCGTGATGTTGCGCGCGTCCGGGTGGTTGCCTTCGAAGTCGGCGTCGAGCAGGTAGAGCGAGACGCGGCCCACGGGGACGCGCCACGCGCGCATGCGCAGCGCGAAGCTCGGCAGGTAGACGGTGACCTCCATCGGCGTGCCGTCGGGGCGCCGCACGAGCTCCATGCTCGCGGAGCGCGGATCCACCTCGATGCGTCCGCCGATCTGGTGCCCCGAGGGGCTGACGCGCTGGTGCACGTAGCCCTCGCGGAAGAGCAGGCCTACGCCCACGAGCGGAAGGCCGTCGTCACTCGCCTGCTTGAGGTGGTCGCCGGCGAGGATGCCGAGGCCCCCACCGTAGAGCGGCAGCGACTCGTGCAGGCCGTACTCGAAGCAGAAGTACGCGACGGGGTGCTTCGCGCTGACGCGCACGTCGGGGGCCAGCTCGCGCTCCTCCGGCGCGCCCGCCATGTAGGCGTCGAAGCGCGCCGCGGCGGCGTCCAGGCGCGCGACGTAGGCGTCGTCCGCTGCGCGGGCCTCGAGGTCCGCGGTGGCCGCATGCCGGAGCATCAGCCGCGGGTTGCGCCCGCACTGGCGCCAGGTCGTGCTCGCCAGCTCCTCGAACAATGCCGGCGCGTCTTCGTCCCAGCACCACCAGAGGTTCGACGCGAGGCGCTCCAGCGCGCCGAGACGCTCGGGCAGCGTGGCCGTCACGTCGATCTGCAGCAGGCGCCCGCTCGCGTCCGTCTGGGCGGGGGTCTGTTGCATCGGCGGCAAGAGCTGCGCCAGGGCCTCGTCGTCCACGCGCGTGCGCGCGACGCGCAGGGCGGCGTTGTACGCGACGACGTACGCTTCGATCAGCTCGGCCCAGCCGAGCCGCTCTGCCGTCTGCCGCGCGGCCGACGACGTGCCCTCCGCGTCCTTGCCGTGTTCGGCGAGCCGGCCGATGGCCGCAGCGAGATCCTCGGTGACGTCGTCGTCATCGAATCCGCGGCGCGCCAACACGGTGACCCCGTCCTCGGGGCCCAAGTCCGCTTCCTGCGCCCAGACACCGAAGCCGGCGCAATCGGTCGTGATCGTCGGGACGCCGACCGCCACGGACTCGACCGGCGTGTAGCCCCACGGCTCGTAGTACGAGGGGTACGCGCTCAGGTCCATGGCGCGCAGCACGGTCTCGTAGGGCAGGTCGAGGAGCCCGTCCGCCCCGTCGAGGTACACGGGCACGTGGATCACCTTGACCCGCGAGCCGGGCGCGTTGTCGAGCCCAAGGCGCACGCAGTCGGCGTGGATGGGATCCGTCTCCGGGTCGAACAGGCTGTGCGTCGCCACCCCACGAAGCGGACCGTCGGCCTCCGCGCGACCGGCGAGCCGATCGCGCAGATCGGCCCGGAGACCTGCGTTGCCCGCGGGCACGAGCAGGAAGCAGACGACGCCACGCCCCTCCGTCTCGCCGAGCTTCGCCAGCGATGCGAGGAGGACGTCGATGCCCTTGTTGTGGGGCTCGTACCGCCCGGAGGTGGTCAGGAAGCAGGCGTCGCCCGGGTCCTCCCCGGTCACGGCGGTGGCGATCTGCGCGAGCCTGCGGCGCACCTCGTCCTCCGGCGCGGCCGTCGACAGCTCCTCCATGACGGCGACGTCGATGCCGTTGGGGCACACGGGGTTGGGCCGACGCTCGAGCGCATGCGTGGCCTCCTCCGCCGTCAGGGTGCTCACGGTGGTGAACACGTCGACGTGGGTGGCGACCTTCGCCTCGAGCGAGTGCTTGGCCGGCACGTTGATGCGCTGCGCCGCGTCCCTGGGCGTCTCGTCGGGGATGCCGTCCACGGCCAGCACGCCGTGCGCACCGAGCGCGCGGCCGAGGACCGTCGCGTGCGTCGTGAAGATCGTGCCGATCGACGGCGTCGTGGTCTTGAGGTGCAGCGCGCCCGAGCCCGTCATCCACTCGTGGAACTGGGCGACCGCGCGATCGCGGTGCGGGGCGAGGAACACGTTCGAGTAGGCCTCGATCACACGCCCGGCGGCGATGCCGAACATCGCGGGCTCGACGTACTCCCAGCCGCCGCGCAGGGAGTCGACGTGGTAGCGCTCCCACAGGTCCCGGAGCAGGTCGTTCTTCTCGGCGAACAGCTTCGAGAAGTCGACGAGGATCGTGCGCGGACGACCGGCGATGCGCCACCGGCCCACGCGCACCGCGCACCCCTGCGCTTCGAGCAGGGCGCGGAACTCGTCGAAGCCGGGCTCCTCGTCGAACGCCTCGTCCGCGGGCGACTCGCGCTGGATCCACGGGCCGATGCAGATGTAGCGATCGCCGTAGCGCTCGACGAGCGTCGGTGCCTTGCTCGAGATGACGGTGTGGATGCCGCCGACCTTGTTGCAGACTTCCCAGCTGACTTCGAAGAGATGGACGTTCATGGGGCTTTCTAGTCGAGGGTCCGCGCGGGCTGCCGGTCCGGCGACTGGTACGGACGCAGCCGGCGCGCGAGATCGTCGATGACGTTCATGAAGGTGATGTACGCGTCGTGCGGACTGCCGTACGGGCTGAAGTACTTGTGCACGTCTCCGTCGGAGGAGTACTTGACGCACATGTAATAGAAGTGGTCCGACGTCGTCAGACGACGCCACGCCTCGAAGGTGGCGCGGTCGCCTTCGTCGCGCGCGTGGCGGGCGGCCGGCCCCAGGTCGTGGATGGCGCGGTGGGCCGCCTGCTGCATCTCGTTGCCCAGCCACGCGGTGAGGTCGCGCTCCTCGTCGGCCCAGGAGACAGGGCGCGGGAGCGCGAGGCGCGAGATCGGAGAGTGGCGCCGCACGACCTCGGTCGGGGTGCGGAAGGCGAAGCGCTCCTCGGCGAGCATGGCCTCCGGCAGGTGCTCCATGAACTGGAAGATGCCGGTCTCCTGCCACTGGTGCTCGCCGAACGTCTCGTAGTCCATGAAGAGGCCGATGTAGTCGGCATCCTCGGGGACGTCCTTGGCCCAGGAGGCGAACTTCGGCGCCGTCAGCGGCCGCTCGGGCCAGTTGGGATCGCTGAAGCGGAAGGCGATGTCGTCCGAGAGGCGATAGGCGCGCATCAAGAGCTTGAGGCGCTCGCAGCCCTCGGGGCGGTAGACGTGGTGGGCGCTGCGCCAGCCGAGCGCGTGCTCGGCGCCCTCCCCCATCAGGCCCTCGAAGCCCAGGGCCTCGGCCAGGAGCGCGACGCGCTCGTCGATCACGAGCTCCGTGTTGCGGAAGACGTTGGGCTTGACACCGAAGAGGCGATCGAGGCGGGCGAGCTGCTCCCGGATCTGCTCCTTGTGCTCCTCCATGTCGGCCAGGAAGGCCAGCGAGTGGTGCGACGTCTCGGCGAGCAGCTCGACGCAGCCCGTGTCCACCAGCGCGCGGAAGGAGTCGAGCACCTCGGGCGCCCAGCGCTCCATCTGGGTGAGCGCCGTCCCGCTGATGGAGAACGAGACGCGGAAGCGGCCCGCGTGCTTCTCGATCTGCCGCAGCAGCAGCGCGTTCATGGGCAGGTAGCACTTCTGTGCGACGCGCTCCATGATCATCTGGTTGAGGTCGTCGTCGAAGTACGGGCCGCCCTTGCCGATGTCGAAGAAGCTGAAGCGCTTCAGCCGGTAGGGCTGGTGGACCTGGAAGTAGAAGACGACGTCGGTCACGGCACGAGCTCCTCGTACACGTGCTTGACGCGCAGGCCGCGCTCGTCCCAGCGCATGCGATCGACCTCGTCCTTGCCCTCCTCCACGAGCATGTTGCGCAGGCTCGGGCGCGCGAGGACGGCGAGGATCTTGTTGGCCAGCTCCTCCACGTCCCAGAAGTCGACCTTGAGGGCGTGCTGCAGGATCTCCGACACGCCGCTCTGCCGCGACACGATCACCGGCACGTCCTGCGCCATGGCTTCGAGCGGCGAGATGCCGAACGGCTCCGCGACGGACGGCATGACGTAGAGGTCCGCCATCCCGAACATGCGCTCGACGTCGGCGCCGCGCAGGAAGCCGGTGAAGTGCACGCTGCGCTCGATGCCGAGGCGCGCCGAGAGCTCGACCATCTCGGGCAGCATGTCGCCCGAGCCGCTCATCACGAACTTCACCTCGGGGCGGAGCTCGAGCACACGTTTGGCGGCCTCGAGGAAGTAGGCCGGCCCCTTCTGGCCCGTCACGCGGCCGAGGAAGAGCACGACCGGCTCGTCGATCGAGCGCGTGAGGTGCCACTCCTCCTGCTGCTCCGACTGCGTCACGGCGTTGTGCACGACGCGGATCCGGCTGTGGGGTACGTGGTACTTCGTCTCGACGGTGCGCGCCGTGAAGTGGCTCACGCAGATCACCCTGTCTGCCGAGTCGAGGCCGCGCTGCTCGATGGCGAGCACGTCGGGGTTCGGTGCGCCCGGGCTGCGGTCGTATTCGCTCGCGTGGATGTGCGCGACCAGGGGCTTGCCGCTCTCCGCGGCGATGGCAGCCGCGGCCGGGAAGGTCATCCAGTCGTGCGCGTGGATGACGTCGAAGGACGCCGTCCGGGCGATCTCCCCCACGACCTCGGCGTAGCGCGCGACCTCGTCGAGGAGACCGGGGCCGTAGCCGCCGGTGAACGGCGCGGGGCCGGTCTGTGTCGCCGACGCGGCGGTCCGGGGCGCGGGGCTGGCGTAGGGCGTCAACGTGCTCGGGACGACGATCGTCTCGAAGCGCGCAGGCGGCTCGGGTGAGGCAGGTTCGTCGAAGCGATTGCAGCCGAGGATCTCGGCGCTGCCGGCGCGCTCGTCGCCCTCGGCGCGCGGCAGGACGAAGAGCACGTCGACGCCCTGGTGCGTGACGCCCTCCACGAGCCCCTGGCACGCGGTCCCGAGCCCCCCCGAGATGTGGGGCGGGAACTCCCAACCGAGCATCAGCACCCTCACGCGTCGGCTCCGTCGAG
>JASJAY010000019.1 GCA_030066775.1 Planctomycetota bacterium
CCGCGATCCGTGATCGCGCTGGTGCGGACGGTCAGCGTGCCGCCCTCGGGCATCGCCTCGGCGGCGTTGCGCACGAGGTTCTCGACGGCGTTCGCCAGCAGATCCGGGTCGGCCATGCACTCGGGGTCGTCGGTCGACAGGTCGGAGGCGAGCTGCACGCCCTCGGCCTGGGCGTGCGGCTGCAGGGCGAGCACCCGCTGCACGACGTCGTTCACGCGCAGGAGGCGCAGCTGCGGATCGCAGCTCGCGAGGCGGTGATAGCGGTCGACGATCGTCTGCACGCGGTCGATCTGCTCGACCATCAGGTCGAGGAACTCGCGTTGGTCATCGATCGAGCGACCCTGGTTGCGCTCTTCCGCCAGGAACTGCACGGACCCCTTCAAGGCCGCGAGCGGGTTCTTGATGTCGTGGGCCATCTGCTCGGCGAAGCGTCCCATCCCCGCCAGTCGGCGCGTCTGCTCGCGGCGTTGGACGACGCGCATGATCACGGGAACCATGGCCGCCACGAGCAGCCCCGTGACCGTCAAGGTGCCGAGCACGAAGAGCGCGAGGTTCGCCTCGAGCCGGTGGAAGACGACCAGGAAGGCGACGAGGCCGATGATGCCGACGCCCGCGGAGTACAGCCCGGCACTGGAGGACAGCTCGCGCCCGAAGAGCTTGAGGCGCAGCGTGACGATCGCGAAGAGCCCCGTCGCGACGAGCGAGCCCACGACCCCGAGCGCCGGCGTGTGCACGACCGACGCCAGCAGGTCGTCCAAGAGCTCCGTCATGGCCATCGCGCCGCCGAAGCCGATCGCGACGAGCATCAGCCACGAGCGCATGCGCTCGTCGTCGTTGGCCGCCCCTTGCGCGTGCTGGGCCAGAGCGACCACGCAGAAGCCGATCACGAAGACGAACGGGACGAGGTAGTAGATCGACCAGGCCTCGGACTCGGTCCAAGCGAGCGCCGGCTCGGAGAAGACGGCGGCCGCCGAGGAGAGCGAAAGCAGCCCGAAGACCACGTAGGTGGCGTAGAGCAGCCACGGCAGCTGCCGTCGCCGGCCGACGAAGGCCAGCACGACATGCAGCGCGAGCGGCGCGACCCACGGCGAGAGCGTGAGCTCGAGGATGCGCCACGTGGACGTCGCCTCGTAGTTCCGCGCGTCGCACCACTGGTGCGACCAGTTCGCGGCGTTCCACGCCGCCAGCAGGAAGCAGAGCATGGCCAGCGGCCGCGCCACCGCACTGCGCTCGTGGCGGCGGAAGGCGTACACCCCCAGGGCGAGTTGAGCGGCCATGCCGAGCAGCGCTAGGGCCTGTTGGACGAGCACGGCACGGCATCGTACCGGCTCCAGGCGCGAACCGCGTCGGTCGGGCGTGTGACGGGGGTGCTCATCCGCGCACCTCCGTCGTCGACTCGCTCCATCGCCGCGTCGTCGGCGGGGCCTCGCGCGAGGCGCGCTTTCGCTGCTTCTCGCGGCGGCGTCGTCCGCTACGCACCTGCTGGAAGAAGCGGCGCTGGCGGCCTCGGCGTGCTTCCGCGGTGTAGAGCTCGGCGAAGACCTCGAGCAGGCCCTCCTCGAGCTCGCGCACGGACATGCGCGCCGGCTCGTAGGTCACGTCGAAGAGCGTGCAGCCGCCCCAGTCGCCCGGCTTCAGGATCCGCCCCTGCGCGAGCAAGCGCTCGTAGAGCGGCGTGCCGGGGAAGGGCGTGAGCACCGTCACCTGCACCTCGGCCAGACCGACGGCGTTGGCGAAGGACGCGATCTCACGGAACGAGTCCCGCGTCTGCGTGTCGCCGCCCAGGATGAAGCAGCCGTTGACGCTGATGCCGTGCTCCTGGATCCGGCGCACGGCCAGGGCGTACTCGTGGATCCGCTTGGCCTTGAACGAACGGTCCTCGAGCTCGCTCACGGCGCCCTCGTCGAGCGCCTCCAGGCCGATCAGGACCTGGCGGCAGCCGCTGGCCGAGAGCAGCTCCATGAGCTCGGGATCGTCGGCGAGGGTGATGTCGCTCTCGGTGAACCACTTGAGCTGGTAGGGGGTGAGCGCCTTCACCAGCTCCTTGCCCCAGCGCTTGTCGACGAACGTGTTGTCGTCGGCCAGCTCGATGAACGGCTGCGGCCAGATCGCGGAGATCGCGTCCAGGTCGCGCTGCACGAGCTCGATCGGCTTCTTGCGGTAGGGACCGCGCAAGAGGATGCCCGACGCGCAGAAGGTGCATCGGTGCGGGCAGCTGCGCGTCGTCTGGATCGTGATCCGGTTGTACTTCTCGGGATCGAGCAGGTCGTAGCGCGGGAGCGGTGCGCGATCGAGCGGGAACACGCGGCCGCGTGCGTCGTACGTCGCCTGCGCGCGTCCCTGTTCGAGGTCGCGCAACAGCTCCGGCCAGATCTCCTCGCCCTCGCCGATCAGCACGTGGTCGGCGTGGTCGAGCGCCTCGTCCGGGCAGACCGTCACGTGCAGCCCGCCCATGGCGATCCGCAGGCCGAGGCGACGGCAGTCGTCGGCGTACGCGTAGGCCTCGGGCGCCTGCGCCGTGAAGGTGGAGATGGCGACGAGGTCGATGCCGTCGTCGGCGAGCGCCTCGGGCGTCACCTCGCCGTGCTCGTAGTACTGGATCTCGTGGTGGGGGGGCGTTGCGCCCGCGAGGGTGAGCAGCCCCAGGGACGGCAGCGACGCGATGACCTCGCTGCGCTCCACGAACCCGGGCAGCGTGACGCCGATCTCCAGCAGCTCCTGGCTGCGGACCCGGACGCCGCTCATGGCAATCAGGGCGATCTTCATGGGGACCTCCGATCAGCCCGCGAAGCGGGCCAAGGCGAAACAGAACGCGCCCGCGAACACGGCGGTGGCCGGGACGGGCATGACGAGCTTCAAGCGCGGCTGCCAGGCCGCGAGGAACAGGGACACGCCGAGCAGGAGGCCGCCCATCACCCACAGACCGGAACCGATCCACGCCCACGTGGAGTCGAGCTGGGTTCCGTTCAGCAGCAGGGCGTAGAAGCCGCCGATCAACGGCAGCATCACCTGGCTGATGTGGCCCAGGCGCGCGGCCCGACGGCGGAACGAGGCGTAGCCGCCCCAGCCGCCCTCGTGGCGCGCGACGAGTCCGAGCAACAGGCCCATGCCGATCCCGAGCGGGATACCGAACAGGGCGTACGCGATGAGAAGGTCTTGCGGTGTCATGGCGGCCTTCCCATGGCAAGGCCCGTGCCCGCGGTGACGGGCCCCATTCGGCGCCGCCGTGCACCCTCGGGTACGACCGCGCTGTGCATCCCCCTGCGACGGCTGTGCAGGACCGTGCACAGGCCGGCGGCTCCGTTCGCCGTTCACGGCGCATTCCCTGCTTTGGCACGCGCCTTGGGTTGCTCCGTCTCGACAACAGAACGGAGGACGACATGGGCACCAGAGCAATCCGAGCGGGTGCTTCCCGCTCCTGGCTCGCAACCCAGCTCGCGGCCTTCCTGCTCGCGGGTTGTGCGAGCACCGGGCGTGTCGCGGTCGCCGGCCCGGCCGTGCCGACCGACGACGATCCGCTCACCGCCCCCGACGCGGCGCCGCAGGGCGCCACGCGCGTCCGCCTGCTCACGCTCAACGTGGCGATGCTGCCCGGCCCGCTCGGCCGCAACAACGTCGCGCGCGCCGAGCGCATCGCCACGCGGTTGGTCGCGACGCCGGCGCCGGACGTCATCGTGCTGCTCGAGGTGTTCGATGAGCCGGCGCGCCGCGTGTTCGCTCGGCGCCTCGCACCGACGCACCCGTGGATCGTCTCGAAGGCGCAGGTCCGTGGGGGCCTCCGCGAAGACAGCGGGCTCTTCCTCGCGAGCCGGTTGCCAATCGTCGAGCGCGGTCTTCCCCGTGCCGCGTTCCACCCGTTCCGTGCGCGCGGCCCCGCGACCGAGGCCGACTACTGGGTGGCCAAGGGCGTGCTCGGTGTCGAGCTTCGCGCCGGCCCGGCGCAGAGCCTCTGCCTCCTGGCGGCCCACCTGCAGGCGGACGATCGCCGCATCGGCGAGCACGCAGCCGTGCGTGCCCGCCAGCTCGCCGAGGTCGATCGCTTCGCGCGGACGTTCGTGGCCGGCGTGCCGTCGAGCCGACGCCGCTCCGTCCTGCTCGTGGGCGACTTGAACGTGCGCGGCGAGGCGGGTGCGGCCGGCGCGCTGCGTCCCACGCCCGAGTACCGAGCGCTGCTCGCGCGTCTCGGCCACCCGCGCGACCTGTTCCGCGAGCAGCACCCGTCGCTGCCGGGCCACACCTGGAACATCGACCCGCTTGCGCCGGGCGCCTCGTCGCGTCAGCCGGCGCAGCGACTCGACTACGCGTTCACCTGGCCGGCCCGCTTGACCGGCGGGGTCGCCGCCGCCGTCCACAGCACCGCCATCCGCACCGTCGCCCTGGGCGGGGGCCTCACCGACCACGCGGGGCTCGCGCTCGACGCGCGCCTCGGACCGCCGCGCACGGTGCGGGCGGCCCCCCGACGTTGACGGCATCCACCGATCGGAGACGACCCATGCTGCAGACCGCCGTGATCTTCCTGATCCTCCTGAGTCAGACCGCCTGCACGTCGACGTCCGGCGCGTCCGCGCCGCCTGCCGTCGAACGGGCGGTCCCGGTGCGCGGGATCTTCGCCGAGCCCGCGCTCCCGGACGCGACGCGCGTTGCAGCCTCGATCCCGCCCCGTCCGCTCGTCCCGATCGTCGAGACGTGTGCGGACGGACGGTGCGCCCTGCCGGTGCCCTCGACCCCCGCCGATCCGTTCGCGAGTACACCCACCGGGTTCGACTGGCCGGACGGGCTGCTCGTGCCCTCGGGCGGGAACGTCTCGCTCCAGGAGCACCCCAATGGCGCGATCTTCGGTCGGGCGTGGCAACGCGACGGCAGCCTGCGTGGCGTCGGCATGGGGCTCGAGCACACGACCCGTCGCGGTTGGCGTGCGTCGACCGAGGTCGGCGTGGCGCCGGGCGACGACGTCGTCGTTGCGGTCGGCCTCAGCCGCCGCCACTAGCCACCCGCAGGCCTTCGACCGTTTGCGACCCCGCGTCCGATTCACTAGGCTCGTTTGGCCAAAGGGGATCCGACGGGAGGTCGACGATGGAATTCCTGACCACGCTCTGGCTGCCGATCCTGCTCTCGGCGGTGTTCGTCTTCATCGTCAGCTCGATCATCCACATGGTGCTGCCGTACCACCGCAGCAACTGGAAGAAGATCGAGAAGGAGACGGAGGTGCTCGCCGCGATGCGGGAAGGGGGCGTCACGCCCGGCCTCTACATGTTCCCGTGTCCGGCCTCGATGAAGGACGCGAGCACCCCGGAGCACCTCGAGAAGTGCAAGCTGGGGCCCGTGGGCTTCATGATCATCAAGCCCTCCGGGCTTCCGAACATCGGCGCGATGCTCGGCCAGTGGTTTGGCTTCTCGCTCCTGGTGGGCGTCTTCGCCGCCTACATCACCAAGTTCGCCCTGCCGGGCGACCCGCACTACACCGACGTGTTCCGCATGGCGGGCACCGTGGCCTTCATGGGCTACGGCCTCGGCACCATCAACGAGTCGATCTTCAAGGGGCAGCCCTGGAACATCGCGGGGAAGTTCCTCTTCGACGGCCTCATCTACGCACTCATCACCGCCGGCACCTTCGGCTGGCTCTGGCAGTAAGCCCGATACCCCCCCTCCGCGCTACCGTGTGGCGATGAAGCAGGTCGCGGTCATCACCGGCGCGTCGAGTGGGATCGGCGAGGCGCTCGCGAAGCAGCTGGCCCAGGACGGCTATGCCGTCGGCTTGACCGCGCGACGGGCCGATCGGCTCGAGGCCCTGGCCGACGCGATCCGCGGCACGGGCGGCACCGCCGCCGTGGCGCCGGCCGACGTGGCCGACCGGGAGGCCCACATCGCGGCCATCCATGCGCTGGCCGAAGCGCTGGGGCCCGTCGACCTGCTCGTGGCCAACGCGGGCGTCGGGATCTCGGAACCTGTGCGGACCCCGAACGCGGCCGACTACGAGGCGATGGTGCGCGTCAACCTGCTCGGTCCGTACTACGGCGTCGAAGCCGTGCTGCCCTCGATGCTCGAGCGAGGGCGCGGGCACCTGGTCGCGATCTCCAGCCTGGGCTCCTACGTCAGTGGACCGGGGGCCGGGCAGTACTGCGCCACCAAGGCGGGACTGTCCTCGTGGATGGAGTCGATCCGGCTGGAGCTGCGCGGCTCGGGCGTCCACGTCACCACGATCAACCCCGGCTTCATCGAGACGCCGATGACCGATCAGAACGACTTCGACATGCCGCTCTTGATGAGCCCGGAGCGCGCGGCGCGTCTCATGGCGCGGGCGATCCGGAAGAAGAAGAAGGTCTACGACTTCCCGTGGCGGCTACGCCAGGCGATCCGGCTCGTGCGGATCCTGCCGGACGCGATCAAGGTGAAGCTGATGCGGAGCCCCGAGGACGCATGAGCCTCGCACCGAGCGAGCGCATGCGGCGCCATGCGCGCGCGCGCACGATCCTCATGGGCGCCCTGCTTCTGCTCGCGGGCCTGCTGGTCCTGCTCGCGCTCGTCGACCTCGATCGGGCGCGCGTGCGCAGCGCCCTGCAGAAGCTCCTGCCCGGGGTCCAGACCTTCGCGGGCGTCGAGGAAGCTGCGTTCGGCGCGTTCGTTGCCGCGGGCCTCTTGGTCCTTTGCGCCGCGGCGGTCCGGCGCGGCGAGCGCCGGATCCGGGTCCCGCTCGGCGTGCTCCTGCTCCTGCCGCCGGCGAGCTGGCTGCTCGCGGAGCTGCTCGGCGGCGCCGCGCCGTTGCGCTGGCTCGCGGCGCCCCTCGCCGTGGGGAAGACGAGCGGCCCGCTTGCGATCTGGCTGCCCTGGCTGGCCGGGCTCGGGGTCTACGTCCATGCGTGGATTCACGACGCCTTTACGCGTACGCCGCCGCCTCCGCGCACCGTGGGCGAGGTGTTCGAGTAGCGGCGGCTGGCGGCGGTGGACCCCGGCGCTAGGCTACGAGCATGGCGCAGCGGAGCTACGGACAGCAGCGCGAGATGGAGGACCCGAGCATGGTCGGGACCCTCCACGCGCAGATCGAGATGATCTGGCCCCTGGAGCAGCCGGCGCTCGAGCGGATCGGCATCGCCCGGGCCGAACGGATTGCCGACCTGGGCTGCGGCACGGCGGAGTTCGCCGGCCGCGTCGCCGAGGCGTACCCGCACATCGCTGTCCACGGTGTCGACCTCTACGAGGGGCACATCGAGCGGGCGCGCCAGACGTGGACGCCGGAGCGCGTGCCGAACCTCACCCTCGAGGTCGGTGACGCCGGCAAGCTCAGCTGGACCAGCCAGCGATGTGACTTCGTCGCGATGCGTCACTTCCTGCACGCCCTGCCCGAGCCCGAGGTGATGATCAAGGAAGGCCGCCGCATCCTGAAGCCGGGCGGCACGATGTACGTGCTCGCCGAGGACTACCAGGGGCTGCTCTTCGATGCCCAGGCCGAAGCGTCGCGTCAGATGTTCAACCGCGTGCAGCCCGCCGCGCTCGACAAGGGCACCGACCTGCACCACGGGCGTACGGCGTATCGCGCGCTGGTGCGCGCCGGGTTCGAGGACGTGCGCGTCGATCCGCTCGTGATCGACACGTGCAACACCTCGCGCGACGTGTTCGCGCGCATGCTGCGCTACTGGCGCGACGGCTATACGCGCTTCATCGCGTCGTCCCTCGACGAGGATCCGCGCAGGGTCAAGGCGCGCTTCGACGACCTGATCCTCAACGTGATGGACACCGAGCGCTACTCGTGCTGGCTGATCTTCGCGGTGTCGGGGAAACGGCCCCGCGCCTAGCCCCGCTTACTTCGAGATCTCGGCCAGGAAGCGGCGGAGGCGCTGCTCGAGGATCGGCAGGGGCAGCCCCAGCGCCTTCGTGCTGGCGAGGCCGACGTCCTCGCCTTGGCCCAGGCGCTCGAGGAAGGCCGGGACCGCCTTCGGCCGGCCCTCCAGCAGATAGACCGCGAGCACGTACGCGATCATCGAGTCCTGCGCGGTGTAGGCGTCGATCCCCTTACCCATACGCAGGCGCAGGTCCCAGCTCGGGAGCTTCCCCAGCCGCGCGTTTGCGGCCTTCAGCCAGTCCCCATGCGCATCCGGGACGTTGCGCGTCACCGTCGGGTCCTTGGCGCCGTAGCGTCCGCCCACGGCGATGCCGAAGCGCGTGCCGGTCATCAGCCAGGAGAGATGGCGGGCGATGCCCTCGTCGAGCCAGCCGGGCATCGCGCTGTCCTCGCCGAACCACGTGTCGTAGAGGAAGACCATGAACAGCACGCCCAGGCACAGCTCACGCTGCGCCTCGGGCGGGATCGGACCGGCGCACAGCGTCCGCCCGTCCGCCCAGAACACGTGCAGGCCGTGCTGCTTCTGCTGCTCGGCGAGCTTCGGGTCGAGCCCGGGGAAGCGGTCCAGCAGCGCGTCCATCTCCTCTTGCTTGGAAAGGAGGTAGGACACGGTCGTCTTGCGCCGCGTGGGCGCGATGCCGAAGGCCTGCTCGAAGAAGGGGCCGGCGCCCTCCAGGGCCGCCACGTAGGTGCGCAGCGCCTCGGTGCCGATCGTCCCGACGGCGCGGATGTGCTTCGACTCGATCGCCTCGAGGCCCGTCACGCCGAGCATGTAGTCGGTCTTGTCGAGCTCCGCTGCACGCAGCTCGCCCGCACCGGCGGCCGCCTTCTTGGCCGCCGCTTGCAGCAGGGCACGACGCGCCTTGGCCGTGACGCTTTCCTCGAGCAGCCACGCGCCCTCGTGCTCGACCTCGCCGAGCAGCGCGCGGATCTCCACGTCGAGCGGGTATGTCGTGCGCAGCGACTCGGCGACCTCCGCGAGCTCCTTCGCGCGGCCGGCCGCGAACAGCATCTGGTACCGGCGGGTCGCGATGCGGCGGACCGCCGCCTTGGGGGCCGGGTCCTCGGGCCGCGCGCCGGCCCAGCTGGCCGCGATGTTGGCCGCCCAGGCGAGCTGCTCGACCGAGGTGCACGCATCGAACACGGCCGTGAGTGCCTCCGCGTACGCCGCGTCGACCTCACGCTGGCGCTCTTCGTAGGCGGGCAGGTTGGCCGGCTTGAAGTTCTTCGGGCGCTTGTAGCGCGTGTCCTGCACCCACGCGCCGTCGACCTTCTTGTACTTGAGGCGCTTGCGCGCCTTCTTGTGCTCGGGGTCGTAGCGGAGGAGACGCTCGAAGACCTCGTCGCGGACGGCGTAGAGGCCCTTCTTCTGGCACCACGCGGCGAGCTCCGCCAGGCGCTCGGCGTGCGCCGCCACGGCCTTCGCGTGCATCGCCTCGACCTGCGTGGGCTCGTCGGCGGCCGTCGGCGGCAGCGGCGCCAGCGCGATCAGGCAGGCGAGCAGCAGGCAGGAGGCAGTGCGCACGGTTCGATGCTACCGAACGGGGTCAGGCGCTGTCGTCAGGTTCCGGTTCCCGAAGCGTCTCGAACGCCTCCCGGTGGTTGGGGGGGATGGGGATGCTGCCCCATTCCTCCATGTGCACGGCGACCTCGGTGTTCCTCACGACGAAGGCCAGGGCGCCGTCGCTCGAGCGCCGGCCCTCGTAGCGGAAGTCGACGCTGCTCGTGCCGATGCGCTCCACGATCATGCGCATCTCGAGCGTCTCGCCGAACGCCACCGGCTGCTTGAAGTCCGCCGCGCTCTTCACCGTCGGGTAGCCGACCTTCTCCTTGATGAGCAGGTCGGCGTACGAGATCCCCACGACCTCGGGGAACATCGCCTCCTTGGTGACGTGGCAGAAGTGCAGGAACTGCGGGTAGTAGACGATCCGCGCGAAGTCGACCGAGCCGTAACGGACCGGCAGCTCGAATAAGAACCCCATTAGCCCGACCCATTCACGAACGCTTGCGCGTCTCGCCGGTTCTGGCCACCCCTGTCACTTGCGATGCTCACTCGGAGTGGGCAGGCCACGAAGTCGCTCGCATCGCTTCGCGACAGCGCGACCAGTCCTCGCCGAGACCGGAATCTCCTGGATTCCACGATCCTGACCATCACTGCCGACCCCTCCAGTCGATTCCTCGCGAACCGTTCATGAATGGGTCGAGCTACGTACTAGGACGGTCGTCGGTCAGACCGAGGTCGTTGACCGCCTGCCACAGGCTGGCGATGGCCTCGCGGACGTTGGCCGTGACCGCCGGCGGCTGGCTGTCGTCCTCGAGCAGCTTGTTCAGCGTGGCGTAGGCGTCGAGCAGGGCGCGCTCGCTGTCCGTGATCGGGTTGCCCAGGATGTCGGTGTCGTTGCCCATCGGGTGCCTACCTCTCTCCCTTGACCACGCGCTCGTCGAGGACGCGCTTCGCCTTCAGCTCGAATCGCGGCAGCGAGCCGCTCTCGACGCGCTCGATGTGGAAGCCCAGGCCCTCGGTGTTCGTCGAGAGGTCGGCCTGCATCTGCCGCGCGACGGCGTTCCACTGGTCTTCGTAGCCCGAGCGGATCTCGCAGCGCACCGCGATCTCGTCGCGGATGCCGTCCTTCGTCCACAGGTAGATCTGGAACTCGTCGACCGCCGGGTACTCGCGCACGATCGACTCGATTGCGCGCGGATAGACGTTCGTGCCGCGGATCAGAAGCATGTCGTCGACGCGCCCGCGGATGCCACCGTCGTACAGGTCCCACGTGCGTCCGCAGTCGGACATCGTGTGCGGTGCCTTCACGACGAGGTCGCGCGTGCGGTAGCGGATGAGCGGGATCGCCGAGCGGCCGAAGCTCGTCACGACGCGCTCGCCCTGGCGCCCGTAGTCGACGGGCTCCTTGGTTTCCGGATCGATCACCTCTTCGATGAAGTGGTCCTCGATGATGTGCGTGCCGCCGGGCTGGTTCTCCGACTCGAACATCATGATCGTGCCGATCTCGGTCATGCCCGCGGTGTCGTAGGCCTGCGCACCCCACTGCTCTTCGATCAGGCGCTTGGTCGCGGGGATCGAGCCGGCGGGCTCGCCGGAGAGGATCAACCGCTCCACCGAACCGCGCGGGAGGTCGATGCCCAGCTCACGCGCTTCCTGGGCGAGGCGCAGCGCGTAGGTCGGCGTCGCGCACACGACGGTGGCGCCGATCTCGTCGATCAGCCCCACGCGCTGGGCGGTGTTCATGTTGCCCGAGGGCAGCACCATGCAGCCGATCTTCTCGCAGGCGTAGTGCGCGCCCCAGAAGCCGATGAACGTGCCGTAGGAGAACGCGAAGAACACGCGGTCCGTCTGGCGCACGCCCGCACCCCAGAAGCCGTAGGCCCAGCACTCCGAGATCCACTTCCAGTCCGTGCGCGTGTCCAGCACGCGCAGCGGCGTGCGGCCGGACGTGCCCGACGTGGTGTGGTAGCGGATCGTGTCGACCGGCTCCGCAACGAGCATCTCGCCGAAGGGCGGATGCTGCTGCTGGTTCTGCATCCACGCATCGCGCGTCGTGAAGGGGATGCGCTGGAGGTCGTCGTAGCCCTTGATGTCGCCGGGCGCGACCCCGGCGTCGTCGAACAGCTTCTTGTGGAAGGCGCTCGTCGCGTAGGCGCGCTCCACGAGCTTGGAGAGCCGGTGGCCCTGGAGCCGCCGCAGGTCCTCGCGCGGCAGCGTCTCCATCTTCGGGTTCCAGTACGGGCTACTCATGCCGGCGCCTCCTGCCCCCGGGGGCCCCTGCGCCCCGACCGGGAGAGGGAATCTATCGGGTGCGGGGCGCGATGTGTAGCGGAAGCCGCTCGCAGCTCAGTCTGGCCGCGAAACGTCGAAGGGGGCGGCCGTGTCGCAGTAGCCGCTGCCGCCCAGGCGGCCCACGGCCGCGAGGCGCCCCGGATCGGGCAGGCCGTCGACCAGCATCTCGTCCGCCACGTACAGGTGCACGATTTCCAGCAGGAACACGTCGTTGGGGCCGTTGCCGACCTCCAGGTGCTCCTGCACGGCGGCCTCCATGGCGATGGCGGCCTCCGCAATGCGGGGCGGGCGCACCTCGAGGCTCGGCACCGGCGTGAGCCCCGCGAGCTCGAACTCGTCCGTGTCCGGCTCGACCTCGGCCGAGGTCTTGACCATCGCCTCCGCCAGAGGCCGGTGGCAGATGTGCAGGACGGCCTCGCGCGTCGCGATCAGGTTGCGGCTGGTGTCCTTCCGCACCCCGCGCCGACGGCCGATGCTGAGCATCACCGTGAGCGGATCGCTGCTGACCCCGCCGAAGAAGCTGAAGGGGGCCAGGTTGTGGTTGCCCTTGTCGTCGACCGTGCTGGCCCAGCCGATCGGGCGGGGAATCACGCACGAAATGAGCATGTGGTAGGCGTCGCGGCGCGAGAGCGTAGAGGGGTCGACGTGCATGGCCGTATCCACTGCATTGCCGGTGCGGACGGGAGTCGTGCCGCTGGGCGGGCCGCGTAGCATACGCCCATGCGCCGCGGAGCGATCGCCTCGGGATGTCCCTACAGCGCCCAAGTGGGGGCCGACATCCTCTCTGCCGGCGGCAACGCCGTCGACGCGACCGTCGGCGCCGCCCTGACCGCCGCGTTCACCCTGCCGACCATGACCGGGCTCGGCGGCGGCGGCGTCATGACCATGCGCGTGGACGGCAAGCTCCACACCTGCGACTTCTTCGCGGCCCTGCCGGGCCTCGGATTCGAAGGCGAGCGTCGGCAGCCGGAGGTCATCGTGGTGCCCTTCGAGGGCGTGCGGCTGCCCTTCCGCGTCGGGCGTCCCTCGGTTGCGGTGCCGGGCGCGGTCGCGGGCCTCTGGGCGGTGCACGAGCGCTTCGGCCGCATGCCGATGAAGGAGGTGGCGGCATCCGCCATCCGCCTCTCACGCGAGGGCGTGCACCTGACCGGCGGCCAGCAGCGCGCCTTCGCGCTGCTGCAGCCGATCTTCCGCCGGACGCCCGAGGCATGGCGCCTCATCGGTCACCTCGACCATGTCCTCGAGCAAGGCGCCAAGCTCACGAACGAGCTCTACTCCGACTTCCTCGGGACGCTCGTCGAAGAAGGCCCGGAGGGCTTCTACGCGGGCGAGGTCGCCGCGCGCATCGAGGAGATCACCGAGGGCTTCGTCACGGCCGAGGACCTGGCAGCCTACGAGCCGGCCTTCGGCGAGCCGCTCTCCCGCACCTATCGGCGCGTGAAGGTGCACACGCCCGGCTCCCCGAGCCTCAACGGAGCGCTCCTGCAGGTCGGGCTCTCGCGTCTCGAGGCCGGGGGCGAGATGCCGCGCTTCGGCGAGCTCGAGTACTGGCGCCGCATCGCCGACGCCCTGCGCGTCACCGAGGACGTGCGCACCCCCAGCTACGAGGCGCAGATCTTCGAGGACGGGTTCCTCGAAGGCGTGCTGGCCAGCTGCCCGGGCGGCAACACGATGCAGGTGTCCGTGGTCGACAAGGACGGCGACGCGGTGAGCCTCACGACGACGGTCGGTGAGGGCGCCGGCTTCACGATTCCCGGCACGGGCGTGATCCTGAACAACTTCCTCGGCGAAGAGGACATCCTGCCCGACCACGTGCCGCACGTGCCGGGCCGTCGGATGATGACGTCGATGGCGCCCACCCTGGTGGAGGACGCCACCGGTGGTGTGCTCGCGCTCGGCGCCGCCGGCAGCGCCCGCATCCGCAGCGCGATCATGCAGGTGCTCGTGCACGTGCTCGACTCGGGGATGCAGCTGCAGCAAGCGGTGCTCATGCCGCGCATCCACCCCGACGGCGACACGATCTACATCGAGGCCCACGGGCGCACGCCGGAAGAGGTGCAGCAGCTGCACGCGCTCGGCGCCGAAGCCGTCATGACCTACGAGATCGGCTTCTTCTTCGGCGGCGTGCAGGCCGCGCAGTGGACCGCGGACCGCGGCTTCGACGCCGGTGCGGAGATCGAGCGCCGCGGCTGCGCCGCGCGCCTCGCCTAGCCGGCTAGGACCCGACCGCCGCTACCGCTAGCGCTTGACGCGGAACGACTTGATCCAGGCCATGACCTGCGGCATCACCTCCGCCACGTCGTCCTTCGCGCCGACGAACTTGAAGAACAGCGGTCCTTCCGGACAGGACATGAATGCTGCGAACATGCGCTGGCCGCCTTCGCTCTTGGACCCCTCGGCCGGGCGCGCGTGCGGGTTGCCGCGCATGCCGCCGTACGTCCCGACGATGTCGAGGTACGTCACCTCGATGCCTTCCGCGACCTGGATCGTCTCTTCCTTCGGCTCGCCGTCGGCTTTCATCTGGCCGCGCCAGCGCTCGAGGTTGGCGTCCTTGCCGCCGCCGCCCCCGGCGCCGAAGTAGAACGCGTCGATGGACAGGGCGCTGTCCGCGGAGGGCTTGAGATGTCCGGCGTGCATGCGCGTGCGCGGCTCGGCGATCACCCAGCCCTCGGGGAGCTGGAACACGACCGGCGGCAGCCCCTCGCGCGTGAAGGTGTCGGTCGGCTGCGCGCTCTTCGCCTTCGCCTGGGGACCGGGGTGCGTGCCGAGGCGGAAGGTGCGCGCGAGCGCGTCGAGGGCGGCCAGCGCCTTCTCGTCGTTGGCCGCGGCGGCGGTGCTCAGGACGAACCGATCGGCGACGTAGACGTGCCCCTTCATGGCGAGCGACGCGCCGACGGTGACGAGCATGGGTGCGCGCACGGCCTTCGTGTCCGCACCGAGCGTCGTCTCTTCCAGCTCGCCGTCGAGGGTCGCATTCGCGGCCCCGGCGGTTTCACTGAGGCGACGCTTCATGGCCTCGAGCAGGCCTTCGATGCGCGCCTTCGGTGTGGCGGCCGCCACCGTCTTGCCCTGCTGCTCGATCACGAGCACGCCCTTCGACTCGCCGGGCAGGACGCGGATGCGGCCATCCTTCTCGCGGCGCACGGTCCACGCCTCGTCGCCGGCGTCGATCGTGAAGCCGAGGTTCCAGTCCACGTGGCGCTCGGGGTGCTTGTAGGCGACCGCCTCGACGGTCGCGAGCATGCCCTCGACGGCCTTCTTCAGCGCGGGCGCGTTGGCCGGCAAGTCGGCCTCGGCGTAGAAGCCCTCGCGCTTCTCGACGGGCACGATGCCGTGGAAGCGGGCGCGGTCCTCCTCCGCGTACCAGAGCTGCATGGCGCCGGGCGCGCCGGGGACCTTCCAGCGCTTCGGCTCGGGCGCCGGGGCGTCGGGCGCGTCGCCCTTGGCCTGGTCGGCGAGGCGGCGCAGGTGCCGCATGCTCGTCTCGTCCGCACCCTCCGCCGGGTAGAACCACAGCGTCGCCTGGGCCTTGCGCACGCGCAGCAGGGACGGGCCGTACTGCTCCAAGTCCCAGCCGGCGGGCACCTCGACGGTGAGCCCCGCGTTCGGGATCGCGACGCGGCGCGTGGCGGGCGCGTCTTCCGCGAGGGCGGCCGGCGCGAGGAGGAGGAGAGCCAGGACCAGGGGGAGCAGACGTTCCATGCGTCCCTTGTACCCGGTTCTGGACGCCGGGGGGGCGGACCGACCCTGTGCCGTCCTTGGCCCGTGCAGGGGCCGGTAGGATCCTCGCCGCAGCCTGCTGCTGATCGGCTGCGCCGACCCGGCAGCGCAGGAGGTCCCATGCAGGCAATCCACGGCCAGACGGTGCTCTTCGCACCCGCCCTCGCCCGGCTCCAGAACAACGGGACGCGGGTCCTGATCGATGCCGAGCGCCCGCACTGGCTCGCCACCGATGCGCGCGGCGAGCGCCTCGTCTCGCTCTTCGACGGCCGCCGCAACCTCGACGACGTCGTCGCGCTCTACGGCAGCTCCTTCGGCCTCGAGCCCGACAAGGCGTGGATGCACGTCCACAGCTTCGCCCTCGACGCCGTGCGTGAAGGCGTGCTGCGGCGCGAGCCGCCGGCGCCGCGTCCCTATGCCGGCCGGGCCGCCGCGCTCGAGCTCGACCGCCTGCAGGAGCTCTGGGTGCACGCGAACAACTCGTGCAACCTCACCTGCGCGCACTGTCTCGTGTCGTCGGGCCCCGACGGGGACCGGGGCGTCGAGCCCGAGGTTCTGCGCGGCTGGGTCGACCAGGGGCTCGCCCTGGGCGTGAAGCGCGTCTACATCACCGGCGGTGAGCCCTTCCTGCGCAAGGACATGCTCGACCTCATCGAGGCGATCCTGGCGCACGACGGCACCGAGGTCTGCGTCCTGACCAACGGGATGCTCTTCACCGACGATCGGCTCGCACGCCTGACGGCGCTGCCGGCGGATCGCTTCCGCGTGCAGATCTCCCTCGACGGCAGCACGCCGGAGCAGAACGACCCGTGCCGTGGCGAGGGTTCGTTCGAGAAGATCACGGCCGGGATCCGCAAGGCGGCCGAAGCCGGCCTCGCCGTGACCGTGAGCACCGTCGTGATGGCCGCGAACGAGGAAGACGTGCCCGCGGTCACGCGCCTCGTCGCCGAGCTGGGCGTGTCGAACCACCACCTGCTCTGGCTGCACCACCGGGGGCGTGCGGACGAACAGGACGGCCTCGACTTGGCACCCGAGCGCGTACTCGAGGTCGTGCGCAAGGTGCGCGCCGTGGGGCAAGAGCTGGGTATCACCGTGGACAACGACGTGTCCGTCGAGCAGCGCCTCAAGGCCCGCGCCGGCACGCGCCACGACCTCTCCAACATGGGTTGGGAGAGCCTCTGCATCTACGCCGACGGCACCGTCTACCCGAGCGCGGCCCTCGCCGGCGAGGCCGAGCTCGCCTGCGGCCGGTTGCAGGATGCGTCGCTCGAGACCATCTGGCGCGAGAGCGCAGTGCTCGAGGACCTGCGCGGCGTGAGCCTGATGGAGAAGCCCGTCTGCCGCGACTGCTCGCTGCGCTTCCTCTGCGGCGGCGGCGACCTCGAGCACGCCTGGCATGCCAGCCCGGCCCAGATGAAGCGCCACTCGTTCCGCGCGCACGATCCGTACTGCGAGCTGCACAAGGGCCTCATCGCAGACGCCTTCGATCGGCTCGTCGGCGAGCGCCGCGCGCTCACGAACGGCCGCCACGGCTTCGACGCGACGCGCGTCGAGCGCGTCATGGGCCAGGGCGCCGTCCTCTGCGGCGACTACGAGGTCGACGCCGCGCTCGAGCCGGGCGTGCGTCTGCGCCACAGCGAGTGCGTGCTCTCGTACGACCTGGACGCTGCGCGGAAGGTCGTGCGCGAGTTCTACGGCGAGGCCGCCGAGGAGCCCCAGGAAGAGCTCTGCTGTCCCACGAGCTACGACGTCGCGGACACCGAGCACATCCCCCAGGCCGTGCTCGATCGCTTCTACGGCTGCGGCAGCCCCGTCGCGCGCTGCGGCTTGGAGGAGGGCGAGACGTACCTCGACCTCGGCTCGGGCGCCGGCATCGACGTGTTCATCGCCGCCAAGAAGGTGGGCGCCACCGGCAAGGCGATCGGCGTCGACATGACCGACGAGATGCTCGCCGTCGCGAACGAGAGCCGCGCACCCGTCGCCGACAGCCTCGGCTTCGACGTGGCCGACTTCCGCAAGGGCTACCTCGAGGACATCCCGGTCGACGAGCGCAGCGTGGACTGCGTCACGAGCAACTGCGTGATCAACCTGTCGCCCGACAAGGAGCGCGTGCTCAACAACATCTGGCGCGTGCTCAAGGACAACGGCCGCGCCGTCATCTCCGACATCGTGGCCGATCGCGAGGTGCCGCCGCACCAGAAGGTCGACGGCCGCTTGTGGGGGGAGTGTCTGAGCGGTGCGCTCTCCGAGGATGCGTTCCTCTCGCTGCTGCGCCGCGCCGGCTTCTACGGCGTCGAGGTCCTGCGTCGCGCGCCCTGGCGCTCGGTCGAGGACGTCACGTACCTCACGCTGACGGTGCGGGCCTGGAAGTTCGAGAAGAAGGCCGGCTGCGTGTTCGTGGGGCAACAGGCGACGTACTTGGGCCCCTTCGAGGCCGTCGTCGACGAGGAAGGCCATCGCTTCCCCCGCGGCGTGCCGGTCGAGGTCTGCACGGACACGGCAGCCAAGCTCGGCGCCGCGCCCTACGCGAGCCACTTCCTCGTGAGCGACGCGACGCAACCGATTCCCGCGATGGAGAACGGCTGCGTGCCGGGCGAGGCCTGCTGCTAGCTAGGCGATGAGCGTGGGCTCACGTCGGCGGCCGCTCGGCGGTGCCGGCGTGATGGGCTCTTCCTCGCCGCCGCGGTCGCGCAGGATCACGAGCACGCGCACGTGGCCCGGCGCCGGTGTCGGGTGCGGCTGCTCGGGCATCGGATCGGCCTCGGCCGGCTCCTCCTGCACGAGCACGCGCACGCGCGGGATGCCCACGAAGTGGCGCGGCAGCGCGGGACCGCGCTGCTGGTCGTAGATCTCGAAGGCGACGCCGAAGACGCGCTTCAGATCGGGCCAACGGATGGCGTCCTCGAAGAAGACGATGTCGACCTGCAGCGCACGGAACACGTCGCCGAGGTAGCGCCGCGTGCGCGGCGAGAAGACCTGCTGGAACATCGGCCCGACGATGCCCGGGCCGACGAGGGAGCCGGATCCACGACGCGTGACGTCGACATCGCGCACAACGCCGTGAACGAGCCATGCGTGCGGGCAGAAGAGGTAGCCCGAACCGCCGCGTGTGTCGGCGGCGGCGAGTGCCTTCATGAGGCGCTTCATGCGCTTGTAGAAGCGGCGGCGCATCACCACGTGGAAGCGGCGCAGGACCTGCCAACCGAGCGCCTCGCGGTCCGCCTCCGGTCGCGGCTCGAGTCGCTGCGGATGGGCGGGGTCGCCCACGACGAGGTCGAAGCCCTCGCGCGGCGGCTGCGGTGCGTCCACGATCCGGAAGTCGTGCGCTCCCGCTGCGGCCCGCCAGGCGTCGGGCTGCGCCACGTCCTCGCGCACCCACACGGTGCGATCGAGGGGAATCTCGGGCGCCGTGTCGCCACCCGTCAAGCGCGTCAAGTGCATGGCCGCGCGCACGAGGAGCATCAGCGCCGCGAGCGTGGCCAGCTGGCCGATGGCCTGGGTCAGGGCGAACGGGCCGTTCGGCCAACCGGACTCCAGCAGCCGCCCCGCCTGTCCCATGGCGACGACCGCCGTGAGCACGGCGAGGAGCGTCAGGTACGCCCGCCGGAGGAAGGCCTCGACCGGGATGAAGCGCGGGCGCCCCAGGGCGTCACGACGGCAGAAGATGTAGGGCGTCGCCGGTGCGTTCGAGAGGCCCGCGTAGGCCACGAGCCCGACGCCGGCCACGAGGCCGATCGAGACCAGGCCGGGCACGAGGGCCAGCACGACCATGCCGACGATCCAGCCGACCGCGATCACGAGCCGGCGCGGCACGCGGACCCGCGAGCGCGGCAGGCTCTCGGCCTGCTGGACCCACTGCGCCCCGGAGATCGCGCCCATGACGAGGACGCCGGCGAGGCAGGCCCAGATCGAGGCCAGCCCCACCAGATAGAGCGAATAGGAGATCTGCGCCTTGCAGTAGGCCAGGGCCGTGAAGATCGACCCGCCGGCTGCGGTGAACGCCATCGCCACCACGGCACCGACCGTGAGGACCCCCAGGAGGGCCCGATCCGGGAGCGGGACGACGCCTTCGCTCCGGCGGAAGGCCACGGCGTACTTGGGCGCCAGGCGGCGCAGGACGGCCCGGCCCAGGTCGCGCAGGAGCAGGCCGAAGCGCCGGGTGGCCGGCAGCAGGTCGGCCCGCGCGGCGCGGCTCACGGCCAGGCCGAAGAAGGTCAGCACGCCGATCGCGACCAGATCCGCCCCGTCGCCGATGGCGTAGGGCCGGACGAGCTCGAGCAGCGAGACCAGCGCCGACCAGACCAGGAGGTCCGCCAGATAGCCGGCGGCGCGCCCCAGGGTGGGGGCGAGACGGCCAGAGATCAGGGTGCGGCGCTGGAGGGCCATGGGGCCATCCTACGGCCCGGGGGCCGGGTCCGACCGCCCCTTCGGCCCGCGACGGTGCCGTGCCCAGGCTCTCGGCGCCGGCGGGTCCTCACCCGCGCCTCAAGCGCGGGCCGGGCTCTGGTCGACAGGGAACCGACCCCATCCAGCGACCGAACGGAAGCTCCGAGATGCCGAACAACGAGCAGCGCGCCGCCCGCCGCATTGCGTGCGAGTTCCCCATGCGCCTCCTGAACAACAACCAGGTGGTCGAGGCCCTCGCGCACGACATCAGCCGCAAGGGCGTGCGGATCCAGGTTCCCGGCGCCTCGCTGGGGGTCCACCGGCTCTCCAGCCTGGTCCAGGTCGCGCGGCGCGTCCGCGAGGTCCTCGGCGACACGTTCGTGGCGGATATGCACCACCAGCTGCTGGGCAACCTGGTCCAGAAGCGCCTGCGCCCGATCCGCATCGGCCACCGCGACTGGGTCTCGCCGGACGTCGAGCTCGGCTGCCGCATCGACGAGGGCATCAGCGACGAAGAGGCCGGCATGCTCGGCCTGGCCCTCCCGCACCTCGGCGTCGACGAGGAACCCGAGGAGCTGCACGCCGTGGCGCCCGTCGTCCGCGAGCCCATGCTCTCGGAGGCGGCCCAGGAGCTGCAGGCTCCGGAGCTCGTGGGGGACCGGCTCGTGCTCGAGTCGGCGCTCGAGCGCACGCCGGGCGAGCGACGTTTCTTCCTCGAGGGACGCGAGGACGGCCACCGGCTTCCCTTCCGCGTCGAGCTCGACGGCATCACCGAGGACGGCGCGGTCGTCCGCATCCCCGACGTCGCAGAGCTCGAGCTCGACGGCGAGGTCAGCGACGTGACGCGCTTCGTCATCGCGTTCGACGAGGCCTATGGCACGGTGCTCAAGCTGCGCGCCGTGGCCGGCGACGGCGATCTCTGGCACGGGCCGGTGCAGGTCCGACAGGTCGAGCTGCCGCCCAACCTGGACGGCCAGGCCGTGCTGAGCATCGCGTTCGAGGAGACGCTGCCCGAGCCGCTCGTCGCGGATCTCAGCGCCGCCTAGGCCTTTGCGCGATCGGCCTCTGCGCTACCCCTTCGTGGTGCGCGGCGGCTGGTTCTTCGCGACGTACTTGGGACGGTAGATCGGAAGGCCGTCCTTCTTGCCGGGGAACGTGCGCTCGTCGGCGATCTGCGCCGCGATGCCCGCGACACGCGACCAGCCGAAGAGCAGCGTGTAGTACTCCGGGTCGATGAGCCCGCACGCCGTCATGATCGCGCCCGAGACCGCGTCCACGTTCGGGTACGGGTTCTGGATGCGCGGGTTCTCCTTGAGGATCTTGGGCACCACCTTGCGCAGCGTCAGCACGGTCTTGACGAGCTCGTTGTCCGGGAAGTGCTCCTCGGCGAACTTGTACTGGATCTTGGCGCGCGGGTCCTCGGCGCGCAGCACGCCGTGGCCGAAGCCGTAGACGACGCCGCCCTCGGCGAGGATCTCGCGCACGCGCTTCTCGACCGCCTTCGGCTGCGACGAGCCGATCTCGTGCACGAAGGCGAGGCACTCCTGGTTCGCACGGCCGTGGCGCGGTCCGTAGAGCGCGGCCATCGCGCCGCCGAGCGACGCGTACATGTCGGCCTTGCCCGACGCGATCGCCTTGCCGACGAACGTCGACAGGTTCCCGCCGCCGTGGTCCATGTGCATGATGTAGAACTTGCGCAGGTACTCCGGAAGGATGTCCGGCGGGTTCTCGATCCCGATCATGTGCGCGAAGTTCTCGGCGAACGTGAGCGACACGTCGGGCTCGATCGGACGGCGTCCCTCGCGGATCCGGAAGATGGCCGCGACCAGGGTGCTGATGCGTGCAATGACGTTGAGCGCGTCTTCCTTCCAGTCGTGCGTCTTGCCCGTCATGCCGAGCGCGTTCAGGCCCGCGATCAGCCACTCCATCGGGTGGCCGTCCTTGGGCAACGCCCGCAGCACGCGGAAGACGCGCGGGTCGACCGCGGCGCGGTGCGCCAGGTTGCGGCGCAGCGCCTCGGCCTGGTCGGCCGACGGCAGGTGCTTGTTGACCAGCAGATAGACGACGTGCTCCGCCGGCATCTCGATCAGGTCTTCGAGCGTGTAGCCGACGTACGTGACGCCCTTGTCCGGATCGACGGAGCTGGTGCGGCAGGTGCCGACCGGGTATCCGCGAAGGCCCGTATCCAGGTGGGCCTCGGTGACTTCGAACAGGACCTTCGGAGGGGCTTCCGTCGACATGAGCGCGGGTTCCAGCAGTGCTTCGAGAGGGGAATTGAGGCTACCCCCCGGGCCGGGGGGGTCAACCCCGGCGCGACGCCGGAGCGGGCTGCGTGGAGCCTTCGGACGCCGCTTCCGCCTCGGACGCCTGGGTCGCCGGCACGACCGCGATGACCGTGTCGCCCAGGCGCGGATCCAGCGGGTTGTCCTCGCTGTTCACGCGCACGGACCCGTCCTCCCGGACCACGAAGAGGACCAGGGCCTCGTCGCCGTGCGTCTCTCGGAACGCGTCGATATCGAACTGCTCGGTGAGCTTGGTGCGCGTGACGCGCTGGCCGGTCATGAAGCGCCGCGTGAGCGCGCTGTGCCCCGTGCCCGAGCCGAACACGACCCGTCCACGGCGCTGGGCGGAGTCGACCTCCTTGCTCGCCTCCTTGGCGAGACGGTAGACCTCCCGGCGCCCGAACTCGTGCGTGTACCGCAGCATGATCAGCCGGTTCACGCCGTCGTTCGGCGTGAGCGCGACGACGCGCCCGACGCCCGCCAGATCGATCTCCTCCAGCGCTTCCTCGGTGCTCGCGTCGCCGGCCCAGGCGGGCAGCCCGCGCATGCGCGACTCGTGCACGTTGGTGCGGTTCGTGTCGATCATGAGCACGTCGACGCCCGAGTCCTTGAGCGCGCATGCGATGTCCCGCGCCCACGACTGGGCGCCGATGAACAGCACGCCTTGCGGGTTCGGTACCGAGAGGCCGAGTCGCCGCGCGAGGAGAGGCGCCGTCAGGCCGTACACGACGACGGTGCCGACGATCACGAGGAACGTCATCGGCACGAGGACCTCGTGGCCGGGCGTGTTGGCCGCCTGCAGCTCGAGCGCGAAGACCGACGCCACGGCCGCGGCCACGATGCCGCGTGGGCAGAGCCAGGCGAGGAACACGCGCTCCTTCACGTTGAGCTTGGACCGCAACGTACACAGCCAGACGGCGACGGGGCGTACGACCAGGATCAGCGCCGCGAGGAACGCGAAGGCGCCGCCGTCGAGCATGGCCAGGTCTTCCGTCCGCAGCCGTGCCGAGAGCAGCAGGAAGAGGATCGAGATCAGGAGCACGCGCAGGTTCTCCTTGAACTCGAGGATGTGGTCGATCGGCACCTTGCTCTGGTTGGCGAGCACGACGCCGAGCAGCGTGACGGCCAGGAGCCCCGACTCGTGCTGGAAGGCGTTGGCGCCGGCGAAGCACAGCACGGCGATCGTGAGCGAGAGCGGCACGTGCAGGTGATCGGGGATCCAGTAGCGGCGCAGCACGAGCACGATCACGCCCGCGCCCGCGAAGCCGAAGGCGGAGCCGGCGACGATCGTGTTCAGGATGCCGCCCAGCGCCAGGGGCGTCGCGGCCGCGCTGCTGCTGAACGACTCGAACACGAGCAGGGCGGCGACGGCGCCGATGGGATCGATCACGATCCCTTCCCACTTGAGGATCGCGCCGGCCGGTCCTTGCGGCTTGATGTGGTGGAGCAAGGGGCCCACGACCGTCGGTCCGCTCACGATCACGATCGAGCCGAGCAGCACCGCCATCGCGGTGTCCAGCCCCAAGAAGACGCTGGCGAACACCGCCCCCAGCGCGCCTGTGACGAGCGCGCCCAGGGACACCAGCAGCCAGACGACGTTGCCGTACTCCTTGAGCTCCGAGAGGCGCAGGCTCAAGCCGCCCTCGAAGAGGATGATCCCGACCGCAACCGAGACGATCGGAAGGAGGTTGTCGCCGAGCAGGAGGCCCGGGTCGATCAGGTCGAGCCGACCGGGCCCGGCGGCGAACCCGAAGGCCAAGAGCAGGAGGATCGAGGGCACGTGCAGCCGCCACGCGACCCACTGCGCGAGCAGCCCGATCCCGAGCAGCGCCGAGATCGCCCCCAGCACGTTGAACGAGGCCGGGGCTTCGGCGGCGAGGGGTAGCGGCAAAGGGTGCTCCGGATGGGGGGTCGAGCACGGCGCTCGGGCGTGCGAAGATCCTCGCCCGCCACGGGACCATACAGAAGAGAAGAGTCGCCGCCATGAAGGTCGTGACCTGGAACGTCAACTCCATCCGCACCCGCCTCGAGCGCGCGGAGGCCTGGCTGCGGGCGCACGAGCCCGACGTGCTCTGCCTGCAGGAGATCAAGGTCGTTGACGAGGACTTCCCTCGCGGGGTGTTCGAGGACCTCGGCTACCACGTCGAGACGTGGGGGCAGAAGACCTACAACGGCGTCGCCATCCTGAGCCGCTCGCCCATCGAGGACGTGCACCGCGGGCTGCCCCACGACGGGGACGATGCCCAAGCGCGCCTCATCGCGGGCACGGTCGACGGGGTCCGGATCATCTGCGTCTACGTGCCCAACGGGAAGAACGTCACGAGCTGGCACTTCGCCTACAAGCTCGACTGGCTGGCGCGCCTCGAGGAGCTCCTGACCACCGCGTGCGACAAGGACCAGCCGCTGATCCTCCTGGGCGACTTCAACATCGCCCCGGACGATCGCGACGTGTACGACCCCGACGCCTGGGCCGGCCGTGTGCACTTCCATCCGGTCGAGCACGCCGCGCTCGCGCGCCTCACCGGGTGGGGCCTCCACGACGTGTTCCGCAAGCACCACGAGCAGGCCGGGGCGTACTCCTGGTGGGACTACCGCGGCGCCGCGTTCCCGCGAGACCGGGGCCTACGCATCGACCTCGTCTTGGCGACGCGCGCCATGCTCGAGCGCTCGAAGGGCTGCGAGATCGATCGCGAGGAGCGCAAGGAGGCGAAGGGCCAGAGCAAGCCCTCCGATCACGCGCCGGTCGTTGCGACGTTCAGCTAGCGGAAAGCGCGAGCTCGTACGCCGCGCGTAGCGCCTCGACCTCGGCGTGGGAGTCGTGGTTCGCCCGGAGCCATGCGCGCGCGGTCTCGGTGCGCGCCGTCCGTTCTTCCATGCTCTCTTGCCGCACCGCCTCGTGCCACGCGGCCAGGGCATCGATGTCCGGTAGCCCGGCATCCCACGACACCAGGTGACCCGGCGCGTCGGGCGTGACGAAGAGGTCGCGCACGCCGTCGACGTCGCGCGCCATGACGGCGCAGCCGTGGGCGAGGCCTTCGAGCAGTGCGTTCGGTCCGCCCTCGTGCAGCGACGTGTTCCAGACGACGTCGGCCTGGTCGTAGAGCGCGGGCATGCCCGTGCGCGGCACCGCCCGGCGCCAGCGGATGAAGTGGGGATGCCCCATCGACGCGAGCGTCGCCTCGAACGAACGGGCGTACTCGCCGTCCAGCACGGGCCCCGCGATGCAGAGCGTGAGCGGCACGCCGGCGGCGCGCAGCGCCTCGGCCAAGCGCACGGCCCCGATTACGTCCTTCACGCGCCGGATGCCCGCCGGGAGCAACACCCGCACCGTCTCCGGATCGGGCGTCGGGGGCGGCGCGTCGGAGATGCTCACACCACGCGGCACGACGGCATACGGCGGGGCGTCGTCGA
>JASJAY010000135.1 GCA_030066775.1 Planctomycetota bacterium
CCGAGGAACGGGGCGGCGGCGGCCAGGGCGGCGGAGGACTTCAGCAGATCGCGGCGGTTCATGGGGATCTCCGTGTGGGGAAGCGTAGGCTAGCCCCGAATACTTGTTACAACAAGGAAAACGTTCCCGGGGCTGAATGCCCAGATCCGTGGGGGCGGGCAGCAGGACCCTGGGATCACCTCAGACTGGCGCGCCGGAGCGCAGGACCCGATCCATACGGGAGGAGCCAGTCCCCCGTAGTGACATCGACTGGGAGGAATCATGCGCAAGCCCCTCATCCCCGCAGGCACCACGTCCCTGCTCACCGTTCTCGTCTCGGCTCTCGTCGTCGGCACCGTCGGCTTCCACCTCGGCTCGGCGGACGCCGCCCGTGAGGGCAGCCGCCGGCGTACGACCCCGATCGTGACGGCCGTCCAGCACGCGGCCCCCGCCGTCGTGAGCGTCTATGCCGACCTGCGCTCCCGCCGCGGCTACCTGCGCCGCGGGGCGGGCTCCGGCGTGATCGTGCATCCGTCGGGCTACATCGTGACGAACTCGCACGTCATCAAGGGCGGCCAGCGCTTCTGGGTGGAGCTCTTCAACGGCAACGGGCGCTACCCCGCCCAGGTGCTCGCGAACGAGCCCTCGCGCGACCTCGCCCTGCTCAAGATCAACGTGCCCACCGCACGGCTGCGCCACGTCTCCATCGCGCCGACCAATCGCGTGATGTTGGGGGAGACGGCGATCGCCGTCGGCAACCCGCGCGGTCTCGGTGACACGATCACGGTCGGCGTGGTCAGCGCCCTCGGCCGCGACGCGAAGATGTCGAGCGGGACCGTGCTGCGCAACCTCATCCAGACCGACGCCTCGATCAACACGGGCAACTCGGGCGGCGCCCTGCTCAACCTCGACGGCGAGTTGATCGGCGTGATCGTCTCGCTCCTGCCGAGCGCGAGCGGCATCGCGTTCGCCATCCCCGGCGACCAGGTGGACCAGCTCCTGCGGCGCGCTCTGCGTACTTCCGCACCCAAGAACAGCCTGCCCGACGCGGCGCCGCAGCCCACGCCGAAGGCGCCGACTCCGCGCGCGCCCTCGGCGACGTCCTCGCACCGCGAGACACCCACGAGCACGCCGGGGCTGCCGACGCCGGTCGTCAAGAAGCCCACGACCTCGCCGCTGCACCCGACCGACTTCGGCCTCGACATCTACGACAGCGGCAACTCGCTTCGCGTGCGCCACGTCTCGCGCGGCGGCTCCGCCTCGAAGGCCGGCTTCCTGCCCGGCGACAGCCTGCTCACGGTCGACGGTACGCCGGTCGAGGATCGCACCGACCTGCTGATGGCCTTCTCCCGCTCCCGGCCGGGCCAGGACTACTACGTCGGCATCCGCCGCGGCAGCATCCGCAAGTACCTCGTCCTGACCGTCCCGAAGTAGCGGGGGGCCGTTCAGGTGTGAAGCGAGCGTGAGCTGGCCCTCCATCCTCCGTGCTGCATTCCGGCGGGCGGCGGTACGCCGCCAGACGCGGGCGGTGTTTGGCGCGGCACGCTTCGGAGAGCTCGGCCTTCCCGGCGGCGAGCTGATCGACCGCGGCTTGGATGACATCTCCCGAGGGCGCGAGACGGTGCCCAGTCTCGTGGTGTCGCTCGCCGCGCCTCGGTTGCGTCGCGAGGGGGTTCCGGTTCCCCAGGTCCGCTCTGAGGACGCCGACCACCGCCTGTATCGGATGCTTGAGCGTGCCGAGGGGCCGCTCGCGCATGCACGCTACCTCGCCTACCTCCGTCAAGCCGCGTCCTTCGCGGACGCATGCCGCCTGGCCCGAGAGCGATCTGATTGACGTCCGACGCCGATTGGGCGACAACGCGAGGGTGACGAAGCGCGTCGGGCTGATCCTGCTGCTGCTGGTCGCCGTCCTGGCGTACGGCTGGTTCGACGTGCGTCGACGCGCGCGCATCGACCGTGGGACGCGCTTCCACCGCACCGACTTCACCGTCTACCAGTACGCCGCGCGGGCCCTCGCGGACGGGAAGGACCCGTACGAGGCGCGCAATCCACGCGGCTACAAGTACGTCTACCCGCCGCTGCTCTCGGTCCTGCTCATGCCGGTCGCGTCGTGGGATCCGGCGAACGCGGCGTTCCTCTACTTCCTGATCTCGATGGCTGCGCTCATCGCGAGCCTGTGGCTGCTGCACGGGATGCCATTCGGGGGAAAGGAGGGAAGCACCCTCGGCTGGCGGGCGGTGCTCATCGCGGGCGTGCTCTGCGTCGGGTTCGCGCACCAGGGCTTCCAGCGGGGGCAGGTGACGCATCTGCTGCTGTTCACGCAGGTCGCCGCGCTCGCCGTCTGCGTCCGGCGGCACTACCTGGGCGCGGGACTCCTGCTGGCGCTCGGCGCCACGCTGCGCCTGACGCCGTTGCTCGCGGCCGGCGCCGTCGGGCTGGGACTGCTGGCAGGCATTCGACGCCTCGGGTGGAAGCCGCTCGCGCAGTACAGCGGGGGCTTCGTGTGCGGGCTCTTCGCCTGTCTCTGGCTGATCCCGGTGCTCGCGCTCGGCACCGCGCGGGCGAACGAGGTCAACGCGCGCTGGCTCGAGGTCACGCACGACGTGTACGTCGTGCAGCCGGATCCGCGTCAGCTCCTGGACGACTACAAGATCAACGAGTTCAAGTTCAAGAACCAGGCGCCGCGGCGCGTGTTCGCGTCGTGGGGGGGCAAGCTCGGCGGCGTCGAGTTCGAGAACAGCCTGCCCAACCTGCCCGAGCGCGGGTGGAAAGCCGTCAACGTCCTCTCCCGGTTCGTCGGCCTCGCCGTGTTGATCACGATTGCGATGCTCGCGTGGGTGCGCATGAACAACCCGGGCGTGTCGCAGTTCGTGGCGACGTTCGCGCTGGCCGTCTTCGCACCGGTGCTCGTCACGCGCTACACGTGGCCGACGCACTTCCTGATGGCGCTGCCCCTGCTGGGGGTGGTCGCGTGGCTGGCGCTCCGCGGCGAGCAGCCGGCACGCCGCGCCCTGATCTACTTCTTCGCGGGCACGCTGCTCTTCTACGCCGCGCACTGGAAGCCGATCCAGATCGTCGGCGGGGCGGGGCCGCTCCTGATCGCCTCCGTCATGGTCGTGGTCATGGCGACGAAGGCGCTCTTCCGGAGACCGGCGTGAGCGGGCTCTACCACCGGCTTCGCCGGCGGAGCCTCGTCGCCCTCGAGTCGTGCTTCCCGCGCGAAGGGCTGATCGTCGACCTCGGCTGCGGCAGCGGCGCGCTCGCCTTCGCGCTGTGCGATGCGGCCCCCGGCCGGCGCGTGCTCGCCGTGGACCATGAACCGGCGCGCATCGCGGCGCTCGAGCGCGCCAAGGGCGAGCGGCCGATCGAGACGCGCGTCGCCGACATGGGGGCGATCGAGATGCCGCCGTGCATCGGCGTGGCGTTGATCGACGTACTGCACTACTTCCGCGAGCACGAGCAGACGGCGCTGCTCGCGCGTGCGGCGCGTGCGCTCGAGCCGGGCGGCGTGCTCGTCCTGCGCGATCCCGATGCCGACGCGGGCCTCCGATTCACCTGGAACCGGTTCCACGAGCACGTCGCCACCACGTCGGGGTTCACGCGCGCGGCGGTGCACCACTACCGAACCGCGGTCGCCTGGGCCGCGCAGCTCGAGAGCCTGGGTCTGGAGCCGGAGCTCGGCGAGCCGGCCCGCGGCCTCTATGCCGACCGCGTCGTTCGGGGCCGGCGCCCGTGAGCTGCCCGCTCTGTCGCAGCGAGGCGCGTGCGAAGGTGGTCTTCCACTCGAAGCCGAAGCCGCTCGTGCGCTGCCCCCAGTGCGGGCTCGTCCGCGTGGATCCGATGCCGACCCGCACCGAGGCCCTGGGCCAGTACGACGACGACTACTTCAAGGACCCTGTGCACGGCTACGTCGACTACCTGGCCGACGAGCCGGTGTTCCGCGCGGAGTTCCGCCGGCGCTTGCGCACGATCCGCGCAGCCGGGGGCCGCGGCCGATTGCTCGACGTCGGCTGCGCCACGGGCGCGCTGCTGCTCGAGGCGCGGGCACAGGGGTTCGTCCCGTCCGGCATCGAGCCCGCTGAAGAAACGGCGCGCCGCGCCCACGCGCGCACACGCATGCCCGTGCGCGCCTCCTCGATCGAGGACGCGCTGCTCGACCGCGCGTGGTACGGCGTCATCACGCTCTTCGACGTGCTCGAGCACCTGGTCGATCCCGTAGCGACCCTCGCCAAGCTGCGCGTCGCACTGCGGCAGGACGGCCTGCTCGCGGTCACGGTCCCCGACCTCGGCTCGTGGTGGGCGCGCGCGAGCGGGAAGCGGTGGCCGATGATCACGCCCTGGGAGCACCTGACTTACTACACGCGCCGAACGCTCACGCGCATGCTCCACGCCGCCGGCTACGCGCGAGTGCGCTTCCACGCGGCGCGCACGCCCCTGTCCCTGCGCACGCTTGCGGCGCATGTCACCCCGGCGGCCTGGATCCCGCCGGTGCACAAGGAGCTCTCGCTGCCGTTCGGGACGCTCTTCGCGCTCGCCGAAAGGTAGGCCCCCGGCCCTGCTAGGCTGCCCGCGCAATGGACGCCACGCCTCCGGACACCCCGGCGCCCCGCGGCGCGCTCTACTGGATCGGAACCGCCGGGGGCGTGTTCCTCGGCGGCGTCCTGCTGGTGGCCACGTGGGCCAAGATGATCGACCCGGCCGCGTTCATCGAGCTGATCGAGCTCGAGCACCTCGACTTCCTGATTCCGGCGTGGGTGGTCGCGCCTCTCGGGCTGGCGATCGAGGCCGGGCTGGGCCTGGCCTTGCTCTTCAACATGCGCCGGATGTGGGTGCTCCTGCCCACCGCGGGGCTGTGCCTCTTCTTCGTGTGGCTGACGGGCCGCGCCTACCTCGCCTACCTCTCGGGGGACAAGGACCCGGCCAGCTCCTGCGGCTGCTTCGGCAACCTGGTGGAGCGCACGCCGAGCGAGGCGTTCTGGAGCGACCTGCTGCTGCTCGTGCCGCCGCTGATCCTGGCGTTCCTCGGCCGCCCGAAGGTGGGGACCGTTCCGCGGCTCCGGCTGGAGCTGATCGGCGCGACCGTGCTCGTCGTGCTCGCCTTCACCTGGAAGGCGCCGGACCTCCCGCTCGACGACATCGCCACGCGCCTGAAGCCCGGTGCGCAGCTCGACAAGCTCTGCGCCGGCGAGGGCGAGCAGCGCACCTGCCTCGATCACGTGGTGCCCGAGGCCCTCGAGGGACGCTACCTGCTTCTGCTGGCGGACTTGGAGCAGCGCGAGCTGCGCTACGCGATCGCCCGGCTCAACGAGCTGACGGCCACGGAGTCGGGGACCGGACTCCTGATGCTGACCTCGGCCGATCCGAGCCAGATCAAGCTGTTCAAGTGGGACACAGGCCCCACGTTCGAGATCCGGCATGCGCCGGCGACGCTGTTGCGCCCGCTCTATCGCCGGACGCCTCGGAGCGCGCTCGTCGAGAACGGGACCGTGGTGCGCACCTATGATGGACTTCCGCCTTCCGGGGCGGTGTCCGGGGGCGATGCCCCAGAGCAGGATTGAGGTGGTGTGATGCGCGTGTCTCGGGGTGGCTGGTTGCGATTCGCGGTCCTGGCAGCGCTCTTGTGTGCGCCGGCACCGACCGACGCCGCGGAGCCGCATCGTGCCTTCCGCGCCTTCTACCCGAGCGGTGAGTACGACCTCGTCATCGGCCAGGCCAAGGTCGAGGCGGAGCTGCTCTTCTCGCAGCGCGCGGCGGCCTACCTGCTCAAGCCCAAGGGCGACGAGCGGACCTTCCTCCTGCTGCAGCGCAAGCGCGCAATCGCCACGGTCGAGGGCGACTGGATCCGTCGCGAGAACGGCGACGTCGACCTGCCCAAGAGCGCCGCGCCGCAGACCGTCGGGCGCATCGCCCTGAGCGGTCAGGACATCGTGCTGCGCGCGCCGAACCTGAACGCGCGCCTCAAGCCGCGCGCGCCGCTCCTCGGCTACCACGGCGCCAAGGCGGTGCTCGCGCACTCGCCGCAGTACGGCCTCGTCATGCGCGGCTACCGGCCCGACCCGGGTGCCCTCGCGCGCCTGAAGGACGCGAAGGACGTCAAGGTCGAGACCATCTTCGGCTCGTGGTGCCCGCGCTGTCAGCAGACGGTGGGCTACGTGCTGCAGATCGAGAAGGCGCTCGCCGCCAAGGGCGTCCAGTTCACGTACTACGGCCTCCCGAACCCGCCCAAGGCCTGGAAGAACGAGCGGTTCATCGTCAGCAAGGCGAAGGCCCTGCCCACCGCGCTCGTCTTCGTGAACGACAAGCTGGCCGGCCGCATCGCCCCGACCGAGTGGAAGGGCTTCGAGACGCGCCTGGCGCGAATCGTGAACCCGTAGGCGACGCGCTCCGGTCAGGAATCGTCGCGACCCGGCGGGGGCGTACGATTCCCGCATGCGCTCTGCCCTGCCCCTGATCGTCCTGCTGCTGCTCCTCCCGGGGGTGGCGCGCGCCGAGGGGGACGAAGACGCGGAGGTCCGCAAGCTGAGGCGGACCCAGCTCCTGCGCAACGCAAACGCCGCGGTGGACCCGACCAACCCGGCGGTCGGCGGACTCGACGACATCCGTGCCGTGACCCAGAAGCAGCGTGCGGCCTTCGGCCAGAGCGACCCCGAGATCTTCGCGCGCCTCGATGCGCTCGTAGGTACGACGGCGGACGCGCCGCGGGGCGCCTCGCAGGGCCTCATCCGGCAGGGCGCGCGCTTCCATCGTTGGGTGATCGGCGGTCTGCTGCCGCGCGAGCGGCACGCCGACCTCGCGCAGGTCCAGGCGTGGCGGGAGGCCGAGGTCGGGACCCGTCTCGGCAAGGCCAGGACCGCGTACGAGGAGAAGGCCAAGGAGGGCGACCCGCCCTTCGACGCCGAGGGCGAGGGCAAGCGCATCCGCGAGGCGGTCCTCGCGCTGCCCGTGCCCACGAACGAGGGCGGCGATGCGAAGAAGCCGGCGTTCCAGCTCCTGCGCGTGGACGCCGACCCGCTCGACATCGCCGCGACCCCGCCGGCCGATCCTGCACAGCTCGACGAGGTCCAGCGCACGGCCCTGGTGTACGGCACGCTCCAGATCCGTCTGGCCGACGGGACGGGACCGGCAGGGTCGGTCATCCGACTCGACGGGATCGACCTGCTCTGGGCAGAGGTAGGGACCAAGCCGGGCCCGGACAACTGGCGCTTCCCGCTTGCCCGTCCCGACGAGCTCTCTTGGATGGAGTCCCGCGACTACGTCGCGTGGCGCGAGCTGCAGGTGACCGTGCGGCGCGAGGCGCTCGCCGACCAGACCGTGCCGAGCCTCGTGAGCGACGCGGACGTCGAGGTTCGCCGCAGGCGCCTCGAGGACTTCCGAGCGGAGAAGCAGCGCCTGCAAGCGCGCATCGACGCCGTCCTCGAGGCATTCGACCTCATGGCGCAAGCGCAGCGCGACTGGCAGCGCGAGGTGGGCCAGAAGGGCTTCGAGATCGAGGAGTGGACGGGCAAGTGCGAGAACTGCTCCCCTGACGAGGAGACGGAGTTCAAGCGCCAGCTCGCGCGCACGCAGCTCGAAGAGCGCGCCGCCCAGCAGGAGCTGCGTCTGCTCTACATCACGGCGGTGCGCGCGGAGGCACGCCTGAAGCAGCTGCGCCGAGCCCTCGCGCTCGCGGGCGAGGAGGTCGTCCTCGCGGAGGGCTCGCTGCAACGCTACGTCGACGCCCAGAGCCGCACGCGGCGCGAGACGCAGCTCGCCGAGCTGCGCATCCAGGCGGAGGACCTGCGCGCGGACCGGGCCGTGGTGCGTGCGGATCTGGACCGGGAGGGCGTGACGGCCGCGCAGCGCGCGGTCATCGCCGACTACATGGCCGCCGTCGACAGCATGCTTGCGGCGAACGAGCGGTTGACGACCATCGTGAAGCTGCGCCGCACGCTCGAGGCGCGCGCGGCCGGCAAGACCGACGTGGAGGTCGCTCGCGATCCCGCGCTCGCCGCTCCCCCGACGAACGCGGAGGCTGGCGCTCCGGCAGAAGGAGCCGAGGTCGCGGCGCCCGAGACGCCGGTGGACCCGCTCGCGAGTGTGCGCGATCCCGGCAGCCAGGACCTCAACGAGAGCTTCATCGTGCTCGTCCGCGAGAAGCTCCCGGAGCCGGGGTTCGACGCCGACCTCGTGGCCGAGCACTACGCCGCGGCGGACGACACGATTCGCAAGCTCCAGTCGGCGCTGCGCGACGTCGATGCGGCCGACCTCAGCACGGACGCGTTCGATGCCCTGATGGCAGACGTGCGCAAGCGGATCCCGCCGAGGCCGGAGGTGCTCTGGCACACCGCCTATCCCCAGATCCTCGAGCGCATGCGCTCGGCGTTCGCCGACAGCCTGACGGCCATCGAAGAGAAGCGCTCCCAGATTGCCGGCCGCGTTGCTCTGCTCACCGGCTGGATGGATGAGCTGGAGCGCCTAGGCGTTCGCAGCTTCAAGAACCGCAAGGACCGCACCCTCGGCACCGGGCAGCTGCGTGAGGCAGGACGCGATTTTGGCCGGGGGGCCCGAGACGTCTCGGAGTGGCTCGGCCTCGAAGGCGAGGAGCACGCCGGCACCTTCCTTCGCGCGAAGTGGCTGCCGCTGCTCCTGCTGCTGGGCATGATCGTCGTCAGCTTCCTGGTCGTCCGCTACGGCCGCCGCTGGATCGACGAGCGCCTGACCGCCCTGGCCCAGAAGGTGCCGCAGCTGCGGCGCGAGCCGATCACCATCGGCGCGGAAGCCCAGGAGGCGAAGGAGCAGCGCGAGGCCATCGAGGCGGCGCGCAAGGAGGCCGAGGAGGCCGCGCTCGCCGACGCCGCCGGCGAAGG
>JASJAY010000136.1 GCA_030066775.1 Planctomycetota bacterium
GAAGCCCGCGAAGCAGGCGATCAGCTGCGGCAGCGCGGCGCCGAGGTCGGGCGCCATGAACAGACCCAGGATGCCCCAGCCCAAGAAGGGACCGCCGAGGAACGCAGCGAGGACGATGCGCACGAAGCTGTACTGGCCGCCGGTCCAGCCGTTCTGCATGGGCTCATGAAAGCCGGATGGCCAAGGATCCGGAACGAATCGCTTGGCGCGAACCGGGACACGCGTAGCCTCCGTGCGTGAACGATTTCGCCCAACGCGTCCGAGGTCTCGTCGAGCGTGCCGAGGCCGCCGGCTGGACGGTCGCAGAAGAACGCACCATTCCCTACGGACGTCTGGTGGTGTTCGTTCAGGGCGTGAACACCAAGGCCACGCTCAGCTGCTACCACGGCAAGAAGGGCTTCAAGGTCGTGCTCGGCGGGAAGGCCGCAGACGACCTGGGCGCTGCACTCGGACATGCCCCCAAGGCGAGCGCGTCGGGTCCCGCGGTGAGCGGACCGGATCCGTTCGAGCTGGGCCTCCCGCGCATCGGCGGCGACGAGTCCGGCAAGGGCGACTACTTCGGTCCCTTGGTCGTGGCCGCGTGGCATCTCGTCGAAGACGACGTCGACACACTGCGCGAGATCGGCGTGACGGACAGCAAGCGGCTGTCGGACGCCGGCATCCAGCGCATGGCGGGCAAGCTCGAAGCCCTCGAGCGGGGGCACGTCATCGCGATGGCGCCTGCGGTCTACAACGAGGCGTATCGCGAGACGGGCAATCTCAACCGCTTGCTCGAAGAGCTCCACGGTCGCTGCGTGCGTGCCCTGCTGGAGAAGGCCGGCGACGACGCGGTGGGCATGACGGTCCTGATCGACCGCTTCGCGAACCGCGACGCCGGCCTGCGTGGTCGCCTGCCGCGGGATACGAAGCTCGTCACGCGCACGAAGGCGGAGGCCGATCCCGCCGTCGCCGCGGCGAGCATCCTCGCGCGCGCGGCGTTCGTCGAGGGGCTGAAGCAGCTCGAGCACGAGTACGGCTGTGCGTTCCCCCCGGGCGCGGGCAATCCCGTGCTGCGCGCGGGTCGCGAGTTCGTACGCGCCTTCGGTACCGCCGAGCTGCCCGATGTCGCGAAGGTGCACTTCGCGACGACGCGCCGCATCACCTGACCGGCGGCGGCCGGTGGTGGTCGTACTGGGGCAGGTGGGGGCCCGGCACCTCGCCCTCGGGGCGGTCCTTCCAGCGGCGGTGCAGCCAGTTGTATTGCGGCGGATCGAGGCGGATCCATGTCTCGAGGCATTCGAGGGAGGCACGCACCAGCTGCTCGACGTGTTCGGGCTCGCTGCCCTCCGGCAGGTCGAGCCGCGCAACGTGCAGGTCGTAGACGAGGGCGCCCCCCGGCTGCCTGAGGCACGCCGCCATGAAGAGCGGCACGCGCTGCGTGTACGCGATCCAGGCCGGCGTCGTGTGCGTCGCCGCGGCCAGGCCGAAGAACGGAACGAAGATGCCCTTGCGGCCCGCATTCTGGTCGGCGGCCAGGATGGCCCAGATGCCCTGCGCTAGCGCTTCCTGGGTCTCCTTGAGCGCCCCGTTGCGCGTGATGATGCGGCCGTACGCCGCGCGTTCGCGCCGCACGAGCCGGTCGATGTGCGGGTTGTCGATTCTGCGCACGATCACGGCGCAGCGGGCACCCAGGCCGGCCAGGAGGTGCGCGCCGACTTCCCAGTTGCCGAGGTGCCCCTCGACGAAGAGCGCCGCGTCCCCTGACGCGATCTGCTCGCGAAACGCGTCGACCTCACCGCGCAGCCGGACGCGCCGCCGGATCTGTCCCGGCGTGCCGAGCAGCCGCGGCGCGAAGAGCTGCTCCACGGGGGTGCGCGCGAGGTGCTTGAACACCGCGTGGACCGCGGCACGCCGCGCTCGTGCGTCCTCGGTCGCGCCGAACGCCACGCGCAGGTTCTCGGCCGCGCGCTTCCGCCGGCGGCCGTCGATCCAGTACCACGCCGTGCCCAGCCCCTCCGCGAGGCGCATCGCGGCCTCCGGCGGCAGGGCACGCACGAGCGTCTCTCCGAGACGCAAGACGGCGTAGGCGATCCAGTCGACGACGTGCTGCACGGCTAGGGCATACCCGTTGCCGGGGTCGGAGCCAAGCCTCGGTCCGCCTCGAGCCAGTCGAGTGCTACTTGGCTTCCTTGGCCTTGCGCATCTCCTTGGCCAACGCCTCGATGCGCTGCATCGACGACTTCATCTTGGCCCACCCGTACCAGTGCATGTAGTCGGGATTGGCGTGGATCGCGCCCTGGAACGCCTTCTGGCGATGGAACAGGAACATGCGGTACAGCTCCTGCTCGATCTCCGTCGGCGAGTCGTAGAACAGGAGCAGGTCCGGGTGCTTGGGCCCGTCGGCCGTCTCCGGCAGGATCCCCTCGGCGTACAGCGCCTCGACCACGCGCACGGCCTTCGCCAGCAGATGGGTCGTCTCGCGGATGACCTCGTCCGCCTGCTTCAGGTGCTTCTCGGCATACGAGCGCGCGTGGCAGGTCGTGCACGTGTCCAGCATCTTCGTGCGGAGCTTCTGGAAGGTCTCATCGTCGAGCCTTGCCAGCTTCAGGGCCTGGATCGCGCCGACGCGCGCCGCCATGCCTTCCTCATCGCGACCCCAGGGGCCGATCGCCTTCACGATCGTCATGGTGTCGTCGGTCCACTGCTTGTCCGGCACCGGCAGCCGCAGCCCCAGGAACCCCCAGCCCGTGATCACGCCGTGGTCGCCGTCCTGCATGTGGCACGTCTGGCAGACGGGGGCGCGCCCCTTCTCGGGCATGATGTGGTGGATCACGCCGTGCTTCGAGGAGCTCCACATCTCGTACTGGCTGTGGTCCTCGCCCATGTGACACGTCTCACAGGCCTCGGGCTGTCGCGCTTCCTCGACGGAGAACAGGTGGCGCGTGTGGCATGCGTCGCAGCGCCCCACGCTGCCGTCCTCCCGTGTCTGTCCGACGTCGTGGCAGCCGGTGCAGGCCATCTCCTGCACCACCTTGGGCTGCTGGCCCATCATGGGAATCGCGTTGGCCGAGGCCTCGGCGAGCACGTGCTTGCCCTTCTTGAACTGCTCGACCTGCTTCTCGTGGCACTCCCCGCAGACCTTGGGCGTGGCCTCCTTGGCCTCGTGGGCGTCCTCGTTGGTCGTGTGCGCGTCCCCGTGACACGCCTCGCAGGAGACCGGGTCCGGCGCCGTGGCGTGTGTGCTCTGACGCCACTGGGAGACGAGGCCCGGGTTCAGCTTCTCGTGACAGGAGATGCAGCCGTGCTCGTCGTCCGGGTCCTCTGCCCGGATCACGGGTGCCGTGGCGAACATCGTGGCGAGGCCGACGACGAAGACGAGCAGGGTGAGTGAGGCGGCTGACCAGCCCAGAGTGCGACGCATGCGAGTCTCCCGGGGAGGTCGAGTCTGCTTGCGTGCCTCCCACTCCGCCGGTGGTCACGCAAACGGCGGGCCCGTCGTCGAGGACACGGACTTCGCGCGAGCGGGTGGCGACTGCGCGAACTCGGTGCATCCACGCGAATGGACGCGCGGGGATGCGCACGGGGGTGACTGGCCTGCGAGCCATCGCGCATTCCTGTGTGGAGCGCTACGCAGCGGGCTTGCGGCCTACACGTCCTCGTAGGGGGCAAAGTAGTCCAGCACGTATTGCTTCGGATCGTCGGCGCGAACCAGCTGCACGACCTGCAGCAGACGCTCGAGGTCGCGGCGCTTCTTCTCGTCGACCCCGGTCTCGTCGATCTCGTGCGGCTCGAGCGGACGCACGAAGCGGAAGCGGTCCTCGATGCCCGTGGGCTCGATCACGCCGAGATCGCGCAGCTCGATCACGACGTACTCCATGCGCCGATCGCTGCGGCGCTTGCCGACGACCTCCAGGATCATCTCGTCCACGTCGAAGTCGGCGTGCGGGCTGGCCTCCAGGACCTGTGACGTCTCACGCATGAGGCGCACCGGCGGGTTCATCCACTCGGTGAACTCGCGCTGGATCGCCAGGTCGTCCTGGCAGTAGAGCAAGACGCAGCGTGACGGCAGCCCGTCGCGACCCGCGCGGCCGATCTCCTGGTAGTACGCCTCGACGCTGCCCGGCACCTGGGCGTGCACGATGAAGCGGATGTCAGGCTTGTCGACGCCCATGCCGAAGGCGTTGGTCGCGAGCAGCAGCAGGCCGTCTTCGGGCGTGGCGGCGATGAAGCGGTCGTAGATCTTCTTCTTCACCTCGGGCGGCAAGCGACCGTGATAGATCACGATCTCGCGCTCGGGCAGGGCGCGGCGCAGCTCGCCGGCCATGCGGTCGAGGTCCTTGATCAGCGCAAAGTAGACGATGCCGGTGCCCTCGAGGCCGCGCGCGATGCGCTTGATGTCCGTGACCTTCTCTGCGTCGTCCCAGACCTCCTTGACCTCGATCGCGAGGTTGGGCCGGTCGATCGACTCGGAGAACAGCGGCATGGACTCGACGCTGTGGCCCAGCGTCTTGCGGATGTCCGCGCGGACCTCCTGGGTGGCCGTGGCCGTCAGCGCGATCGTGCGCGGCGTGCCCAGCTGCTCGCGGAAGCGGCCCACCTGCTGGTAGGCCGGGCGCAGGTCGTGACCCCACTTCGTGATGCAGTGCGCCTCGTCCACGGCGAGGAGCTTCACGCCGCCCTCGACACGCGCCAGGGCCTCGACGAACGCCTCCTTCTTCATGCGCTCGGGGGTGGCGTAGACGAGGTCGAACGCGCCGTCGCCGACCTGCACGTAGCGGCGCTCGCGCTCCTTCCGGCTCAGCGTGCTGTTGATGTACTGCGCGCGGATGCCTTTGGCGCGCAGGGCGCTGACCTGGTCCTCCATCAGCGCGATCAGCGGACTGAAGACCAGCGTGATCCCGGGCCCCGGCAGGGCCAGGGCGGGCAGCTGGTAGCAGAGGCTCTTGCCCGAGCCCGTGGGCATGACCACGAGCGCGTCGCCGCCGCCCATCACGCGCTCGATGATCTGCGCCTGCAGCGGCCGGAGGGCCTCGTGGCCGAACTGCTCCCTGAGGATCGTGTCGACAGCGCTCGTCATCGCCGAGACGGTACGCGGCTCGCGCAAATGCAGCGACTCGGGGCGCGTCGATGCCGGATAGGATCTGGCGCCCATGACCCGCGACGCGACCGATCCCCAGCTCGCGGCGCTCATCACGAAGGCCCGCGAAGGCGGGCCCGATGAGGCCGCCACGCTCAGCAAGTACCTGCGCCGCCTGCCGGCAACGGTCACGCTGCTGCTCGAGCTCGGCCGTGCGCCCGAGGACACCCTGCGCATGGCGGTCGCCTTCGCGCTGGGCGGGCGCGAAGAGTCGGAGCTCCTGGCGCTGGTGAGCGAGCTGGTGCGCGACGAGGCACCGCTCGTGCGCAGCGGCGTCGCCAACGCATGGAAGCGTGACCCGGCCTGGCCGATCGAGGAGGCCGACGGGCTCATCCTCCTCGGCGACGAGGAGGGCACCGTGCGCAAGGCGGCCGTCGGGGCCGCCGTGCATCGCACCGCGTTCGCCACGCGCGTGCTCGAGATGCTCGAGGACGACGGCCACTGGGAGGTGCGCCAGACCGCCTCCCGCGGCCTTGCGCAAACGGAGGACTCGACCGCCGCGGCGGCGCTGTTGCGTGCGCTCTGCTACGACAGCGACATGGACGTCGCGCGGGCGTGTGCCGAGGCGCTCGAGACGTGGCTCGGTCGTGAGGGCGGCTTCGCCGAGACGATGCCGCGCCCCGACGTCGCGGGGCTCGAGGTCTGCCGCGACCGCCTCGACTCGCTCGGGCAGCGCCGCTTCGCGAAGCTCTTTGCGTGGGCCGCTTCGCAGGTCGAGCGCCAGGTCGACCCCGCGTCGCTGAACCGCGTGGGCACGCATCTGACCGGCGAGGCGGAGACGGGCCGGCTGCCGCGCGCGCATGGCGACACCTCCGCCTACGACCACGTGGTCGACATCCTCACGGGCGAAGCGCCGCGTGCCGTCGTGCTCCTCGGCGAGCCGGGCACGGGCAAGACCGCGTTCGTGCACGAGCTGACCCATCGCCTGGCGGCGCATCCGGACGGTGCCTGGCACGTGGTGCGCGTGGCGCCGAGCGAGATCCTCGCGGGCACCAAGTGGCTGGGGGAGTGGGAGACGAAGGTCGACACGCTCGTGAAGGCCGTGAAGCGCCCGAAGCAGGTCGTGCTCTACGTGCCGAACGCGCATGAGCTGGGACAGGTCGGTCGCAGCAGCGCGTCGGACACGAACGTCGCCTCGATGCTGCTTCCCTCGATCGAGAACGGCGACGTCGCCATCCTTGCGGAGAGCACGCCGCGCGCATGGGCCGGCGGCACGGGGCGCGAGCCCTCGGCGCAGCGACTGTTCACGAGCGTCGAGTTCCAGTCCGCGACGGACGACATCACGCGCGGGATCGTGCGCGCCGTCTGCGCCGACGCGGGCCAGACCATCGACGAGCTCACGATCGACCGGCTGATGGAGCTGGCGGCGTTCTACCTCTCGGGGACCGAGCAGCCGGGCCGCTCCGTGGGCCTGCTGCGCCGCGTGCTCGAAGGACATCCGCCCGGCAGCGAGCTCGACGAGAGCGAGATCCTCGCGCACATCTCCCAGTCGACGGGCGTGCCGATCTCCATCCTCGACGATCGCGTCCCGTTGAACCTGCCCAAGGTCCGCCAGTTCTTCGAGGACCGCGTGATGGGCCAGCCCGAGGCGCTCGACGCGGTCGTCGACCTGGTCACGCTGATCAAGGCGGGCCTCACGGACCCGGCCAAGCCCTACGGCGTGCTGCTCTTCGTCGGGCCGACGGGCGTCGGCAAGACGGAGCTGGCGCGTGCGCTGGCCGAGCTGCTCTTCGGCGACGCGTCGCGTCTGAAGCGCTTCGACATGAGCGAGTACGCCACGTACGCGGCCTTCGAGCGCCTGATCGGCACAGGCGATCAGCCCGGACTGCTGACCGCCTCGGTGCGGGACGATCCCTTCGCCGTGATCCTGCTCGACGAGATCGAGAAGGCGCACGTGAACGTCTTCGACCTCTGCCTGCAGATCTTCGACGCGGGTCGCCTCACGGACGCCCACGGCCGCACGAGCGACTTCCGGCGCGCGATCTTCATCCTGACCTCCAACGTCGGATCGAAGATCCAGACGGAGGCCGCAGTCGGGTTCGGCGGCAAGGTGCCGCCGCCGCCCGATCCGGAGCAGACGCAGCGCGCGCTGCGCCAGGTGTTCCGCCCCGAGTTCATCGGGCGCCTCGACGCTGTCGTGCACTTCCGCCAGCTCTCGGTCGAGACGGCGCAGCGCATTGCGCGGCGCGAGGTCGTCAAGGTGCTCGAGCGCAGCGGCATCGCGCGCCGGCGCCTCTCGGTCGACGTGGATCCGAGCGTGCTCGCCTTCCTGCTGCAGCGCGGCTACTCGCCGGCGCTGGGCGCCCGCCCGCTCAAGCGCACGGTCGAGCGCTACGTGCTGCTTCCCGTGGCGCGTGCCATCGCCCACGGCAGCGTGCCGCCCGAGTCGATCCTACGCGTCGTGGCCCAGGGCAACGGCATCCACGTGCAGATCGAGAAGCCGGACGCGGAGGTCGACGTCGACGCGCCGCCGACGGACGACGAGCTCACGCCGGAGCTGTCGGCGCTGCGCGAGCGCATCGACGCCATGCGTGACCAGCTGCCGCAGATCCTGGAGCCCGCCGAGTCCTTGCGTGCGCATCGGCGCGAGCTGCTCGAGCGCGCGAAGGCGCCGGACTTCTGGGACGACCGTCCGCGCGCGGCCCGCGACATGGACGAGGTGCATCGCTCGGAGGGCCTGCTCACCGCGATCGACACCCTCGAGCGCCGCGTGCGCGACAGCCACGGACACGTCTTCCGCGCCCGCACCGCGACCCGCGGCCTCATCGAGCGGCTCGACGAGCTGGAGCGCGAGCAGCGAAGGCTGGTGCACCTGCTCGGTTGCACCGATCCGCACCTCATGGCCGACGCGTTCGTCACGATCACGCGGGTGAAGCTCACGGGTGACGACATCGACGCCGTCGAGCGCCTCGCGCGGATGTACCGCGCGTTTGCCAAGCGCAACCGCCTCGAGGCCGAGGTGCTCTCGGACGTGCGCGGCGGCGAGCCGCCGGAGGACTCGATCACGCTGCTCGTCTCGGGCGTGGGGGCGATGAGCGTGCTGCTCGAGGAGGCGGGGCTGCACCAGTTCCTGCGGCCCTCCAAGGATCCGAGCCCGGCGCGGCGCAACGCCAACCAGGAGCTGGTGCGCGTCGCCGTCCTCGCCGCGGACGCCGACGAGACGGCCCTCGCCACGCGCGACGTGCGCATCGAGAGCCGAAAGCTCCAGCGGGTGGGGGGGCGCCTCCTGAAGAAGCCCGACCTCGAGCTGAGCCTGCTGCACGTGCCGACGCTGCGCTCGGTCAACGTCTGGACGACGGGACCCAAGCAGGAGGCCGTCGAGCGCCTGCTCCCGCTCCTCGCCGCCCGCGTCGGCGCCACGGTGCCCGCTCCGGACGACGCGACCGGGCCCGTCATCCGCCGCTACCGCCTCGGCTCGGCCCCATCCGTCCGCGACCTGCGCACCGGCCGCCTCACCACCCGCCTCGAGCGCGTCCTCGCCGGCGAGGTCGACCGCATCCGCAGCTAGCGCCATCCGGTACCAGGCACAGTCGTCTCACGTCGGCCGACATCCGGTACCGGGTTTCATCGTCGACAGTTGGCCGGTCTGCCGAACGTTCGGCGGAGGCGAATCGCCATTTTCTGGGCTCTGTGGGGCGGCGGGCGCCCGCC
>JASJAY010000137.1 GCA_030066775.1 Planctomycetota bacterium
CTCGACGAGGTGATGGAGGAGACGCGCGCGCTGCTCGACGCCTCGGCGGACGACGCGCCGTCGAGCGGGTCCGGCGCCGCTGCACGCCTGTTCGCCGTCGACCTCGACGACGGCTCGTCCGCGGTCGGCACCGAGCCGACGCCTGCGGCCGCGGCCCCCGAACCGGTCCCCGTCCCCGTCGATCCCGGATCGCGCGCGGGCCGCCGCCGCTACCGCATGAACGTCGTGCGGATCGCGCTGCAGGCGGCCGAAGCGCTGGCGTTCGCGCACGCGCGCGGTGTGCTGCATCGCGACATCAAGCCCTCCAACATCATGCTCGACGGGGGCGGCCGCGCGTGGATCGCCGACTTCGGGCTCTGCCGGCAGGAGGAGTCCGACGGCCTCACGCGAACGGGCGATCTCGTCGGCACGCTGCGTTACATGGCGCCGGAGTGCTTCACGGGCGTCTACGACGTGCGCGGCGACGTGTACGGCCTGGGGCTCACGCTCTACGAGCTCCTGTGCGCGGCACCGGCCTACGACGAGTCGAATCGCGCGGCCTTGATCAAGAAGGTGACCCAGGAGTCGCCGCCGCGCCTGCGCTCGCGCGACCCGTCGATTCCCGAGGACCTCGCGACGATCGTGCACAAGGCGATCGCGCGCGATCCCGAGATGCGCTACCCGACGGCCGACGCGCTCGCGGCCGACCTACGCGCCTACCTCGAAGGCCGTCCGATCTCGGCGCGCGCGCCGAGCCTCGCCTACATGCTGCGCGCCACGATCCGACGCCACCGTCCGCTGGCCGCCACGATCGCCCTCTCGATCGTGCTGCTCGTCGCGGGCGCCGTGTTCTACGTGGTCAGCGTCAAGGAGAAGGAGGTCCAGGCGCGCCTCGAGCACTACGCGGCCAACATCGCCGCCGCCGAGACGGCGCTGCGCGACGGCGACCTGCCCCGTGCCCGACGGCTCCTCGCGCAGGCGCCCGAGGAGTTCCGCGGGTGGGAGTGGCAGCTGCTCCAAAGCCGACTCGAGCCCGGCCTGCGCACGTTCCAGAGCCTCTCGCCGTACGCGGCGTACGCCGTCGCGCACAGCCCGGACGGCCGCTGGTTCGCGGTCGGGAGCCACTTTGGCGTACACATCTTCGACCACGAATCCGGTGAGCGCGTCCACACCTTCAAGTCCGGCGCACACCACTTGGCATGGAGCCTGGACAGCACGCACATCGCAGCCACGCATGGAACATACGTGCGGGTCTTCGACTGGCCGAGCCGGGAGCGCATCTTCCACCGGGGCTCGACGGAACCGTTCCACGGCGTCTGCTACGACCCGGAGGGCGCGTGGCTCTACGTGGGCAGCGAGGACTGCCAGGTGCACGTGCTGGACGCCCGCACGTTCCGTGAGGTCGCGGCCGTCTCCGTGGAGAGCAAGATCCGGGACGTCGCGGTGAATGCGGACGGGTCCCTCCTGGCGGTGGGACGCCTCGACGGCCGGCTCTCGCTCTTCGACACGGACGACTGGCGTGAGCTGTGGACGGCGCAGGCGTCGTCTCGCGGCCTGTACGAGGTGGCCTTCGTCGGGGATCGGTACGTCGCTGCGGCCGCGCGGGAAGGCGCTGTCCACGTGCTGCACGTGGACGGCGGCACGCTGCACCGCGTCCTGCCCCACGAGGCGTCCGTCTGGAGCGTCGCCGCATCACCGAGCGAGCCGCTCCTGGCCACCGTGCACGGCAACGGCATGCTCAGCCTGTGGGACGTCGAGCACAACGTGCGTCCGGATCCATGGCACCACGGTCGCGTGGTGCGCGCCGTCTCCTTCCACCCGAGCGGCCAGCGGCTCGTGACCGCGTCCTTGGCCGGCACGATCCGCGAGTGGAGTCCGTACGCCGGCCCCGACGTGCAGGTCTTCCCGACCGAGGTCTCGTCGCTGATCTCGCTCGCCGTGCAGCCGGACGGGCCTCTGGTGGCTACGGGCGAGTGGGGGGGCATCGTCCGCCTGTGGAACATCGAGACGAGCGAGCTCGTGCGCGCGTGGCCGCAGCACGTCGGACGGGTCATGGCCGTCGCCTTCAGCCCCGACGGGGCCTACCTCGCCAGCGCGGACACCGCGCGCCCGCCCACGATCCAGATCCGCCGCCTCGCCGATGGCGAGGTCGTGCATCGCCTCACGGGCCCCAAGGGCGCGGTCCAGGCGCTGGCCTTCACGCTGGACGGCGGCGCGCTCATGGGTGCGGGCGCCGACGGCGTCCTCTCGGTCTGGGATCCGGAGTCCGGTGCGCGTCTCCACGAGGTGCCGATCTCCGAGAAGCTCCTGCGCACCATCGCCGTGGGGTCGCAAGGGTTGCTCGCCGTCGCGGGCAGCGATCGCGTGATCCGGATCCTCGACGCCGCCACCTGGACGGTGCGGGCCGAGCTCGCGGGGCACGAGGGCGAGGTGCGCGGGCTGGCCTTCCACCCGGCCGGCAGTGTGCTCGCCTCCGTGTCGGCAGACCAGACGATCCGGCTCTGGGATGCGACGACCGGGGAGACGCTGCGCACGCTCACCGAACCGGATCCCGAGCTCGGGCTCTTCACCGAGGTCGTGCAGTGCGTCGCGTTCCATCCCGACGGCACGCGGCTGGCCACCGCCTCGCGCAACGCCAACGTCGTCATCTGGGACTGGGTCCGGGGCCAGGCCGTCTCGACGTTCGCCATGCACAAGAGCTGGGTCAACGGGCTCGAGTTCGGCAACGGCGGTAGGACGCTCGTGTCCTGCAGCTCGGATCGCACGATGCGTACGACCGGGGTCCAGTCCGCGGTCGAGCGCTTCGAGCCGTTGCGGCGTGCGCGCGAGCGGCGGCAAGCGGTCACCCCGATCGTCGAGCGCCTTCTCGAGGCGCACGGCGGCGACGTCACGCGCGCGATCGACGCCGCCCAGGTCGATGCCGAGCTCTCCGATGCCGATCGGGAGGCGGCGCTGCGCCTGCTCCATGCGCGCCGCGACTCATTCACGGGCTGGAAGGACTGGGCGTGGCGGGTGTTGATCCAACCGGACGCGGACTCTGAGCTTCTCGAACGGATCCACACGGTCGGCGAGGGCTATCTGCGCTTCGCCGATCTACGCGCGCTGCACCATCCCGAGGCGTACGTGATCGTCGGCGCCGCCAAGCACCGCCTGAAGCGTCAGCCGGTCCGGGGCTACATGGATCGTTCGATCACGATGGACCCGCACGGCACGGACCTGCACGGCAAGGCGATCGCCTTCCTGGCGCTGGCCTACGCGCGCGAGGGCAACCTCAAGCGAGCGGGCTACTGGATGGTTCGTCTCAAGTCGCTGCTCGCGCTCGAGCCGAGCGTCCAGACCCCGACGGTGCAGGCGCTGCATGATGAAGCGTGGGCCGTGATCAAGGCGAAGCGGGGAGGCTGATCACATGCGGGCCGTACTCGTCGGGCTGACGCTCCTCGTCCTCGGCGGCATTGCGCGCGCCGAGCCAACGGAAGCCCAACGCAACTACGAGATCCGCGTCGTCGCGCACTTCCAGAGAACGCAAGCGGCCGTCGAGCGACTCGAGGCTGCGAAGACCGCGTCGGAGGATGCACGCTGGGCCGAGGTGCTCGCCTTCGTGCTCGTCGATGGGGCCTCGACCCGGAGCGACCGACCGGAGGCGCTCGAACTGGCTCCTGCTCGGAAGCAGGCCCTCGACGCGTGGGCGCAGGCCGCCGCCGACACCGAGGCCGTTTACGAGCAGCTGCGCGGTCTCGGGGCGAAGGCTACGGACGACGGTCCGTCGTTGCGCACGCGCGCACGCGGCCTGTGCGTGGGCTACCGCAACGCGTGCCGAAGTGCGCGCGCAGCGTTTGCCACCCCCGAGCTCGAGGCAGCCGTCGAGGCGCTCGTGGTCGACCAGGGCATCGAGAAGGCGAAGCTCGAAGCTCCGTTTACGAAGGTGAACGCGCACCTCGTCTGCCGACTTGCCGGGGCACACGTGCGCCGGCTCCTGGCCATCCAGGATCCGTCAGCGGTCCAGGTGCTCACAACCGCGAAGCCCGACGCAGTGCTCGTCGTCGAGGGCGCGTTCGATCACGCCTCACGTGTGCTCGACGCCTTGCGCGTGTCGTATCGCCGACGCGATGAAGACCGCACCCATACCGAGACGTTCCGCAGTCCCCGCGTCGTCGTGTGGACCAGCGGCGAGGGCGTGCGCGGCGCGAACCGCAAGCGCGTGATGCGCCAGCTCCGGTCCTTCGTGGAGCGCGGCGGGTACCTCCTCACGACGGACTGGTCCGTGGTTCACGTGCTCGAGGAGATCGTACCGGGGGCGCTCAAGAGCCGCGGTCCGCAGGGCCCGATCCCCGAGATGGTCCTGGTGCCGCGCGCGGTCGCGACGGCGAAAGACCACCCCCTCCTGCGTGGCGTCTTCCTGCCGGGCGTGAAGCCCAAGTGGTGGCTCGAGAATGCCGCATTCGACGTGACCATCGGCCCGCGCCCGGTGAAGGGACGCGTCGTCCTCGTCGAGATCGAGGCGTTGGCCACGAAGTTCAAGCGGGGCCCCGTCGCCGCCGTCACGTTCCCCCGGGGCAAGGGCCGCGTGCTCCACGTGCTGCCGCAGGCGTACCAGCAGATGGGCAACCTCGCCGGGGTCATGGCCCACCAGCGGCTGCTGCTCAACTTCGTGGTCGAAGGCCTACGCGACCCTGACTAGCGAAGCGACACGGACCGGTCTCACCGCATGTCAGGTCTGACCTGGAACCTGAAGTGAATGGGGTCGCCGTTGTCATCGACGGTGATGAACGGCAAGTTGACGTCGTACGACTCGCCCTGAGCGTTGCGGTCCGCCGCCCGTTGCGCCTGCTCCTCCATCCGCTCGTAGCCGATTTGATCCGTCGACAGCCGCATGGCGTGCTGCCGCTCGAACTCACGCAGCAAGAGGTTGAGGACAGCCTGCGGCCGCCCCGCCGACGTCCCGGAACCGTTCGCGCCCCGATCCAGTGGCACGTCCTTGGCGTACGCGATCAACAGCACGGTGATCACAACGAGCAGTACGAGGGTCGCTATGAGAAACGGGAATCCGCGCGATCGCCGACGCCCGGTCTTCGCGCGTCGCTTCCGTGCCGGGCGGCTTGGCTTGCGCTGCGGTTTCGCAACCGCAGCGGATTCCGGTGGTGCCTTCGATGCGGATGGCTGTAGCAGGCTGTCGGGCGTCGCACCGCGCTCGGCTGCGGCTTCGTGGGAGGACGGCGCCGCGCTCCCGCAGAGGCACTCAACCCAGCTCTGGATGGCTTGGGTTCCGTCGATCGAGGCCAGCTCGTACGGCGTCGACCGATCACCGGAAGGCGCGCGGCGAATCTGCCAGAGGGATCGTCCACGCAGGGTGAGTGTGCGCTCCCAGGCGGGCGTCGCGCGCCCACCTCGGACCTGCGTCACGACAGCCGGGAGGGGCGTCATCAGGTCGGCGGCCATGCCGACGAGGGTTTCGAGGGGACGCAGCTGCCCATCGTCGGTGCGCTCGAGCAGGCCTAGTCCGAGCAATTCCTCCGCACCGGCTTCGAAGACAGGCGCCGGGGCAACGGGGGGCGCCTCGAGCGCCTCGGCCATCAAGGGCGTCATCCAGCGCAAGTCGGGCGCTTCGATGGCTGACTTCAGGGAGCCGTGCAGGTCCTCGACGCGGAAGGTGAAGGAGGTGGGCACGCTGCGCTCCAAGAGCGTGACCAACATGCCGCCTCGGATCAAGTCGAGCGTGGCGGCCCACGTCCAAAGGCCGTCGCTCGATAGCTGGAGCGGGGCGAGATCGAGGGACGCCCGATCGCTTTGCACAGCGAGCAGTGCCGCCAGCTCGCGACAGATTGCGGACACGCCGCAGTCCGGCGTAACCACGACGCGGTGCTCCGCATCCACATGGCATTCTGCAATGCTCGATGCGTCCTCTTCGGCGGGCACCGCGTAGTACTGCGACGCGAGCACGACGTCCGGCAAGATCCGGCTGATGGAGAGCGCCGCACGCGGTTTCGCAAGGGCCGTGAGGATCGCCACATCATCCTCGGAGAGGGGCGACTCGCGATCCGGAGCATCCCCGAGCCGCCACATGCCGGCGCCGGCGAACGGCGAGAGCGCGCTCGGCGTGACGTCGCGTTGCTTCAAGAACGATGCAACCGCACGCGCACTCCACGAGCGCGGCGTCGCGCCTCTCGGGGGAGCGGCTGTGGATGTGTCGGAAGAGGTCGTCATGTGGCACCTGGTGATGGAAGGGCGGCCATGGATGCGCTAGCGGGTCACGTCCGTGTTGGGGGGGATGGGGGCACCGAGGACGACATGCTCATGCCAGTCGCCGAAGTCCTTGTCGCTGACGCCCTGCTCGGCAAGCGCCCGCCGGAACTCTCCGTGCTCGAAGGCCTCGCGGCCCCCGCCAACCTGACGCCATGCTTCGCGCACGCGCCGGTCGAGTGCGTCGTATCGGGGCGGCAGCACATCGATCTGCTGCTGCGTTTCCGGTGAACGGATGTAGTCGGCCTGTAGCGCCGGCTCGCGTGCTTCCAGGCCCGCTTCGGCTGCGCGCCGCCGGAAGCCCGGCCCGGAGTGGTCGACCTCGTGGGGGTAGTGCGACTCGAGCTCCGGCGGCTGCGGAGCCGGCTCGCCCCGCTCGCCCGCCAAGCGGCTCAGGCGCTCGTGTTCCTCGAGCTGCTGACGCAGGCGTGCCGCGTTGGCCTCGGCCCGGTCGAGCGCATCGCGTAGGTGGCGACCCGCGGGGTCTGTGGGGTCCTGGTTGCGGGCGGACGCGAGCACCTCCTCAGCGGTCGCACCCCCGCTTGCGTGGGCCGTGGGCTCGGCGTCCGCAGCGCCGGTCGCCGAGGCCGCGGGCTCGCTGGGCGGAACGGCACTCGGGCCAGGATCCGGATCCGGTGCAGGCGGCGGCGGGGGTGCCTCGGGCGCCTCCGGCGCAGGTTGGGACGTGCTGCCGGCGGGGGCCTCGGGCGTGGTCGGGGCCGCGGGTTCAACGGGCGGCACCTGGGTTGGACCCGGTTCCGGATCGGTCGTGGCCGCCGGCCGCGGGGCCGGTCCCTCGGGCGCATCCGGCGCGGACCGGACAGGGGTCGACGGCGCGTCGGCCGCCGTCCCCGCCGTCGTGCCTGCGGGAACGTCGATGTCTCCTGCACGTGCGGTGCTGGCCGGCGCTGCCGGGCCGTCTGGCAGCGGGGCCGACGCGGAACCGGCCGGCGCATCGGCCGCGCTGGAAGGACCGAAGTAGTCGCCGATGCCGGAGCTGAGGAAGCCCGTGGCACCGCCCAGCGCGGCGGCCCGCCTGGCCCGGCCGTAGTCGACCTCCTTGTCGTCGACGACATCGTGCGCCATCGACTCGAAGCCGCCGCCCACCGCGCCGGTGACGCCGTTCACTGCGGCGCGGCCGACCGCCGTGGCGGCCCGGCCTGCGACTGCGCCCGCCGCACCCCCGGCAGCACCAAAGGCCGTTCCAACCGCGGTGTGGACGAGCAGGTCGGCCCCACTCCGCCGGTTCCACTCGTCTCGAAGGGTGACGGTACCGGACCCGACCGCGCCTCCGATCGCGCTGCTGGCTACGGCACCCGTACCGAGGTAGGTCGCCGCGCCCGCGGTGGCAAGTCCGCCGGTCGCGGCGCCGATCCCCACGTACGTCAGGCCCAGCCCGACCTGCGCCCGGGTGATCTGGCCGCCCGTGCGCGCTGCCGCCGCCTGCTCCTGACCCATCATTTGCTCGAGGAGGGCCTGCAGGTCGGCCTGGTCATGCTCGTCTGCGAAGCCGCGGCGACGGGCCGTGTCGAGGATGTCCTGGAAGACGTCGCGCGTGGCCTGGCCCGTCTGAACGTCGGGATTGCGAAGCGTCTGCTGGATGCCCCACACCGTCCTCTCGAACCAGCTCTGGTCCGGGCGTGCGGGTTGCTTCGGCTCCGGTGTGGGCTCCGGCTCCGGGGTGGGCTCGGGCTCAGGCGTGGGCTCGGGCTCCGGATCCGGTTGGAGGATGCGATCGATCTCGTCCTTGATGTCACCCGCGGCATCACGCTGCCGGTCGGTGAGCTCCGAGCCCGGGCGGTCGAACTCCACGTCGGCGCTGACCGTGATGTTGCCATCTTCATCCGTGATGATCGGCCCGATGCCGACGACGCGACCGCGGTCGCCCCGGTAGCCCTCGCGCACGGAGCGGTTGGCATCCGAAAGCTCCAGGTCGTGTCGCTCGCCCTCGGGAACGTCGACGCGGCTGCCGGTACCGCCGCGCAGCACGTCGCGCGCCGCATCCCCGGAGAACGTGACATCACGCGTGACGCCCGCTTGCCGCCGGGCTCGGGCGATCGCGTCGGCGATGTCCTCGGCGGTCACTTCGATGCCGGCTTGAATCGCCTGGGCGATCGAGGTCGCCACCGCGGTGGCGACACTGATCGAAACGCCGGCTGCGAGCAGGATGCTGATCACGGCGGCGGCGATCAGGTCTGCTTTCTCGGGCGAAACGGCAGGGGTCGCGGACCCGGCGCGCTCGCGTTGATCGACCCTGTTCGGCGCCGGCGGCGGATCGCTCCTCTCCGGCTTTGACGGCGGATCGTCGGTCGCGCCTGTGGGCAGCGCCGCGGCGCGGCGGGCCGCTTCGAAGCGACCGAAAGCGAGACGCGAGTAGCGCATCGCGAGGTCACGGGTTCGCGAGACGTTCAGGCTTGCGCGAGCAGGGGCAGACTCGGCGACATTCACCCGGATGAGCCACGAGCCGTATCCAAGCAGGACGCTGGAGGCAGACGTCTGCTTGCGGCCGCGAATCTGCGAGGAACGGTGCTCCACGGCCGACCG